>CAYPTH010000053.1:0-20355 GCA_964413635.1 uncultured Spirochaetaceae bacterium
CTTGATCTGCTCAATGATCGGGGTGTTGTCCTCCACGTAGAGGGGAAACACGTACTCGTGGGTATAGATTGCCTTGTATCCGAACTCCTTGGCGTAGCCCTGGATCTTCTTTAGAAAGTCCTTGCCGCCTTTTGCTTTCTCTAGGGCGGGACGGATCTGATCCGCGGTGTCACCTGAATCAAAGGCCTGCTTCAGGTCGTTGTTCTTCTTGACCTCTTCCTTGAGTCTCCACAGCTCCTTGATGCTGTCCCAGTTGCGGTCCTCTCGGGAGACGTTAACCTTGCCGAGGGTGTCTTCATTGACGTCGCCGATCAGCTCTTTCACCGTGCCCACGAATCCCATGGAGGCGGTGAACTGCGCCCAGTTGAGGATCCAGTGGAGGCGGAAGTGGCGCTCTTGGATGTCGATCGCCTCTTCCAGGTAGATCATGAGCTCCTGAAGCGTTGCGCTCTCCGCGTCGTAGTTGTCAATGTACTCGAAGTTCCGCAGGATCTCCGGGAGATAGCGCTCCTTCCACCAGGTGTAGAAGTTGTTGGCGTAGGTCGGCATGATCCAGTTGAAGTACGGCGCGGTTTCCTTTTCATCCTGAGGATCACGCGGCTCAATAGCGGTGTAGAGGTAGCCATTGATGCGCTTGCCGTGCCACGCCTTTCCGGTCGGAATATCGAAGCGACGGAACAAGTATTCACAGGTGGGCCCCCACCAGCCGTCCAGGCTGTAATACATGGGCGACACCGGGAAGGGAACGTGGTTGTCGTCGAAGAACCAGAAGAGCTCTTTCTCTTTCTCATTGTCCCATTGAACTGGGAAGCTATCATCGCCGTGAAACTTCGCCAGCACCTTTGAGGAATCCATACGGCCTCCTATTTCTTTCGTGAGAATTGTCGACAATCGTACGCGATGATTATCGATAATCGATTGTCGGCCCGGTTACTCGAATCTGTCAAGAGGAAATTGTGCCGGAACGCGAGCGTATTCTCTGGTGACTTCGGAGTTATGCCTTTCCAAATCTTCCTTGACAGATCACGGTTGAGGGCCGAAGATAAGCAAAATCGATTATCGATTATACGTGCTAACAGAATGCACACGTACTTCGAATCGGCATAAATGGAGCGAATATGGGTTTCTTGACCGATGCTCTCGTACTGGGGTTGTTTGAAGCGGCTCCCCTCGTCTTGGCGGCAGCGGGCTTCACGTTGATCTACTATCTCAACGGCTTCATCAACGTAGCCTTTGCGGAGAACCTGACGCTGGGAGCGTACTTTGCAGTTCTACTGAACAACCTTTTGGGACTCGGATTCTTTGCCGCCATCATTCCGGCGGCCCTGTTAACCGGCGGGGTCAGCGTGCTGACCTTCCTCTTCGTGTACCGCCCGGCCCTGCGCAGAGGTGTGGGTCCGACTGAGATGATCATTCTGTCGGTGGGCCTCTCATTCGCCCTCCGATACGGAGCGCGGTTGGTCTTCGGGAGCGACATCTATCAATTCGATACCTTGTCGCCCTCGTTTCTCACCATTTTCGGAGTTGGCATTACCAATATCCAGCTGACGTCGCTCATTCTGGTGGCGCTCATCTCCGTGGCCCTGTATTTGTTCATCTACCACACCAACTACGGACAGATGATGCGCGGCCTCGCGAACAACGAGGACCTTGCCAAGGTAAGCGGAATCAACCCAACCAAAGTCTCCGTGCTAATCTGGTTCATTGCCGGGATAGCCGGCGGCCTTGCGGGAATTTTCTTTGGCGTCTTCTCCTTCGTGAACTACCTCCTCGGATGGCGGCAGATTCTCATTATCATCATGATCGCGATCGTGGGTGGTATTGGAAGCGTTCGCGGCGCCTTGGTCGCAAGTATCGCGGCGGGCATCTTGGTAGCCGGCGTCACCTTGGTAACCGAGCCGCTGTACGGCCAAGTCATACTGCTCGTCTTCTTCATCATCGTGTTGAAATACAAGAAGATGCTGCGCTTCAGGAAAATTGGGAGGTAAGCCATGTCGTATTTGATCTTCTCCATTGGCGTGATCGTCATGTATATCGCAATGGCCACCGTGCTCCATCTGCAGTTCGGAGTCACCGGAATCGTAAACTTCGGATTTGTCGGGTTCTGGGGACTCGGAATGTACGGCTTCGGCGTTCTCCTCCTCCAGTACAACGTACCCTACATCCTCGCGCTCATCATTGCGACCGCGGTAACAGGGGGCGTTGCCTGGCTACTGGGGAAACTCATCTTAGACTTGGATTCGCAGTCGGTGCTTGTAGCGACACTGGCATTCGCGACGATCGTCCAGCACCTCGTTACCACGGAGAAATGGCTGACAAAGGGCGTTGTCGGACTCGGTTCCGTCCCCTTCCCCTTCGACCTGGGACGATACTCGGACATTGGGCACCTTGCAGTTCTGGTGGTGATAACCGCAGGGCTCATCTGGTACGCCTACCGTCTGGAAGCCTCCCCGTACGGGCGCCTTCTTACGAGCATCCAGGACAATGAGGTCCTCTCCCGCGGACTCGGCAAGTTCACCACGCAACAAAAACTGCGGTTCTTCACGGCGACATCCGCCGTCATTGGTCTCCTGGGGGCGCTCAACGCGTCGGCGGTCCACTTCTTGGTACCGCGGATGATCACTCCCGGTGTCACCTTCACGGTGTGGATCGCCCTGGCCCTCGGGGGCCGAAAGCGCGTCCTCGGAGGCATGGTCGGAGTACTCGCAACCGTCGGGATCTTCGACTTCCTCGTAGAGACCTTCGTGCCCATCTCTCCGCAGGCGGCGCAATTGATCCCCGTGACCAAGTTGTTTCTCTACGGCTTGGCACTGGTGCTTATTTTGTTGTTTCGACCGGCAGGCATCCTGGGCGTACGACGGGCGTCCCGTACGGAGTAGAACATGAGTGAGGTCACGCAAGTGAATAATAAGAAGCTGCACGTTCGAGACATGACCAAGAGCTTCAGCGGACGGACCGTCGTAAACGTTCCCGATTTGGTACTCGGAGCCCACGGAATCGAGGGTCTCATTGGTCCCAACGGCGCCGGCAAAACCACGCTGATGAGTGTCATTACCAACAAGCTCAAACCGGACACCGGCGGGGTGACCTACTACCCCGACGGGCAGGAGATCGATATCTCCGGTTACACCCTCGACGAGATAGCCCGGATGGGAATCGTCAGGACCACCCAAATCATACAGGACTTCGAGAGTCTCAATATCAAGGACTCCATGCTGTTGTCACTTGCATCTCCGAAGTACGAACAGTTCTGGAAGGTTGGGAAGGCGGAGTCGGAGCTGCGAAAGGAAGCGAAGGAAGAGATTGACTTCTACCTCGACTACTTCCAGTTCCAAGATCCAAGCGGACACGCTCTTTCGGCTGGAGAGAAGAAACTGCTCGACATTATTCGCTGCCTTCTCCTGAAGCCAAAGTTTCTTCTCATGGACGAGCCGACCGTCGGCTTACCGATGGACCAGACCGAGAAAGTCATGGAGCTCATGCGAGAAAAGGTGAAGACGGAAGACATGTCCATTCTGGTCGTCGAGCACGATTTGGACTTGATTTGGAACGTCTCTGAGTACGTTCACTTCATGGCGGAAGGAGAGATCATGATCCAAGGTACGGTAGAAGAGATCCGGCAGCACAAGACGGTTGTCGCAAAGTACATAGGTGAAAGTCATGTTTAAGGTACATAACATCTCCAGCGGGTACGGTGAGGTCACCGTCCTCCACGAGCTCACCTTTGAGGTGCAGCACGAGATTTTCGCGATTCTCGGCGCCAACGGTGCCGGAAAGAGCACCTTGATGAAGACAATAGCCAAGGTGTTGCCCCTGCAATCCGGCGAGGTCCATTTCAAAGACGAAGACGTGACCCACACTCCCGCACACCAGCTCGCCGCAAAGGGCTTGGCAATGGTGCCGCAGGAACACCACATATTCCCCAACCTCACCGTTGCGGAGAACCTCTCCATAGGGGGCCTGGTGGGAACCCGGTCGAAGCAGGAACGCTTGGAAGAGATATACGAGCTCTTCCCCGACATTGTTGAGCGTATCAACCAGAAGGCGGGGACACTCAGCGGCGGTGAGGCGCAGATGGTCGCCGTCGGTCGCGCCCTCATGCAGGATCCGGATCTCATACTTCTCGACGAGCCGACCTCGGGGCTCTCCCCGCTCTACGTCGATGTCTTCTTCAACAAGATCAAGGAGATCCACGAGAAGAAGGACGTGAGCGTCATGCTTGCGGAACAGAATGCAACGAAGGCCATGGCAATCGCGGACCGAGTCATGATCTTGAGCCTCGGAAAGATCTTTCTGATAGACGATGTAGCAAACTGCACGCTCGAGACGGTGAAGGAAGGATACCGGATATAGATCGCTCGTTTCCTCTGCTTTTCGTGCGAAACCCGCGTCCAATCGGCGCGGGTTTTTTTGTGGTGCGCCCTGCCGGGCGCACGAAAAAAAGGCGGCTCCCCGCACGGGGGAGCCGCCACACACATCACACACGCGCTTAGCGCGAGTACCTTAGGATTCCGTGTAGGGAAGATCGTTCTCGAGAACGCGCTCACCTTCGACGGTACCAACCTGGATGAGCTCGCCGTCCTGCCACTCGAAGACGCCGTAAAGGCCGGAGACCATGCCGGTCGGTCCGTACTCGAAGACGCCGGTGGCGCCGTCGTAGTCGATCTCTTCTCCGGCTCGAATTGCTTCCAGGCCTTCGAAGTAGGTGTAGACCTTTGTTCCCGGAGGCTCGGCGACGGAGCGTACGGCGGGCACCCACTCCTCGGCGTTCAAGGATCCAGCCTGCTCAATGGCAAGAGCGGTAACCGTCAGCACGTCCCAATACTGAATATTGTACGAATTATCCGCCGGCTGAATGTCGGCGTACTGGGATCCGGTCCAATAGGGGCGATAGAAGTCATACGCCGCGTTGTCGGCGTGGCTGAAGCCGGAGATCCAGACGGCCTCGTGCTGATCCATGGCAGCTTGGGTGGCGGTATTAGCAAAGGCTTCACCCAACCACTCGGTGGTGCCAATGATCAACAGTGACAAGCCCTGCTCGGCTGCCTGCTTCACAATCGTACCGCCGTCCTGTGCCTGGCTGAAGACCAGAAGCGCATCTGCGTTCGCATTCCCGACACGGGTGACTTCACTGCGGTACGAAGCGAGCTCCGGCTGGAAGCTGAAGGAGTCAACGACATTCAGACCGACCTGCTCCGCCGCATACTGTGCGGCGTCGAGCTGTAGCTGGCTGCCTTCGATCTCGCTGGCAGCGATAACGACCCGCTGTGCGCCCTCGTCCTTTGCCACGAGGACCGCGGCCACGGCTTGACCGGAGTCCATGGGAGCACCGCGCATGATCGGCTCGCCGGGCTCGCCGCCAATGTCACCGCGGATACCGCCGCCGTGAACGGAGGGCATCAGAGGACCATTTTGGTCTTCCTGCACCTGTTGCATCCACTCACGGTAGGAGAGGTACTCGTGCGCCGGGTTGAGAAGAATGTCGACGCTGTCGCGGTCGACGAGCTTGCGAGCCGCCTGCGCCTCACCAATGGTGCCGATGTCTTGGTGGATCGCCTGCAAGGGTCGACCGAGGGGGGGATCCTCGTTGATCATGTCGATCGTGACTTCCGTGATGCCGTCGAACCACGGTCCAACGTCGGCGAACGCGCCGGTGTGGTAGGTGAGGTGCCCAACCGTAATCGGCTCAGCGCCGCCTTCCGTGTCTCCGCCACCTTCCTGCTGGCCGCCGGCAAACACCGCGCCTACGCCAACAAGAACGAACAATAATACGAAACCGGTAATGAAAGCTTTTTTCATTGCTTCCTCCTTCTTTGTGCCCCTCTGGGATCTTTGCCCCACGGGTTTAGCCAAATGCAATAGTCGTAGTAGTCGAACACGACTCTCGTACCATGCACCTCCTTATCCACATGTGCGACCGGCACCCTGCCCGCCGCAGCTAGCGATAATCGATAATCGATTATCGCCCTACATTTCACCATTTGTCAAGAAAAAGTGTGTGGCGGTGGGGCCATTTCATGCTTCGGCGAAGGTTGCGGCAAGCGCGACGCAACCGCACATATGCCATCGCATAACATATTCATGCGTAGAAAACGCGCGCGACCAGAGCACGAGGTTCTCCCTTCAAATACTCAAGCCGCGCACGCGGGGGGTGCTGTTGATTGCGGCGCCGGCAGGCCGTATGCCGCCTATGGCTGCATGGGCGCCGTCAGCTTGTCGTAGAGCGCCATGACGTTCTGCTTGTTCACCTCTTCCCCCATGTACTCCTGGCCGATGTCGACCGGGAAGCGATCGAGGAAGCTGATGTTCTTGACGCACTCTTCCTTGGACCAGCCCTTGGATATGCCAACGGACACGGCGGTGAGCCACTCGAGAAGGAATGCGCGCTGCGTATAGAGCTCCTGCTTCGTGCAGATCGGACCGTGTCCGGGCACGATTGTGTCCACATCCACGCCCATCAAGCGCTCGAGGGAGGCAATCCACGCATACACGTCCGAGACGTAGAGCCAGGTCTGACACTGATTGAACAGCGTGTCCGAGACGAACATGACCCGCTCCTCCGGAATGTGGACGGCCAACTGCCCCGGAGTGTGGCCGGGTGTGTGCAGCAGGTGGAAGGTGTGGTCCCCTACCTTGAGGCTTGTGTCCCCGTTTATGACGATGTCCGGACGATTCGGATCCGCGAAGTAGGTCTTCTCATCCGGGAAGATCTTCTCGCCCTCGGGGTCGTCGGTCGGAATCGCCTCCCAGGCGTACGCGTAGGGATTGATCTGCGGCGTTACGGTCATGAAGTTGTCCACGGTCACCTGGTGTGCCAGGACATGCTCCGCCGTCTTGAAGAAGAAATTCCCGAAGATGTGGTCGACGTGGTACTCGGTGTTGATGAGGTAGCGGATCGGCCCCTGCTTCTCCGCCTCCTCCCGCATCTTCACCGCGTAGGTCGGGAGCTGCGGCGTATCGATGACCACGACGCCGTCGCTGGTAATCACGTAGCCGGGATTGCATCCGCGAATCTTGTCTTCAGCGAAAACGTTCTTTGTAACCTGTTCCATTGTATCTCCTTGCGATAGCTATGAGAGAACCTTCTCGACTTCGTCCCAGAGGATTTGCGGCGTCTTTGCCCGCACCATGTAGTAGGGTTTGTCCTTGGCAAATCGATGACAGAAGTCACCGCGCTTCGCGCGCAACTCATCCGTATCAATAATTGGCATGACAATGCCACCCGGTGAGAGCAGCTGGTTGAGACCGAAGTAGTTCATGAGGGAGTGATAGGTCTGATACTCCCGCTCGAAGGCGTTCATCTCGACGACCTTGGTCGCGAAGTGTCCGTCGATTCCCGGCATGATCACCAGGTCCACCGGCGCCGGCGTCTCGAAGTTGCGGAACTCCGGCTCCTTGTCGAAAAACTTGGCAACACCCTCGTCCTGGCTCGGGAGGTCGGCTCGCTCCGTACCCTTGGCGCGCATACGCAGGTAGACGTTCTTCGACCCCGCGACCACGACACCTTCGTCGTCCGTAACCGTCGTCTCCGTCGAGACCACCTGGCCGCCGCGTCGGCAACCCTCGATCTGGCTCATGCTCTTCCCGTGGTTGTTTTCGCCACCGAGGAAGAGGATGGTCTTGTCGTTGAATCGCACCGCCGAAGAGTGGAAGGGGTGGAGACCGACCTTGTCCATTTGGAGCGCCAGCATGCTCACACAGATCTTGTTGAGCTCGCCCTGCTCCCAATTACCCTCGAGAATGAGCTGGTCGTCCTTGTAGGCAATGGACTTCTTCTTGGCGTCCTTGTTCCAAATCATGTCGGGTCTGGACTTCTTGACATCGGCCCGGAAATCCACCGCTGCCAGCCGATAGTTGAGGAAGGTCATCTCGTCGAGGACGTGGTCCCCCACGTTGTTGCCGTGGACCTCAATGCTGAGCACACCGTCGCCGCTCAGCATCTCTTCTTTTAATACCGCCATATTGGTATCACTCCTTCGTTATTGATCTGTATGTCAGCCACTGGCTCAGCCGTTGGGCTTGATGACCACTTTCAGCGAATTGTCCTTGCGGCCCACGAAGAGGTCTAAAGCCTTCGCGAACTCCTCGAGGGGGAACTCGTGCGTGATCAGGCTCGCGACGTCGATATCGTTGGCCTCGGTCATGGCAATGGCCGGCTCGAGTGTATTCGGGTTGGCGCGGTTGCCAACGACATCGATCTCCTCGAGGACAATGCGGCGAATCGGGAGCTCCACACCTTCGTGTGGAATGCCCACCATTGAGACCCGACCGCCCTTGGACACCGCTTCACAGGCCTGGAGGATGCCCTTTCCGGTGCCGGCGCACTCTACGACGCGCTTCGCGCCCATCCCGCCGGTGAGCTCCCTCACGCGGGCGACGACGTCTTCCTCGCGATAGTTGATTGGGATTGCACCGAGTTTCTCGGCGACCTCCAAACGGAAGCCGCTCCCGGAGGCCAAGATTTTCCCGGCACCCATGGCGCGGGCAATCATGATGCTGAAAAGTCCCTGCGGACCCGTCCCGTTCACCAGAATGTCGTCACCCGGCTGTAAACCGGACCGACGCACCACGTGCAGCGCAATGCTCAAGGGGTCCATGCAGGCCGCCACGTTGAAGTCCATCTCGTCCGGCACACGGGCAATGCTCTTGATCGATGTCCGCATGTAATTGGCGTAGGCTCCCTGAACGTAGTGACCGTACTGCCGGTGACCGAGCTCCTCGTTGCCGTAGTTCAGACAGAGGTTGTACCGCCCGGAGAGACACATGGCGCAGTAGCCGCAGCCGCAGTGGCTAATGCCGGCCACGCGGTCTCCCTCCTTCCAGCCGAACTTCGATGACAGATCATCCACTTGAACAACGGTACCGGCCCACTCGTGACCGGGGATCAGCGGAAACTCTTGGGGCCAGAAACCCGGGAAGTCGCCGTTAATGATGTGGGGATCGGTTCCGCAGATGGCCACGCTGTCCACGCGACACAGCACCTCGTAGGGTCCGATTTCAGGGACATCGGTCTCGATAATTTCGAAGTCGTTCGGCTTATTCAGCCGCAAGGCCTTCATGGTCTTCGGAATCATGCTCTCTCCTTCTCCTTCCAGTGCACCATGGGCAGACCGGCCACCGGCGTGCGAAAGTAGGGTATGCTCGTCCCTCTCAAGGAACCGATGTAGACGGTCCGCAGGTCGGGACCGCCGAAGGTCACACTGGCCATCCACGGGGCAACGCCGCGCCCCGTCTTGAAGAGGACCTCGGAGTCGACGCGCTTGGCGTAGAACGCGTCGTCGAGGGCCTGCACCTTGTCGTGGTCCCCCTCGTCCAAGAGGATCCGGTAGTCCCCGTTCGGAAGAATGACCCAGAGCTTGTCGGAGTAGACCGAGGTGCCCCAGAGATTGCCGGCGCTATCGAAGGCAATGCCGTCCGGGTAGGCGCCCTGGCCCATGTGAGTGGGGCCGTAAATCTCTCGGTTGGAAAGGTTTCCCTCTTCATCGCAGCGGAAGCGCAGAACGCGGCCACCGGTGGTCTCGACGACGTAGAGCCACTCTTCCTTCTCGTCGAAGCGGACCTCATTGGTGAAGTGGAGACCCTCGGCGACGACGTGGATGCCGCGCTCGTCGTAGCGGGCAATGTAGCCGTCGTCGAGGTCGGGAACAAGCGCGTCGATCCAGTTCTTCACTCTGGTTGTTACGGTGATCCAGAGGCGATCCTTGGAGTCACGCAAGACGAAGTTCACCTTGCCGATCGGCTTACCGTCGATCTGGTCGAAGAGCACTTCCGTCTCGCCGCTGCGCTTCATGCGCTCGAGACGGTCGGTGCCGAAGTTGGAAATAAGAATGTCGCCGTTCCGGGCAAAGGCGAGCCCGTTGGGCAGCGTGCCTTGGGTGAAACGCTCGGCCTCACTGGCGGTCGCGCGGAAATCCTCCGACAGTTGCTGGGTGACGATTTCCTGGCTTCCGTCGGGCTGAATGTGGACGACGCCACCGCGGGCGTCGGCGGACCAGAGGGAGCCGTCGGGCTCAGCCAAGATGCACTCCGGCCGCTGGAGATCCCGTCCAATGTACTGCAGCGTTCCCGGGTCCAGCTCAAAGGTCTTGATTGGATTGTCAGCGAATTTCTCAGCCATTGCTCTCGCCCTCTTCCGGCCACACTACATCCTCATGCATACGGTAGTTCTCCAGTCCGGTAGGCGGAGAAAAGAAACAGATGACCTTCATCTCCTCATTGCCGGTGTTTCTCGTCATATGCACCTTGCCCTGCTCGAACAGCACCGTGCTGCCCGGTTGAACCGACTGGACCTGACCTTCGATCCAGACCTTTCCGGTGCCGGTGATGATGTAGATGAGCTCTTCGCCTTCAGGATGGGAATGGGCCGGTCGCACCGTCTCTCCCGGCATGACGCGGATGACGCAGCTGGACAGGTATTTTGGTTGTAACGTATTCTGGTCGGCGATCCAACGGATGTAGCGGCCCGGAATGCTCTTCTCCTCGACCTGGGACTCGTGGATTATCTTCACCCCCAAACCTCCTTGCCGTTCACCATAATCGACCGGTGGAACCACTTGATTATCGATTATCGATTATAGATGATGGATAATATCATGGGTCATACAGGGTGTCAACGAAACCGCTTTGAGGACAGCAAGAGGTGAAAATATGCGACTGGCGATAATTGGAGGGCGGGCTCCTGTCACAACGCTCTCATTCGTCTCAATGCTCTTTCTGGGCTTGGGAATCTCTCTCGTAGGCGCCTCGGCCCGAAACGCCGGCATTGAGCCGGCGCAGGTCGGGCTCCTGGTCACGGTGCAACAACTCGGATTCCTGGCATCGGTGGCAATCGCCGGAAGCTTGGCCGACCGTCGCTCGAAGACGCTCATTCTCGCGACCGGGGCTGCGATCGTCGGCATCGGCTTCTACTTCTTCTTCTTTTGGAACGACTTCGGCCTCAACTTGTTCTTCATGTTCCTTATTGGAGCGGGGATCGGCTGTTTCGAAGGTGTTACGGACGCCATGCTGGTCGACGCTCACCGAGAACGCGCGAGCATCTTTATTACGTTCAACCACTTCTTCGTCGTCCTCGGCATGTTTATCATCACGGTGTACATGCTCTTTCTCCAACTCCAGTGGAGGATGGCCCTCGTACAGGGAGCGGTTGTGTTGGGTGTGCTCGCCGTGGCCGGCGTACTGGTCAAGGATGCCCCCGCGGCAGGCTCCGGCGGAACTGACTGGGCAGGGATTGGACGTCTGTTGCGCAACGGCACCATGGTGAAGCTCTTTCTGGCCACCGCCTGCGCCGTGGGCCTGGAACTGGGAACGGTCGGCATCCTCACGTCCTACCTGGCCGAGCTCCGCGGTGCGACGAGCATGACGGCATCCTTGGGTCTGGTCGCCTTCCTCGGAGCGTACGGCGTGGGACGGGCGGTCATTGGGCCAATAGTGGCGCAGCGTGACCTGAAGCGATGGGTCACGATATTCTTCGCCGCGGCGACGGTCGGAATGCTTGGCGTCTTCATTGCCCGGCCAATCTGGCTCGTCTACGCCCTCATTGTCCTTTCGGGCCTCGTGATCACCAACCTGTTGCCGCTGTTGATCTCGATCTCGGGAAAAAGGTTCCCCGACTCGCCGGCGACCGCCATGGGCATTCTCAAGCTCGGCATTCCGATTGGTGGCGTTGTGATTCCCTTCCTTCTATCCGCGGCGACGCAGGCCTTTTCCCTGCAGGTGGGCCTCTTCGTCTTCCCGCTGACGGCGCTGATTGGCTTCTTGGTGGCGACACAGATAAAGCCGGCCGGTGCTACTGCTACAGCCGCGTGAAACCGCCGGCGCAACAGCTACTCCGTCGTCTTGAACCGGGCAATCTTGGCGCCGACGTCTCGGGCGTTCTCCCCGAGCTTGAGGTTCACCTCGGAGATCTGATCCATGGCCCGGTTGATTTCACCGGTGCCGGTGCGGATCTCGGTCATGGCACCGCTTACGACTTGCGAGACGTTACGCATACGCTCCATGGCGGCGGAGAGCTCCTCCGATCCGCCTTGCATCTGTTTGGAGCTGTCGACCAGGGCGGTGGAGACGCCCTGGAGGCTCCCCATGGCGTCGTGGATCTCGCGCGATCCGGTGTTCATTTCGGTGAGGGTGTGGGAGATCTGGTCCAAGGAGTCCGAGACCGAAGTAACCTGGCCGCTAATCTGCGTAAAGGCGGCGACGGTCTCTTCCGTTGAAACGGAGGCTTGTTCAATGCGTCCAATGATGTCCTTGAGAACTCCTCCAATGCTGGTTGCGTTTTCGGCGGACGATTCGGCAAGCTTCCGAATCTCCTCCGCGACGACGGCAAAACCGCGGCCGGCGTCCCCGGCGTGGGCCGCCTCGATTGCGGCGTTCATGGCAAGGAGGTTTGTCTGCGAGGCAATGGAGTCGATGATGGAGACAAGCTGCTCGATCTCCTCCACCCGTGCGGCAATGTTGGTCACCACCGTGTTGGTCTCGCCGATCTTCTTCTCCCCGTCACGCGCCGCTTCGACCAAACTGTCCGTAGCTTGGCGTTCCCGGTCGGTCACGGTGGAAACGCTCTCAATGGATGCCAGAAGCTCCGTGACCGAAGAGACGGTCTGCTCGACCATGGTACCCTGCGTACCAACCTGGTTGTTGGTTTCTTGGATCTGCTCGACAATTCCGTCGATGGTGCTGCTCGAGGTGGTGACTGTCTCGTTGAGGATTTCAATCTGCTGCTTTGCCGAGTCGATATTCGCAGTCATCTCAGTGACCGCGGCGCTCGACTCTTCACTGTTGGCGCTCAGGTCGGACTGCGCTTCGAGCGTCAGATCCAAACTCCGACGGACATCGCCGATCAAAACCTCCAGGTTGGCCACGAAGGCGTTGAAGTGCTCGGCGAGCTCTCCAATCTCGTCTCGAGAGGGAACCGTGAGTCGACGTTGGAGATCCGCTTCGCCCTCGGCGATCTCCTTCATGCGCCCGGAAGTCAATGACACCGGTCGCACGACTACCCGCGACAGAAGCACAACGACAAGAAGCATGATGACAAGCAGAATCACCACACCCTCCACGACGGAGCTCCGCAGTCCGGCGGCAATGTCGGCCCGGGCAAACTCTTCGGTGAAGGTGAGCTCCACTTGGCCAATCGTTTCCGGATCGCTCATCCCGTCATCGAAAACAATGGGCACCTCCCGCACCCGTGTCAGCTCCTCTATCACGTCCTCGCCGACAAACTCGCCAATCAGCCGATCGCCACGGGAAACCCGGACACCGACGATCGTCTCGTTCTCCCCAATCCGCCAGGTAATGAAGCGGACCTGGTCGAAGTCGGAGTTCTGCAAGGGTTGCACCAAGGTTTCGGGCACAATGCTCGCTGCAACGTCCATCTGCTGCTCGAGACCGCGCATGATGGCCGCCCGGCTCTGCCGCGCGGAGAAGAGGGTCACCCCCGCCATAATGGGAATCAAGAAGGCCGCGAACAGTAGGGTTGTCTTGGGAACAAGCCGAAAACGTCGAGTACGCATGGTCCGGTATGATAGGGGTTTCGGCTCATGGACGCAACTCAGTAATCACTTGTGGCGTCCTGCATCTCGGACTACCCTTGGGAAGGAGCGCAATCCATGAGCGAGCTTGCACAGCTTACGGTCGGGCAATGGGTCGTCGTCGGCCTGGGAAGCGTTCTCATCGGCATATCTCGGACCGGGATCCGAGGTTCCGCCTTCCTTGCCATACCGATCTTCGCCGAGATCTTCGGAGGAAAGATCTCCGCCGGCCTCGTTCTTCTCATTTTGATTGTGGGCGATATCGTCGCGGCACGGTACTACCTGAAGAACGTCAATTGGCGGCTCATCCTGCGCTTGGCGCCGTGGACGGTGGCGGGAATTGCCGGCGGCGTCGTGGTGGGGGCCCGGGTGGACGACGCAGTGTTCATTCGGATTATCGCCGTGTTGGTGCTGGCGAGCACCGCCCTCCTCCTGTGGAATGAGCTCAGTCGGGGGCAGACGGATGTTCCCACCCGGTGGTGGTTTTCCGCCCTTCTCGGCGTCCTCGGCGGCTTCGCTTCCATGATCGGAAACGCCGCCGGCCCCATCTTCAACCTGTACTTCCTGTCCATGAATCTGGACAAGACCAAATTCATCGGCACCGTTGCCTGGTTCTTTTTCCTGATGAACCTTACGAAGGTTCCCCTCCACGTCTTCGCGTGGAATACGATTCCCGTCTCGAGCGTGCTCACCGCGGCGCTCACAATTCCCCTTGTGATACTCGGGACCTTTCTCGGCATCCGCATTGCCAAGGCGATCCCCGAGCGGCCCTTCCGCTTCGTCATCATGGGGCTTGTAGTGCTTGCATCGCTACGACTTCTTATTGCATGAAGAGGAGACTATGAACGAGAACGATGTTAACGGCCGCGCCAGGAGCCTGGCGCGCCACCACTTCCTCCGGGACGACAACAGCTACGGATGCGCGGAGGCGACGTACATCACCCTCAAGCAGGTCTACGGCCTCGATCGGCCGAAGGACTCCGCCGCCGCAGTAGCCCTGAACGGCGGCATTGCCTACTCCGGCAACGTCTGCGGCGCCCTCACCGGCGCCGCCATGGCTCTCGGCGAGCTCGCCGAACGGCGCATGGAGAACCACAGGAGCGCCAAGCGAACCGCCCGGAAGCTTCTGGCGGAAGTCATGTCGCGTTTTTCCGAGCAATACGGCTCGCCCCTGTGTCGAGATCTGATTGGCCGGGATATTTCCGTGCCGGAGGAGCACGACGCCTTCATTCGGGAGGGGCAGTGGAGAACGCAGTGCATGTCCCAGATCGAATTTGTAGTGGCCGAGCTCGAGCCCCTCGCAGACGAGAGGGTGTGGCGAGCTCGGGTGGCCGCCCTCGACGGCGGAGAAGAGGGTGCGGCCCACGCCTAGGCCGCGAATAGGAGAGGAACGCGGCAGCCGCCGCGCACAGGAGGCGCAACACATGCAGCGACAACACCCGAAGGCTCGTCAGGGTCACACGGTCCTGGTCACCGGTTCCACCGACGGCATCGGCTTGCTTCTGGCAGGGAAGCTCGCCGAAGCGGGTTGGCACGTCATTGTCCACGGCAGGAGCGAGGAACGCTGCGCCGAGGCGGGGGAGCGCATTGCAGCCCGCCAGCCGAACGCGCGTGTCTCACATCTCGTCATTGACTTGGCGGAGCTCGCACAGGTCCGCAGCGCCGGAGATCAGCTCACGGCACTCACCGACTCATTGGACCTGTTAGTCAATAACGCCGGCGTCGGCCCGGGCAAGCTCGGGCAAGAACGGGAGGTCGGCGCCGACGGCTACGAGCTGCGCTACGCGGTGAACGTGCTCGCGCCCTTCGTGCTCACCCACGAGGCGCTTCCCCTTCTCCGTCGGCCGGGGGCGGCCCGCATCGTAAACGTCGCCTCAGCGGCGCAGAGCGCGATCGCCTTCGACGATGTCATGATGGAGTCGGGCTTCGACTGCCGCCGCGCCTACGCGCAGAGCAAGCTGGCGCTTATCATGTTCACCTTCGAGCTTGCGGAGCGCCTCGAGAAGGAGGGCATACGCGCCGTGGCGGCGCATCCCGGCACCCACCTGGACACCAAGATGGTCCGGGAGGCGCACGGATCCGCCCGCGGCCCGGCGGAACATGGTGCGCAAAACCTCTTCACGGTTGCGACCGACGCTGCGCTCGCCGGCACGACCGGCATCTACTTCCATGAGCAGACGCCGCGGGATGCCCACGAACAAGCCTATGACGCGGCGGCTCGGACCCGGCTGTGGAAACTCAACGAGGAGCTTACGGGGGTCACCTGGCAATGAAACGAGTCTACGTTGTCGGCACCTTCGATACCAAGGCCGAGGAGCTTAGCTATGTAGCCGAGCTCATTCGGGCCGCCGGTGTCGAGCCGTTCCGAGTGGACGTGTCGTCGAAACATCACAACTCAGCCGTCGATGTTACGAGCTCCGCCGTCGCCGAACATCATCCTGACAACCCGGGCGCTCTCGCAGACATCAACGACCGCGGTACCGCAATCGCCTACATGGGCGAGGCCCTCGGCGCCTTCCTCCTGACCCGTGCGGACCTTGCTGGAATCATCGCGGTTGGGGGCAGCGGCAACACCTCCCTGGTTACCGCTGCCATGCGGCGCCTGCCAATAGGGCTGCCGAAGCTCATGATTTCTACCATGGCCAGCGGCAATGTTGCTCCCTACGTGGGTCCCAACGATATCTGCATGATGTACTCCGTTACCGACATCGCCGGCCTGAACCGCATTTCCCGGCGCGTGTTGGCAAACGGCGCGCACGCCATTGCCGGCATGGCGGCCTTCGGCGGCGCCACGTCGTTGTCCGTCGACGGGGAGCGGCCGCCGGTGGCAATGAGCATGCTGGGAATCACGACCCCTTGCGTCACCCGGATTCGCCACGCCCTCGAAGGGGAGTATGACCCCATTGTCTTTCACGCCACCGGTACGGGTGGTCGTGCCATGCAGCAGCTCATTCGTGAATCGGCAATCAATCACGTCATCGACGTGACCACCAGCGAGATTGCCGATCACCTGGTCGGCGGCACCATGAGCGCCGGCGAGGAGCGCCTGGATTCCATTGTCGAACGCGGCCTTCCCTACGTCGGCTCAGTCGGCGGGATGGACATTGTCGTCTTTGGGCGGCCGGAGAGCGTCCCGGCGCAATTCCGGGATCGCCTATTCCACCAACACAACCCGCAGATTACGCTCATGCGAAGCACAGTGGATGAGAACCGTCAAATTGGCCGGTGGATCGCGGAGAAACTCAACCGGATGACGGGACCGGTTCGATTTCTGCTCCCGGAAGGTGGCGTCTCGAGCCTGGATACCGAGGGGGCTCCGTTCTACGATCCCGAGGCGGACGAGGCGCTCTTTGCCGCCGTCGAAACCGGTGTGCACGCCTCACGCCGGCGCCGCGTAGAGCGGATTCCCGCCGCCCTCAACGACGACGCCTTTGCCGACGCCCTCGTTGCCGCGTTCCGGGAGCTTGCACCGGCGGCGCGTTGAGGCCGGCGCGTTGAGGCCACCGCACTGAGGCCGGCGCGTTCGCGGCGTCGTCAGACCATAACCACGCCGCCGTTGATGTCCAGCGTAGCCCCGGTGACCCACGTCGTACTTGGCAGGCATAGATAGACAATTCCGTCTGCGATCTCCCGCGGATCGGCGAGCCGTTTCAGCGGGACCCCTTCCACGTAGGAGGCAACCTTCTCTTCTCCAATGCTCGTGAACATCGGGGTGTCCACCGCCCCCGGTGCGACGGCATTCACCAGAATGCCGTCGGCTGCGTACTCCCGCGCCATGGACTTGGTCATGGCCAGAATACCGCCCTTGGTGGCGCTGTAGACCGTGGCGTTCACGACGCCGCCGATTCGGCCTCCCGTGGAGCTCACATTCACCACCCGTCCGAAGCCGTTTTCCCGCATAAAACGCGCCGCCGCCCGGGTTAGGAAGAATATCGACTTGAGATTGATAGCCACCATGCGGTCGAAGGACTCCTCGGTCATCTCATCGATAGGAATACGAGGGCAGACTCCGGCGTTGTTGACCAAGATATCGATGCGGCCAAAGCGCTCCTTCACCGAGCCGGCAAGCTCCTCTACCGCCGCCACGTCCGAGACATCCGTTTGAACGGCCACCGCCTCTCCGTTGATCCCCGCCGCCACCTCCTCGGCGGGCTCGAGGTCAATGTCGCTCACCGCAACCTTGGCACCCGCCTCGGCAAGGAGCGTCGCCGTGGCTGCGCCGATGCCGCGGGCCGCGCCGGTCACAATGGCAACGCGTCCCGCCAGGCTGCCTCCGGCGCCGGACACCGTTCCGGGCGCCCATGCTTGTATGTCTTTGTCACTCATGTGCCGGCCTCCTCTTCTTCACTCCA
Source organism: uncultured Spirochaetaceae bacterium (assembly GCA_964413635.1). Taxonomy (GTDB): domain Bacteria; phylum Spirochaetota; class Spirochaetia; order DSM-27196; family PWMO01; genus CAYFQV01. The sequence continues at coordinate 17,876 of CAYPTH010000053.1, forward strand.
ACGGGACCACAGGTGACAGCGCGTCCCGCGCCTGGACCGTTTCGAAAAGCGTGTCGTTCCGGTTGACCCCGAACCAGTCGGCGCAGACATACTCCACGCTCAGTGCGCCGTCGTAGCCCGCCTTCTCGAGCCCGCGAGCCAGCCCCACGAAGTCGATTGTTCCTTCGTCCCAGGCGGTCTGCAGCTTCCCCGGAGTCGCCTGACGAACATGAGCGTGCCCGGTGTGGGGAATCAGCGGAAGGACGCGCTCAGTGGGGATGTACTGTAATGTGAAATGCGCCACATCGAGGGTGACTTTCAGCCCGGGCACCGCGTCCACGAGCTCGAGAGCGAGCTCCGGAGTGTCGGCAACGCTTCCCATGTGTGGTTCGAAGCGGAGCTCCACATCCGCGGAGGCGGCTATCTCGAGGGCGCGTCGGAGATACTCCTTGGATCGGGCAATCTCGGAAGGATCGCGCCGGCTCGAGTGATCCACGCCGGGCAGGATGGTCATGCCGGGACTCCCGATGAGCTTTGCAAATCGAGCGGCACCCTCTATCAACTCGAGGTTGCGCTCGCGCACCGCGCCGTCCGGATCGTTCAGGGAATGGAGCGGCGGGGCCGCACCGAACTGGGGAAAGAAGTCGGTCACGCGAAGCTTGTAGCGCTCGAGAAGCGGGCGGATCACATCGGCCTGTTTCTCCGGATCGGCTGCTATCTCCGCCGGCTCGAAGCTGCATTCGCCTCTGGCGTGGAATCCGGCGACATCGACCGCCCGAAAGCCCAAGGAGTGTGCAACTGCAAGGGTTCCTTCGAGGGGGAGAACCTCGAAGGAGTGGTTCGTTACCGAAAGCTGCATGGATTGCCTCCTAAGTGTAGAGATCCGCGACGCGCACCGGCGCTCCCTCGCCCTCGGCGGAGCGGTACGCCGCATCAAGGATCTCGACGGTGTAGAGCCCATTCGTCCGGCCCGGGAAGAGCGGCTCCGCGCCGTCGAGGAGCATCTCAACAAAGCGCTTGGAGGGCAGGTCGCCCGGGTAGCCCGGGAAGGAGGCGGCAATGTGATCCTTGCGCCCGTCGTGGAGGCGCATGAACATCTCGCCGGAAATGGCATCCACGCGAAGTCGGCCTTTGCTGCCGTGGAGGTGGACCTCGACGGAGCCCGGGTCGCCCGGGCTGATGTTGCCGCTACTGCCGAGGGTCGCGACGGCGCCGTTGGAAAGGCGCATGGCAATGGCATCGACGACATCGACCTTCGTATCCAGGCTGTTCATGAAGGAGGTCACAACCTCGCCGCGCAGACCCGGCGCGAGGTGCAGCATCATGGCGGCGAGATGGGTAATCTGCAGGTGCGCTTGGCCGCCCCCTGAGACGGCTGGATCGCTGTAGGTGTTCTCTCCCGGCCCGCCGACCGGATAGTTGAAGACATCGTTGTAAGCGCTTGGATTCCCGCGATAGAACTCGATTGTCATGGAGGTCATGTTGCAGTGGACATACTCGATGTCACCGAGAAGCCCATCGTCCACCCGACGCTTTGCCGCAACCACCGGATCGAGGTAGGGAAAGGTGTAGCCCATGAGAATCTTCAAGCCCTTTCGATCGGCCGTATCGGCAATCTCCTTCGCGTCCCGTGCGTGCAGGGTCATGGGCTTCTCAATGAGCATGTGGAGGTCGAGATCCAGCACCTCGTGGGCCACCGGTACGTGCGCGTGGTGGGGCACCGCGACGATGGCGCCACTCATCTCGGGGTGTGCCTCCTTCGCCTCGCGTAAGCTCGTATAGACCTGAGACCCGGGAACCGCGTACTTGCGGGCGGCCGCCTTCCCGGCTTCCGGATTCTGGTCGACCAGAATGAGCGGGTCGACACGCCTGTGCTCCGCCAGGGTCGGAATGTGCGTCATGGTAGACCACCACCCTGTCCCGACGACGGCAATGCACGCCTTGTCACTCATTGCTCTGCTCCTCCTCTCTCGGGCTTGTGTGCACGGCAAATATCACCAAGGCCGATGTACCGATGTTCTCCACTGCGTGATACGTTCCGACGGGAATGAAAAGCGCGGTCCCCGGCCGAAGCGGATGCAGCACTCGGCCCGTGCCCATCGGGGGGTCCCCGGGGGAAGAGCCCCCGCCGGCCGGCGTTTGGTCCCCGGCGCCGGGTTGCCCCCCGGCCCCGGGTTGCGCGCCGGTTCCAGCGCCGGGCGTTCGATCCCCGCCGCCGGGCGGTTCGCTCGCTTCGTGGAGCCGGCCCTCTCCCTCGAGCACGTAGGCGAGCTCACAGCTCGACTCGTGCACGTGCCACGGAACCCACTCCGCCGCCTCGAGACGTGCTACCATGGCGTCGAGGGCGGGATGCGTTTCAACCTCGAGCTCCTGAAAGCGGGAGGTCACCCCCGGCACCGTCGGATGGGGCTTCCACGGCAGCGACTCGAAATCCCTTGTTACGATCCGGGAAGATTTGTTGACGTCCACCGTCGACAATCATACAATGTTAACGTTAACAT
>CAYPTH010000054.1:0-20276 GCA_964413635.1 uncultured Spirochaetaceae bacterium
ACCGCGGAGAGCTGGAACTCCAGCATCCACAGCAGGTTCTCCGGATTCCCGTAGAAGGCCGCGGCAAGCTGCTGGTAGGCGGCGGAGAGCTCCTCTGTGCCTTCAATCGACTCCATGCGGCGGAGGTTCTCAATGTCGGAGTCGAAGCCCTCGGCAATGATTGCCTTCATGAGCTCTTCCTTGTTGGCAAAGTTGGAGTAGAAGGCGCCGCGGGAGTAGCCGGCGTGCTCAGCCAGCTCCTCCACGCCGGTACCCTCGTAGCCGTGCACGGCGAAGAGCTCCATGGCGGACTCCTTGAGCCGCCGGCGCGTCTGCTCCCGCCGTTCCTCTCTGGTCAGCCGTTTGCGCGTGGGCGTGCGTTCATCCATGGGGGCAGTATGGCCTATCAAGGCGCATTCGTGCATGTGCCCGGCCGAGGGCCCTGGGCATCGTCCCTAATTCTCTCTTCTCAATCGGGTACTTCAACGACGTCGGCGACAGGGAGCCGCGGCCCAAAGAGGTGCCGCCCCGGGCGCGGCCGGGCGACGGCAAGTAGCATCTGAATGGTCTCCCCCTCGCCGGCGTAGCGAGTGTGGATGTGATCGTAGAGTGCCGACATCTCGGGGTACTCCTGGAGCGCCTGCGAGCTCGGCAGGAGTACGTGCCCCGCGGCGTGGAACTCCATCCAGAGCGCCTGAAGGGCCATGCCGGTCTCGACCTGGGTCGCACGGCTGTTGTCGCTGCTCACGATCATGACGTAGTGCGTGACGTCCTCGAGGGCTTGCGTGAAGATGCGCGTGCCGGTCCGGCCGAATGCCTCAGGGTCCTGCGGCGCAATGCTCTGCACAAGGTCAATGAACCAGAGGCTTCGCGCGGGAAAGTTCGCCGTCAAGGAGAGACCGTAGGGCTGCTCACGTCGCTCCCGGCGGTTCACACGCATGAGGTCGTAGGTCTCCATGAGCGTCGCGGGCGTCCGCATCTCCAGGCTGAACGCCTCCGCGGAGATCTCGTTGAGCCAGGTGACCTCTTCGGGGTCACTGATCAGTGAGAACCGGATGTCCGGTCTCGAGTAGTCGGCCACCCGCTCGGCCATGCCGGACGGCAGGTCCGCGGGGCGCAACCGATACTTCACCGTGGGGGTGGTGATCGCGTCCGGCTCTGCGGCACGTGGATAGCGGGCGACGGTCTCGTCTTCCGCCGCCTGGGACCCGGCGGCCTGGAGCGTGATCTCCGCGACCGGCAGCTCGCCGATCGTCGAGAGGTCGTACTCACCTTTCGGAAAGAGGTCGATGTCGGCGGCGTACCCGAGCTGCGCGGCGCGCGCCTCGAGCACCGCGAGGAAGTTGCCCATGGATATGGTCACCTGGCGCGCGGGAGGATCGGTCCCGGGCGGGGGTTTCTCTGCGCCGACGTAGAGGGTCATGGGTGGGGGGTCGCCCCGATAAAGCCCCCCCCGCCACGGCTGTATGTTGTGGGCGTTCTGTGCGAGCCGCGCCCACTCCACCACCTCGAGACGAACGTCCGGGCCGGCCTCCGTGGTGACCGGCGCCGTGACGCAGGCGCCGGCAAGCACCAACACAGTAGCAACGAGGGCGGTGAGGAGGGCGGCGCGGGAGAGTTTGATACGACCGAGGGCCGTACACCGCAGAGCGGCCGCTATCTTTGAGGTCATGGTATTGCTCCTTGCCCCTAGGGGGGCCTTGTGAAACATCATGACCAATATATACGGTGTAGTATTCAAATACAATATTGTATTCCAAAAAAGAACGGATTTCACGCTAAAGAGAACGGGTGCGAAGTGGTACGGTCGGCGGAGGCCGGGCGGGGTCGGGCCAAGCCGGGCGGGGGCCGTCGGCGCTACCGCTGCACCCGCGCATCCCCCTCCCAGATGGTCCAGATCTGCGCCTCGTCGGCGGGCTGGGCGTGGTCGGTCTCCATGGTGACGGCCAGGGCGCCTGCCGCCCAGCCGAAGTGGAGGGCCCGCTCGGCATCCCAGCCCTGCAGAATGGCGTGGAGCAGCCCGCCGACGAAACCGTCGCCGCCACCAATGCGGTCGTGTACCGGTATCGGCCGCGGCTCCACAATGTGCCAGGCGGGCGCCGCGGCGCCGCTTCCGCCGGCGTCGATCCCCCCGGCCCGAAGAATGGCGCCCCAGAGGTGCTCATTGGCGCTTACGACCTCGCGCAGCGTCGTGGCAAAGAGCCTGACACCGGGAAAGGCGGTACCCGCCTCCTCGATCATGCCCTTGAACCCCTCGGTCTTCCCGGCGAGCTCGGTGCCACCCGCCTCCGGCCCCTGGAGTCCGAGGGCCAACTGAAAGTCCTCCTCGTTGCCGACCACAATGTCGGCGAGGGAGGCGATCTCGCAGAAGGTTGCGCGAAGTTGCTCCTCGCGGCCCTCCCAGAAGGATGCGCGGTGGTTCAGGTCGAAGCTCACAAGGGTACCGGCGGCCTTCGCGGCGCGGGCGATCTCAACGCAGAGCTCCCCGGCGGAGGACGAGAGCGCGGCGAACAGGCCCGAGGTGTGGACAATCCGTGCCCCCTCTTGCTCGAAGATGCGGGCCAGATCGAAGTCGCCGGGTGCAAGGGCCCGGCCGACCTCACCGGATCGGTCGTTGTACACCCTCGGACCGCGGGCACCAAAGCCGGCATCCGCAACGTTAAATTGGTGCCGATGCCCCCAGGGACCGCCCGGGTCGACTTCCTTGGCCTCGAGGTCCATGTGACGGCGGCCAAGGTCGTCCGCAATCATCCGCGCAATGGGGCTGCCCTTTACCAGAGCCGTAAGAATCTTCACCGGCTCGCCGAGAAAGGAGGCAATGCTGCCGACGTTGCTCTCCGCACTGGTGACCTGCATGACGAACTCCCGCGCCGTGTGCACCGGTTGGCGATTCTTCGGCGTAATACGAACGCCCATGCTGGTGGGAATCACAATGGACGTCGCTGCGTCCCGCTTCACGTCAAAGATCATGGCAATACTCCTGCCTCCCTGCGGCCGGTCGGGTATGATTTGATATCGGTGAATACTCTAGTTCGAGATCCGGTGACGGTCAATCGGCGCAGGGAGAACGACCAGTGCCGGCGCTCAGCTCGGCGGCGCTGTCGACGGCCCTCGCCGCCTTGACCCGGCATATCGATACGGTCGATTCTGGACACCGGAACACACACGCACCCATTCGAGCGGGGGCGTCAAGGAGCGGAACATGACCTACACGGCCGTCGGCGGCGCCGAGACCGCCTTATCGGATGCCGAAATCCGCCGGCACCTCGAGGACGCGCTCGAACGGCTCGGCCCGCGCCGGCGCGTCATTGCCGTTCCCCCCGACATGAGCCGCTTCCACTCCCGCGCCGGGCGCATTACCGAAATGGCGTGGGAGCACTACGGCGAGGCGCTGCAAACGGTGCTCCCCGCCGTCGGCACGCATTTTCCGCTCACCCCGGAGGAGATCGACGAGATGTTCGGCGCGGTGCCTCACCGGCTCTTTCAGAATCACGACTGGCAGAACGACCTTGCAACCCTCGGGCGCGTCCCGGCGGAGTTCGTGCGGGAGGTGTCGGAGGGACGCATGGATACCGACTGGCCGGCGGAGGTTAATTCCGCCCTTGTGGAGGGCGGCTACGACCTGATCCTCTCAGTCGGCCAGGTCGTGCCGCACGAGGTCGTCGGCATGGCCAATCACAGCAAGAACATCTTCATTGGCACCGGCGGCCGCGAAGGCATCCACAAGAGCCACTACCTCGGCGCCGTCTGCGGCATGGAGCGTATCATGGGCCGGATTGACACGCCGGTGCGCCGCGTCCTCAACTACGCCGCGGAGGCATTCGCCCAACACCTGCCCATTGTCTACGTCTTGACCGTCATCGGCCGTGACGCGGCGGGAGAGTTAGTCGTCCGGGGCCTCTTCATTGGGGACGATGAGGACTGCTTTCGCCAGGCGGCGCGGCTCAGCCAGGCGGTGAACGTCACCACGGTACCGAAACCGCTCGACACCGTGGTGGTCTACCTCGATCCGAAGGAGTACAAGAGCACCTGGATCGGGAACAAAGCCATATATCGTTCGCGAATGGCCATTGCCGACGGCGGACAGCTCGTTGTCTTGGCACCGGGAGTTCACACCTTCGGAGAGAATGCAGGGATCGACCGGCTCATCCGCCGGTACGGCTACGTTGGAACGGATCGGGTGGTCGAGCTCGTGGAAGGCGGCGCCGACGGCGACGGCGAGTCGCTTTTGGAGAACCTGGCCGCTGCGGCACACCTCATCCACGGCTCGACGGAGGGGCGCTTTTCCGTAACCTACTGCGCCGGCGGCCTTTCACAAGATGAGATCGAGGGCGCAAACTACCGTTTCGCCGATGTTCAAGAAATGTCGAAACGCTATATGCCCGAGGATGGCTGGCCCGGCTTTCACCGCAGCGCCGACGGGGAGGAGTATTACTTCATCTCCAATCCCGGCCTGGGACTCTGGAGGACCCACGGGAGCTTCGCGGACCGATAGCTCGCTACGTACTTGTCTCTATCCCTCGGAGGTAATAACCTCCACCACGTAATGCCTCTCTTCGGCAAGGGAAAAGCCACGCACAATTCAACCGAGCCGGCTCGTACAACAGATGATAGCGAGTTCATCGAATTCCTGTCACGTCACACGGACCGAATCGCGGATCTCTGCCGCTTCGCTCGCGATTCCAGGGACAAGCCGGAGTTTCCCTGCCGCGACTACCTGAGCCACCTCCACCGCGAGGCGACCCATCTCGAGGAGCTGGTCGACGGCCACGGTGCGCAGAACAACGAAAAGTGGTTCCCCGTGCGGGAGTCGATCGCGGCGGCAAAGGCCTTCTCCTCCATCACGCATGAGGTGCTGCATATTCGCCACGCCCTCTCCGCGTATGAGCTGGTCGGTGTCGAGAACGAGCTTCACCCCGCCACCGAGCGCGTGATCGACACCATGCGTTCAGCAGTCACGACCTCGACGAACACAATTCTGGACCAGTTGAATCGATGCGGCCTGGTCGGTCAGGACGGCCGGTCCACCTTCAAGCCCTGTAGTACGGAGAAGCTCGACTATCGACTGCCTGCCGACCGTTCGGTACGTCATTCGAAGCGCGTCGGTGAGATCGTCGTCTCCCTGGCCACGCAGTTTCTCAACCTGTCGGAGGATCACGATGTCCAGGAGGTGCTGCTGGAACGGGATTCCGACGTCTACGCCGAATCGATTCCCGAGCCCATAAGCGAAGAGCGACTGCGGACCGTGCAGACGCGCTTTCACAACCTACAGTCCCTCTACGATACCTACATATTTGAGTCGGACGTAGAGCAGCAGAATGGCGATCTACCGACCTTGCGTGGACACATCAGCCTGATCTATCACCTCTTGGTCATTGCCACCGATCTTGCCCACTACTACATCCGACACATGAGCTCGCTCCGGCGTGAGACCTTTCTGAAACTGAAGCTTCCCGTCACGGAACAGCAGTTTCGCTCACTCCTCTTCGACTATCCCCTGTACTTCGCGCGCCGGTATCTGGCGTCCGCCACACACCTGTGCCAGAGCATGATCCAAGCCTACTCCGAGGAGACGACGATCGAGGTCCCCATCCCTAACTACCGGGGCTTCCACGTACGTCCGTCGACGCTGATAGCGAAGATCGTCCGACACTACGGGAGCTCCGTGACCATGGAGCTCGGCGGACAACGCTACGACGCCGCCCTCCCCTTCGACCTGTTCCGTGCAAATGAGGCGATCAACGCGGTAAAGCGCCGCCGCGTGGCCGAGATGCTCGACAAGCTGCCCGAGTTGCAGGTGCCGATGCCGACAGACCCGGAGGAGCGCACCCGGGAGCTCCAGCTGCTTTTCGTGCGCCTCATGAAGGAAGGACGCATAATCCTCTACGACACGAACCTCTCGTTTGAGGACCTCGACGTCGAACCCGGGGAGACGCTCGCCGAATACGCCTCACGCTACGTTGTTCACCTCATGTCGGTGGCGCAGATGGACGTGCGAAGCGACATTGGGGTCCGCTTCACCGGGGATAGCCGCGCGCTGAACGACCTCGAGATCCTGGCCAACAACGGCTACGGAGAGGACGACATTGGAAACAACATCGTTCTGCCGCAAGAGCTGAGTTACCTGTCCAGGTAGTGCAGTCGAGATCCGGCGGCCGGGCTTATCCGGCCACGACGGCGCGGACGAGTTGCCTGTCTACCGGCTGCACGAGGGTGTCACCGAGATCCCGCTGTAGCACGAATCGAAGCTCCGATCCCGCGCGTTTCTTGTCGTGCTGCATTGCGGCAATGAGCCGTTCCGTATCGAGATCCACCGAGCCGGTGTGAAAGCCGAGTGCGCTCAAGAGCGTGTACACGCGGCGGCGGTAGCGCGGCTCCGTGATACCGAGCTCGACACCCAGGTCGAGGGCGCGGCAGATTCCCCAGGCCACGGCTTCTCCGTGCGTCCAGCGGCCCAAACCGGCAATGCTTTCCAGGGCGTGGGCGAAGGTGTGTCCCAGGTTGAGGTGTGCACGAATCCCGGCTTCCTTGAAGTCCTGCTCCACAACCCGCGCTTTCACCGCAATCGCGCGATCAACGAGCTCGAGGAGCAGCTCCGAATCACGGCGAAGGTCGCTCATGATCGCCGAGGCTTCGTCAGCCCCGGAATCGGCGTGCTTGTTGAGAAGCCGTTCCAAGAGGGAGAGAATGGCTTCATCGTCCAAAAGCCCCGCCTTCACGACCTCTGCCACGCCGCTTTTGAGCTCCTGATCGCTCAAGGTGGCCAGCGCATCCAAGAAGACATCGATTTCGTGGGCGGGATAGAAGGTCCCGACCATGTTCTTGAAGCTGCCGTAGTTAATGCCGGTCTTCCCGCCGACGGCGGCGTCAACCATTGCCAACAGGGTGGTCGGCACGAGGTGCAGATGAACGCCGCGCATATACAGGGAAGCCGCAAGGCCAACCGTGTCGGTAAGCGCCCCGCCGCCGACTCCAATGATCGAGCCGGTACGGGGAAGATTGGCCGCCACGGCGGCATCCAGGACGCCAGTGACGCTCTCGAAGCTCTTGGCCGACTCTCCGGCGGGCAGCGTCACTCGACGTTCCGCGGGAACTGACGAGGGAGTCGCAAAGAGGGAGTCCGTAGTGACGTCGAAAACGAAAAGACTATCAGGGTTTTTCGTGGCGAAGCGCTCGAGATGGTGTGCAATACCGGAAGTGGAGAGGGACACCTGCGTCGTGTGGTCGCCGACGGTGACGCGACGCGAGCTCGAGGGGGTCACAATTACTGCGCGACCGGCGAGGTCTCGGCGCGCAACCCTTCTATGAGGTTCCGCACGAAGGGATCCACAATGGAGTAGATTCGTCGATTCCCCTGAACCTCGGATTGCACGATTCCCTTTTCCTTCAACACCGCGAGGTGTTGCGACACGACCGGCTGGGGTTGATTGAGACAGACCCACAGCTCGGAAACGCAGGGCTGCTCCTGTTGGGCTATCGTGCAGAGAAGCTTGAGTCGCATCGGATGACCGCAAACCTTTAACTTCTGCGCGTACTCAGCAATCTTGTTGTCGGCGCACGTCGGATCAATGCTATCAAACATGTCCCGTATAAGATACTCAGTACGCCCGCGCCGTGCAAGCCTATATAGTTCGCGGCGCATATATTATGTGCCGAGGCTACTTCGCCGCGGCGCTCTTGTTGCCGGTGGAAGCGGATTCGCTCTTCGCAGAGCCGGTCGCCTTCGATTCGCTCGTGGCGCCGTCGCTCTTCTTCGAGTCCGTCGTACTCGACTCGCTCTTGTCGCTCGAGCCTTCACCATTCGAGCTGGTGGTCGCGGATTTCTTGGGTGAGCCGCTCTTGCTGTCGGTGACGTAGAAGCCGCTTCCCTTGAAGATCACACCAATTCCCCCACCAATGAGACGGCGAAGCGCGTCCTCGTTACAGCTGGGACATGTCGTAAGCGCGGGGTCGGACATGTTTTGAAACTCGTCAAAACGATGTCCGCAAGATTGGCATTCGTAGTCGTACGTAGGCATCTGACGGGTCTCCTCTTTCAGCAGGAATATACCAAAGTCGTTACAACAAGAAAAGATAATTGGCCGATTGTTGCGTTCCCGGCCGGCGGGCCGGCCGGGAACGTGCCGCATTGGCGCCTGGAGTCGCCTGCGGCGTCAGTAGTCCAGGCGCACCGGAATGCCGGCCTTGCTCAGGTGGTCCTTGATTCCCGCTAGCGTGTAGTCACGGTAGTGCACCATACTGGCAATGAGGGCGGCATCCGCCTTGGCCTCGGTAAAGACCTCTCGTAGATGCTCCGGCCGACCGGCGCCACCGGAGGCCACCACGGGAACCGTTACGTGTTCGGAGATCATCCGCGTCAGCGTGAGCTCGTAGCCGTCCTTGGTCCCATCGGCATCAATTGAGTTGAGAACAATCTCGCCGGCTCCGAGCGCCTCCGCTTCCCGCGCCCACTCCAGGGCGTCCAGATTGGTATCCGTGCGACCGCCGTCAATGACGACCCGGTAGCCGCTGCGCATGGAGGAATCCGCTCGCGCGTCCATGCCGAGAACAATGCACTGATTGCCGTAGAGCTCCGATCCTTGCCGAATGATCCCCGGATTCCGGACCGCCTGGCTGTTGACGCTTACCTTCTCCGCCCCGGCCAACAAGACGCGACGAATATCCTCGACGCTCCCAATGCCCCCGCCTACGCTAAAGGGGATGAAGATCTGCTCAGCGACGCGCTCGACAACCTCGATCATGATGCCTCGGCGCTCCGCACTGGCGGTGATGTCGTAGAACACCAACTCGTCGACGCCTTGCTCGTAGTACGCCTTTGCCATGTCGACGGGGTCACCAATGTCGACGTTTCCCTGGAACTTGATACCCTTCGTCGTCTTGCCGTCACGAACATCCAGGCAGACGATCACTCGTTTCTTCAGCACTGTCGACGCCCCATCAATCGCCCATTTCAACGAAGTTTCTGAGCAGCTGGAGACCGTAACGGCCCGATTTCTCCGGGTGAAACTGCGTCGCCGAGAGGTTCTTCCATGAGAGGGCGGCGCAAAAGGTCGTGCCGTAATCACTCCAGCCAATCCAGCAATTTCGGTCGTCCGGATCGGGGTAGTAGGAGTGGACAAAGTAGAACGATGTATTCTGCGGGATTCCGGCAAAGAGCGGGGTACCGGCAGCATACTCCACCTCGTTCCAGCCCATGTGGGGCACCTTTCGTCCGCTTTCCGGCGGGAAGCGTCGCGCGGTCCCCGAGACCATGCCCAAACCAACGGCGTTTCGCTCCTCCGACGAGTCGAGAACGATCTGGCTGCCGACGCAGATACCGAGCATGGGCCTTCCGGTGGCAAAGAAGTCCCGAAGGCTGTCGCTCAAGCCGTTCCGGTTGAGAACATCCATGGCAGCCTTGGCATCTCCGACGCCCGGGAAGACCACCTTGTCGGCGGCGCGAACCGTCTCCGGGTTACTGGTAACCTCAAAGTCGGCGCCCACCGCGCGCAGAGCTGTTTCGACGCTACGGAGATTCCCACCTTCGTAGTCAACTACCGCAATATGCATGGTTCCCTCGGTGCTCAACCATAGCCGAGAAGACGCAGAGCGTTAAGGAGATTCTCCTCCAATTCCTGCTGCGGGACAATGAAACCACGAACGTCGATCCGGGTTCCCTCTCTCTCGACGGAAAGGCTCGGCACAATGGGAGATGCATCTCCGTCACTGCCGGTATCACCGCTATCCCGCGGCATCTCCGCTTGCGTACGGCGTGCCAAGAGCCGCACAAGTGTCGTAAAGACTCGAGCGTTCAACTCCCCGTCAACGACAACGTTTCCCGAGAGGATCCACACGTCCCCCTTTCCGGCGCTTGGCGATGCAGCCACCGTCATTTCGAGAATGGGTAGGCGCGCCTCCCGCGTGGGAAGCCAATTCGGAAGCTCGAGGGTCGGCTCGCGCACGTAGAGCCCCCCGGAGGCCTTCTCGATCTCCAGTCGCGACTCCGTGGGAAGCGCCGCCGAAGGCGCCGCACCGGCGACGACGGCCAGACCCGACGAAATGTCGCCGCGGGAGATGAGCATGTGCCCGCCACGAAGAACGGCAAGCTGCAGGCCTTGCCCGTCGTGCGACCAATAGCGATACCTGCGACCGTTGATGTCGGCGGAAGACGGCGCCCATCCCTCCATTCGGCGAAGCCGGGCACTCACCGCCAGTGCCGGCAGATCACCGGCAACTATGGCGACGGCGGCGGGGTATTCACCGTCTTCCGCGGCACTGCCGCTTGCCGCACCGCCACCCGGAGCCTGCCGACCCGGAACAAGCGGCAGAGCGACGGCAATGCGGTCTACCCTGTCGAGAACTGCATCTCGGTCCGAATCCTTCGGAAACCAGTTCGCGAGAATCCCGTCAACGATTGGTCGAGCATCCTGCACGTTGAACGAAGCGTAGCCCTGATAGCCTTGCGGGAGCATATCCCAGAGCGACGCATCGCGGGGGGGCGGCGCAATCTGACAGCCCGCCAGGAACACTGCCGCCAGGAGAGTCACCGGAGCCAGGCGAAGGAATACGTGAAGAAGAGACCGCGTTCGCATACCGAAAGAGAATACACGTCCACTGCGCCGGACGTCCAGCAAGCCACCAGTATTGGCCCTCGTCTGTTAGTCCTCGTCCTTGTGATTGCCCAGATACCGCTCCAACATCTCAACCTTGGCGCTCTTTACGCTGTCGCAGATCGACACCTTGTAGATGTGCGGATTCAGGATACGCCGGTAGGTTTCGTCGAGGGCGTCCAGATTCCGGCGCGCCAGGGACTGGATCTCCTTGAGGGTCGGTCTCTCACCGACGATCCGCCCCTCTTTCATCCGTTCTTTCAAGAGCGGCACCACGGGGCCGCGGGGACGTATGTTGACGTGGCGATAATCTACGTAGGGATGGTGGAAGGTGTAGGTGGTGTTTGGATCAATCTCATCGCCGTCGAAACAGATCAGATCCGCCACGGGGCTTCCATCGTGATCGAGGAACCTATAAACCTGCTTCACGCCGGGGTTGGTCGACTTCTCCGGATTGTCGGAGACCTTCATTGTCGGCCGGAAGGTCCCGTCGACCTCCTTTGCCGCAAGCTTGTAGACGCCGCTGAAGGAGGCCTCGGATCCGCCTGTCACCATGTGGGTGCCGACGCCCCAGAGATCGATGGGGGTGCCCGCCGAAACGAGTTGGTGAATAATCTCCTCATTGAGCTCGTTCGAAGCGGCAATGGTGGCGTTTGTGAGGCCCGCTCGGTCGAGGGCCTTGCGCACCTGAATACTCAAGTACTGAATGTCCCCGCTGTCCAGACGGACACCGAAGGGCTTGCCAAGCTCCTTGAGGCGCGTACCGACGTGCACGGCGTTGGGAATTCCGCTGTCGAGGGTGTCGTAGGTATCGATGAGGAGGATCGACGAATCCGGGTAGAGATCCGCGAACTTGTCGAAGGCCTCTCGCTCGTCGTCGAAGGCCATGACCCAGGAGTGCGCCATGGTGCCGGTCACCGGAATGTCGAAGCGCTTTCCGGCGTAGACATTGGAGGTAGCCCCGGCGCCGCCAATGAAGGCCGCGCGGCTTGCGGAGACCGCGCCGTCCACGCCTTGGGCGCGACGCAGACCGAACTCGGCGACACGCCCGTGGTTCGCCGCCAAGTAGATGCGCGCGGTCTTTGTGGCAATGAGCGTCTGAAAGTTCACAATGTTGAGAAGCACGCTTTCAATGAGCTGCGCCTCCATGAGCGTGGCGTGGACACGGATAAGCGGCTCGTGGGGAAAGACGGCGGTGCCTTCATCCATGGCCCAGATATCGCCGCGAAATCGGAAGTCGCGGAGGAAGTCCAGGAAATCCCGGTGAAACATCCCCAGACCGTCGAGGTACTCCAAGTCTTCCTCGGTGAAGCGCATCTGCTCCAGGGTGTTGAGAAGATCGTCCAACCCGGCAAAGACGGAAAAGCCTCCGTTGAATGGCTGCCGCCGGAAGAACATGTCGAACACAACGCGAGGGTTCATCTGGTAGTGGAAGTAGCCCTGCATCATGGTGAGCTCGTAGAGATCGGTTAAAAGCGCACTCTTGACCGTCATACACCCAAGTCCTTCGAGGTGACGAAGGTGACACCGGCCTGCTCCATCTCTCCGCGCGCCGTGTCTACCGAGCCTTCCGGCAGATCGACTCCGCGCGTTGCATCCGCGATCACCGTCGTCTCGAAGCCGAGCTTTCGAGCGTCCATTGCGGAGAAGAAGACGCAGACGTCCTCGGCCAAGCCGACCACGAAGACCCGGCTGAATCCGAGGCCGCGGAGATAGCTCTCGAGGCCCGTCGCGGTCTTCTTATCGTTCTCGAAGAAGGCGGAGTAGGAATCGAGATGCGTCTTGCTCCCCTTGTGGAGAACAAGATTCAGCGGCGTCACGTCAAGGTCGGGGTGGAGCTCCGCCCCTTTGCTTCCTTTCACGCAGTGGTCGGGCCACAGCACCTGGTGTATGCCGCCGTGCTCAACGGTGTCCTGCGGTTCCTTTCCGGGATGCGCCGACGCGAATGAGACGTGATCCGCGGGGTGCCAGTCCTTCGTCGCGACGACGTGCGGAAAGAGCCCGGCAAGACGGTTGATGACGGGAATGACTTGATCTCCCTCCGGGACGGCGAGACTCCCGCCGGGGCAGAAGTCGTTCTGAACGTCAATGATGAGAAGTGTCGCCTTTGCCAATTCATCTTGCACTGCCATGGTCGCCTCCTTTCTACTCAACATACCAACGCACGGGGTGGGAAAAGAATACCCCATATGATGGGCAAGCAGAACACCCGGCATCGAGCGCGGCGAGATCATGAAGACGCGTCAGATTGCAATGATGGACAAGCTTCCGTAGACTGGATCGCTAGACAATCAGTTTTCTTTGGAAAGGAGTTCCACGTGGCCTACGAACAGACATTCTGCCTTCTCAAACCCGGCGTTCTTCAGCGTCGTATCGCCGGCGAGGTGCTTTCTCGGATCGAGCGGAAAGGTCTCAAGCTCATCGCGCTGAAGATGATTCAGATGGACAAGGAGCTCTGCGAGAAGCAGTATCAAGAGCATGAGGGCAAACCCTTCTACAACGATTTGGTGAGCTACATGCAGTCGGGCCCCGTGGTGACCATGGTTGTTGCCGGAGAGAATGCGATCAGCTTCATGCGCACCCTTGCCGGCGCCACCAATCCGAAGGAAGCCGCCGCCGGCACCATCCGTGGCGACTACGCGCTCATTACCCAGAACAACATCATTCACGCCTCCGACTCAACGCAGAGCGCGGCGCGGGAGATCGAGCTCTTCTTCGCCGAGAACGACATTCACGACTACGAGGATCCCAACGCGGGGTGGATTAGTGGCTAGGCCACCTCGCCGCGCTGAAGGAACCACCGGGGCGCGGCACTCGGCGCTACACTCCGGTGGCGACGGCGCCAATCCGGCGTCGGATGCGCCACGGTGGGATCTCTCTGCCGCATATCCGGATTTCGACAGCAGCGAGTACGCCGCCGACCGACGGGGCCTGGAAAAGGCAATCCTCACCTTCGCCGAAGTCGCCGCCGACCGCGCACGTGCGGAAAACGAGCCCGGGGAGTGGGCGGAGACCTGCATTGCTCGAATCAATGAGATCGAGGACCTGGCGGAAAATCTGGATGTATATTGCTACACTCGCTACTCCGTAGAGACCACCCACACCAAGGCGGTCCGGGAGATGAACGCGCTCCAGGCAGCGTTGTTACCCTTTCACAGCGCCTTGGTGAACTTTCGGAACAACCTGGCCGCGGTCGCCGCGGACCCCACTGCGCTGACCGAGGGGCGCCCGGCCTTGAAGGAATACGCGTTCTTCTTGGGCGAGCAACTTGCCGATCAGCACAATCAGATGAGCGCACCCGAGGAAAACCTGGCGGCGGATCTGGCGCGCTCCGGTGCCGATGCCTGGTCACGCCTTCAGGAAACGGTATCTGCCAATCTATCTGCAACCTGGGATGAAGACAGCGGTGAGGAGAAGACCGTTGTGCAGCTCCGCGGTCTCGCCTTCAACCCCGACCGCGAGGTGCGGAAGAAAGCGTACGAGGCGGAGCTCACCGCCTGGAAGCGTATGGAAATCCCATTGGCGGCGGCACTGAACGGCGTAAAGGGGACTGCGGTGACCGTCGATGGACGGAGGAACTACCACAGCAGCCTGGAACGGGCGCGGCGCAGCGCTCGCGTCTCCCAGGAGACCCTCGACGCGCTCATTGCCGTCATGGAGGAGTCGCTCCCCGACTTCCGCCGCTATCTGAAGGCAAAGGCCAAGCTCATTGGGCAGCCGGAGCTCGCCTTCTTCGATCTGTTTGCACCCTTAGCCACTCATGGCCAGACCACGTGGAGTTTCGCGGAAGCGAGCGCGTTTATTGTCGAGCAGTTTCGCACCTTCTCGGATGAGATGGCGGATTACGCCCAACGCGCCTTCTCAGAGAACTGGATCGACGCCGAGCCCCGGAGCGGAAAGATCGGAGGCGCCTACTGCGCATCGCTGCCGTTGCTCGGCCAATCCCGGATCCTTGCGAATTTCGACGGCTCCTTTTCGAGCGTCTCTACGATCGCGCACGAGCTCGGTCACGGCTACCACCACGAGGTTTTGAAGAACCAGAGCGCAATCCACCGCTCCTACCCCATGACCCTCGCGGAAACGGCTTCCATCTTCTGCGAGACAATTGTCTTCACCGGCGCCTACGACCGCGCTGCGGAGAGCCGGAAGCTCGGCATTCTCGAGGCCTTCCTCCAGGACGTCACGCAGGTGATTGTCGATATCTTGTCCCGCTACAAGTTTGAGTCCGCAATCTTCGAGCGGCGTCCCTCCGGCGAGCTCAGCGCCGAGGAGCTCAAGGAGCTCATGCTCGAGGCACAGAGAGCGACGTATGGAGACGGCTTGGACGAGAATCAGCTGCACCCCTACATGTGGGCCGTGAAAGGGCACTACTACAATCACGACCTGTCCTTCTACAATTTCCCCTACGCCTTCGGCCAACTGTTCGGTTTGGGCTTGTTCACCCAGTACCGAAGCCGCGGCCGCGACTTTCCACCCCAGTACCGGCGAATCCTTGAACAAACGGGCCGCGCGAGCGCGGAAGATGTAACGGCGGAGGCTGGGTTTGATATCCAGACACCGGAGTTCTGGAGATCGGGGATCGACTACGTCAGGAGCCGCATCGACGAGTTCGAGGAGCGCGCGGCGGCGCAGTAGCGCCGGCACGGTGGACACGCGGTGGACACGGCGCGCGCTTTCCTAGTAGTCTTCGCTTAGGCAATTGGCGCCGTACCCAAGTGGTAAGGGGGAGGTCTGCAAAACCTTTATTCACGGGTTCGATTCCCGTCGGCGCCTCTCTTCCCGCTCCAACCACTGTTCATACCAGAAGATTGCCGACACCATTATGGCGTGGACGTGAAACTCTTCGCGGTGTGCATGGAGAATATCCTTCACAGGGACCAGATGGGTGTCCATGATCTCGTTCGGATCGAGTGATCGATCCTCGCGCAGCCGCGCCCCGTGGGCAAGGTAGGTGTAGGCGGTGTTGCTCATGAAGGCGGGATTGGGATTGACCTCACCGATGAGCTCCAGTCGTTCCGGAACGTAGCCGGTCTCCTCACCGAGCTCACGCCACGCTGCCGTGGCCGGGTCTTCCTGCTCGTCCACGATTCCACCGGGAAACTCCATTGTCACACTTTGCGAGCCCTGTCGAAACTGACGCACCATGATGAAGCAGAGTGTGCCCGCGTCGTCGTGAACCGGCGCGACGACGTTGGCCCAGTCGGGTGATTCCACCAGAACGAAGGTGCCCTCCCGGCCATCCTGGGCGCGACGGCCGACCTCGTGGAGGTCGAAGATGCGACCGTCGAAGATGCGTCGCCGGGATATCTCGGTCCACTGTAGGTGCTCCTCTCGGTCCGGGTAGCCGTCTCCAATGTTGTTATCATTCATGCCGCCGAGTGTAGCGCAGCGCGGCGTTTCTTGACACGGCCCGACGGTGACGACAAGAATAGCCATCATGGCTTCCGCAGCCGGCACATCTGCAAGCTCCTCTAGCGCCCGCGTATCTCGCGTTCGTGCGCTCCTCGAAGCAATGGAGCGGGGCGTCGAAGAACGCCATGAGGCGCTGCGTCTGGCTTTCCTTGCGACAATCGCCGGGGAAAGCATCTTCTTCCTCGGCCCCCCCGGCGTGGCCAAGAGCTTGGTGGCCCGCCGAATGAAGCACGCCTTCCGGGACGCACGCTCCTTCGAGTACCTAATGGGTCGCTTCAGCACCCCGGAGGAGATCTTCGGTCCAATCTCCATTCAACGCCTGAAAAATGACGACACCTACGAGCGTGTGACCGAGAGCTACTTGCCGGACGCAGACATCGTCTTCTTGGATGAGATCTGGAAAGCAAGCCCACCGATCCAAAACGCGCTGCTCACCGCCCTGAACGAGCGTACGTTCCGAAACGGCTCGCGAGAGGTCAAAATCCCGATGAAGGGCCTGCTGGCCGCCGCCAATGAATTGCCTGAGGACGATGCTACCGTTCAAGCGTTTTGGGATCGTTTTCTCCTGCGTTTGGAGCTCCACCCGGTCAGTGAGGAGGATGCCTTCCGCCGCATGATAAGCAGTGAGGAGGACGTGTACCGCGACCACGTTGATACCGAGCTCAAGGTCACGCAGCAGGAGTACACGGAGTGGCAGGAGGCAATCGCCCGCGTTTCCGTGCCCCAAGGAATCTTGAGCGCTCTGACACACGTGCGTCGCCGGATCAAGCAGGTGAATGCGGAGCGCGCCGATCAGGGTGAGACCGCAATCTACATCTCCGATCGCCGGTGGAAGAAGATGGTCCGGGTTCTGCGGGCGGCAGCTTTCCTGAATGGCCGAGAGTCCATTGATCCTCTTGACCTGCTCCTATTGCAACACTGTCTCTGGAACACCAGAAGTCAGCGTCGCATTGTCCAAGAGCTCTTGGAGGAGGCGCTCCACCACGCTCAGCCGGAGCGCGCCGTCGACCCGCGCCACGTCGCCCGCGCCCTCGGCACCCTCCGACGCGAGATTCGCGACACCTTGGTCGGCTATTCGGAGGAGACCCGGCCCCAGCCCGTCTTCTACCGCAACGAGTACGTGCGCGTAAAGGCGTTCCAGGAGCCCTTCCTCGCTCTCGTGTGGCACGGCGACATTGAAGCCATGGAGGAGCACGAGGAGGACGAGATTGATGTCTTTCTCTACGAGGATGATGCAACCCTCACCCGCACCACTTCCGTAGCAGCGACACTCGAAGGCTGGAACCTTCGTATTGAGGGGAGAAGTTACGAGATCGAGACGCGGCCCACCGTCGATACGATAGCGGTGCTTCGCGAGCCCACGGATGAAGAGCACACCGCGTGGCTCGAGCAACTGGACTCCTTGGACCAAGACGCCCGCAACGCAATCGAGCACGCCGAGGCTAGCCGCACGACCGCCCACGAGGGCGCCGTTGATCACCTCTTCGTCCACCGGTCCTACGCCGGCTCCGCCTACGCCTCCATTGACGACGCCGCGGAACAGCTTCGCCGCCTCCGCGTGGCAATTGGCAAGACGCGGGAATCTCTCGAGTCCGGAGAGAGGTAACCGGCGGTGCACGTCTGCCGCTACACGCATAACGATACCCTACCGACCCGTCTCCGGGAGCTTCTCGAGGACCGCGCCTTTTCGTTTTTCTACGGTCGCCAGGAGAGCGACGCTCCGGCGCCGCATCACCGCCTCCGCCGCCGCCTGGACGATCTCCTTTCTCGAGCCGACGTCGCCCACCTCACCACGGGCAACGCCGAGCTCGCCGAGGCGGCGGCGCACCGAGTCGTCGCTTTGGTCGGCGAGGTGTGGGAGGCCAGCACGCGTGCCGGAAGTGTCGTCGAGGAGGAAGCACTCCTCCGCCGCCTCGAGGCCGCAGCGGCGGGCTTCCCCGCGTCCCCCGCGGATCCGGCGCTCTTGCGGGATGCTCTGCACCTTACGACTGCACGGTATCCCCAGCGCGCGACGGGCTGGAGCTACTTCGCTCGCGAGCTCGAGACCGCCGGCAGCATGGACAGCGCATCCATCCTGGCGGCCTTCCTGCAGATGTGGAGAGTCCACTTCAGCCACCGTCGACAAGAGGTGGAGCGACAGATCCTCCTGCGCGGCGTGCAGTCGTTCCTCCGTCGGCTCCGTCGTGAGCTAACGGAGGCGCGGCAGACCCAGGAGCGGGTAGCCGACCTCTTGGGCATTGCCGGAGGTTTCTGGGACCTCCTGGAAGGTGGGTGGGAGCAGACGGAGTGGGGAAGCTTGGAAGAGGCGGCGGCCCTCCTTCGGGAGCAACCCACCGTCCGCGAATTGGCCGCAATACTCGGACGCGGCCTGCATGCCGAGGTCGAGTACGCCGCGGTGACCGAAGAGCAACTGATCGAAGAGCGGCACGTGCATGACGAGATCCTCGGCCGCAGCGAAGTCGAAGGGATCACCATGGGACATTCGGTGGAGACCATGCTTCCCTCGGAGGCGGCTCTCTTGAGTGATGACGCTACGGAGCTCGTCTTTGCCAAACGCTACGCCGACGACGGTCTCTTGAGCCTCAACTACCGTCGTATGGATGAGCACGTCAATGTGACATTCCGTACCGAACGGAGAGAACGCCTGATCCCCAAGGAGCGGGGGCCCATTATTGCCTGCATTGACACCAGCGGATCCATGACCGGCCGGCCTGAGCGAGTGGCCAAGGCGGCATCCTTGGCCCTCGCCGAGGCCGCCCTCGCCGAGGGGCGCAGATGCTACCTGATCTCCTTCTCCACAGGTATCAATACCCTCGAGATCTCCGAGTTGCCCCGCGACCTGCCGGCCCTCTCGGAGTTCTTGTCGCACAGCTTTCACGGTGGGACCGATCTTCGCCCGGCCCTCAGAGAGGCCGTGCGCATGGTCGGGACGGAATAATTTCAACGGGCGGACGTCATCACTCTCTCAGACTTCAAGGTTCCCAAAATAGCCGACCGCCTCAGTGAGGAGCTCCAGCGCGCCCGGGATGCTCACGGAACGGTCTTCCATAGCCTCACCGTCAACGAGAGTCCGGTCATCGATCCTCTGCACCTCTTTGACTTCCGATGGCACTACGACATTAGCCATCCCGAGTCCGAGGGCGTCGTGCTCGGCCGCTTCGCCAAGCATGCCGGTCACGGGCCCCGCACTTGACAAGGGGGTAGGCCGCGGACCGATACTTAGCCCGTGCCACGCTCAATCGATCGTATTGTCGACGAGATAGTTGAGTCTTACGCCTCGATCGGCGGTATCAACCACATAAGCGGCCCCAATCTCCCCTCCATGGAGAGCGTGGTCAACATTATTGCCGACTTCGAGTCGATCATCTTCCCCGGCTACAAATCCGCGGATGCGATCCGCGAAACGAACTTGCGGTACTGCACCGGCGAGACGGTGAACCGCCTCGTCAGGGCGCTCCAAGCCGAGATATTCAAGAGCCTTTGCTTCAAACAACGCTTAGAAAACCCCGACAGCGGCGGCTACTGCAGTGAGACCGAGACCGCCCGTTTAGAGGCAATGGACCAGGCGGAAATCCTCACCTTCGACATCCTCAACTGCGTTCCCGAAGTACGCCGCCGCATCAAGCTCGACGTCGAGGCTGCCTACGACGGCGACCCCGCTGCCCGCAGCCACGAGGAGGTCATTCTCGCCTACCCCGGTGTCGAGGCCATCCTCATCCATCGCGTGGCCCACGAGATCTGGCTCCGGCACGTGCCGCTGATTCCGCGAATGATGTCCGAGCACCTGCACGGCAAAACCGGCATCGACATTCATCCCGGCGCCCAGATCGGCGACTATTTTTTCATTGATCACGCAACCGGGGTCGTCATTGGGGAGACAACCCGCATCGGCAAGCACGTCAAAGTCTACCAGGGCGTCACCATGGGAGCCTTGAGCGTCTCCAAACGCCAAGTCGGCACAAAGCGCCATCCCACCATCGAAGACGATGTCACTATCTATGCCGGCGCCTCCATCCTCGGCGGTGACACGACCATCGGCGAAGGCTCGATCATCGGGGGAAACGTCTGGATCACCGAGTCGGTGCCCCCGAACAGCAAGATCTACAACCCACCGGCGTCGTACATTCGCAAATAGGGGAACCCCGGGAGCCGGGGCGCCACGGGAGATCACTCCCCCTGCCTCGGGCTTCAGGCCGCCGACTCAGCGCTCGCAGACTCGCGAGGTCGCCGTCGGCCTGAAGCCCGGGCGCGGCGCGTGGGGCTTTTCACGTGGCGCCCCGGCTCCCGTCCCACCAC
>CAYPTH010000055.1:0-2793 GCA_964413635.1 uncultured Spirochaetaceae bacterium
ACCCACGGTACAACAATCCCGCTTGTCTCCAAGAAGGAGTTTTCCCGGCGCCTTATCCCGTATCTTTCCCCTGAAATCTGCGATGAGAGCATGACCATCTTCTATCGCGAAATCGAGTTGGAGGAGCAGCGGGCAAAGCTCAGCTCGGAAATCGAGCGGCTCCGCGAGGGCTTTCTCGCCAACCGGACGGTGTACCCACTGGTCACGTCCTAACAGGCAGTCACAGGAGCACAGCCGTCAAAGCTCCAGTCTCAGGGAGTCAGGCTTCACAACTTCGAGTCCGGCGTTTTCACCGCGGCCGCTAAAGACAGTGCGGTCTCCGGCCGTGAGGGTCACATTCACCGTTGCCGAAAGCGTCTCGTTCACCCGGCCGTGCATTGCCCCTTCAAGCGGCGCACGAAGATCAACCCCATCGTTGCGGGTCGCCTCTACAATCAACGAGAGGTCCTTTTGCACGAGGGTGAACTGCACGCGACTCGCATCCACCTGCACCGAACGCAACTTCGCCCCCGTATAGGTCGCGAATCTATACAGCTCTCCGCCATGGAGAACTCCCACAATAAAGCCGGTAAAGGCTCCCGTCATAAACGGAACGGTGGCAATCGAAGCGCTTATGCAGGTCTGAGCTTCTTCGAAACTGTTTGTTTGTAGCCAAATCCAGGCGTGAGGGAAGGAACGACCGTAGTCCTTCTCCATGTAGAAGCGGCCCGGCGACAGCGAATGCCCATCTACCGTACCGGATGCATCGGCATCCAACGTGATAATACCGTGCCGGCATTCCATTCCGGGAACAAAGGAGTACCATCCCATTGTCCCCGGGCAGAAAACCGTGGACGGCCACGGGATGCGCCCCTGCATGGAGCCTTCGAAGTGCATCTCCGGAAGAGAAACTCGCACCGTATCGTGGCTGAAGAAATTGTCATCGATTTCTATCTGGAATTCGTGACGTGAGGCGGAAAAAGCGTCCACCGGATAGCGGTGGTACCCTCCCGATTCGGCACTTTTTTCAGCGCCCTGCTCTATCACCTGAATGAAGGCGTGTGGATCATCCTGCGCAAGCGATATTCCCGGGATCAACGCGAAAACCCGCTCCGGAAAGACAAACTTGAAGTACCATCCTTCAAAGTACCGTCGCGTTTTCCCGAAGCCCTGGTACAGAGCCGGTTGATAATGCCGTCTGATTGCGTACACGGATATTCACGCCTCCTCCCCCGATCCCGTTACCTCAATCTGGCCGAGATCAAAGAAGTCCTTGATGGTTTCAATATTGTCCCGCACGGACAGGAGCATATAGCAAAGCTCGCTTCGGAAGACAATGGGAATCACAAGCGTACGCCGAAGCACCTCCAAGTCTGCTCCGCTGCATACGGTGCTGAAATCCTGGAACTTGGCGACCGGCTCTTTGAGAAGTGCAATGCGTCGCTGTTTCATGACACACTGCGACACACCAGAGTCGCCGGGAAGGCGAAAGCGCTCGAGACATTGCTCATTCAGTCCCAGCCCGTAGGTTGCGGCGAAGCCTTGATCCACGTCTCCCTTGAGGATCACCACCGCCCGAGCCGCCCAAACCCGCGTGAACGAAACAAGCGACTTGAAGATTCCACTATCGTTTTCTCGATAATCTAGACGAAATACGTCGTAATTCAGACCGCGATCGTTGAAGAGAAGGCGCCCCTCTACCGGTCGTCTCTCCCCAATAGGTGCATAGGGACGTGGACCACCGGACAGATCGAGCTCTGGGGTCCCTCCGAAGATTTCATCAATCCCAGATGCGCTCTCCGCTTCCTCGCTGTCCGCATGTGTGACGAAGTCCACCAACTCCCTCACGTCATCCCGGCCACCTTCGGCTTGACGGCCGTACACCTCCGGCTCGATTTGCGCAACACCGTCATGGTCTTGAATGACAGGCCGACTTTCTCCGGAGAATTGCGCTACCGCGTCTTGAATCGCCAGAATCTCGTAGGAGGGGGTGCTCCCCGGCTCCGCCTCGTCCAAGCGAATGAGTCCTTCATCAGTTCCTTCGCCGGAAAGGCCTGATCCGGCTTGAAGCTCCGGGGTTTCTCCAGAGGGGAGCCCTTCCTCAGCGACTGACTCCTCCGTATCCTCAAGCTCTTCCAGCTCTTCCAGTTCTTCCAGCTCCTCCGGCGCTTCCTCCAATGGCGCGAGTTCCTCGGGCTCTCCGCCGTCGCCTTCGCGGGCTCCTTCATCTTCTACAGGCACTAGATCAGCCTCGGCTTCGTCTTCTTCTTCCGTGAAGTCATACCTACCGTATTTGGCCAGTGGACCAGCAAACCACGAGTAACCCTCGGACAGTGAGGGGCGCCCTCCGCCATCCTCCGCGCTTCCGAGAATCTCAAGCTCTACCGGTTCCCGTTCATCTTCCTGCTCGAAGGGAGCAAGCTCTTCTATTTCCTCAGCTTCAGCCTCTGCCTCCCCCGCTTCCGCCGACAGCTCGGACACCTCGCTCTCGTCACCGACACCGCGTTCCGCAGACGCCTCTCCCAGTCCGGAATCGAGGGCAAGTGGATCGCGATACACGATCTCCCAGTCCTCCTCAACCGAGCCGATCTGCTTCTCGAGATCCCGAATACCTCCACCTGCTGCAGGGGCGGCCAATTCCTCCTCGTCTTCCTCATCCTGAACCAAGAGGCCGCCGAGCTCGTCTTCATCCTCTTCATTCCTGTCACCCGAGGTCGCCGCGGAAACCTCTTCGGCCGGCTCGGCTTCATCCACTTCCTCGAGCTCTTCTACCGCCTCGAGCTCCAAGAACTCCTCCGGCTCTTCGGCCTCTTC
>CAYPTH010000055.1:2893-20205 GCA_964413635.1 uncultured Spirochaetaceae bacterium
CTCTTCGGCCTCTTCCACCTCATCCACATCGTCGGCCGGCTCAGCTTCATCCACTTCCTCGAGCTCTTCGACGGCTTCGGCTTCCTCGGCCTCCTCGGCTTCCTCCGGCTCTTCGGCCGCTTCTGGCTCTTCGGCCGGCTCGGTTTCGGCGGCTTCTTCCACCTCCTCCAGCTCAGTCAGCTCTTCAAGCTCGGCGGCCGGCTCGGCTTCATCCACTTCCTCGAGCTCTTCGACGGCTTCGGCTTCCTCGGCCTCCTCCAGCTCTTCGGCGGCTTCTGCCTCTTCGGCGGCTTCGGCTTCTTCGACCTTCTCCGTCGGCCGGGACGTCGGCGGACCTTGCTCCGCCCTTTCAAGTGCGGGCCGGCTTCGCTGGACTCCTTCGCTGGGCGGAGAAACCTGCAATCGGGCCATGATTTGCTCGATCATGGTCTCAAGGCGGTCAAAGTCCAGCCCCTCGACACTCCGAGCCTCTCCCTGCCGACGACCTATTACATCCAGGATCTCATCCCAGCTGCGATTGATCAGCTCGTCAATCTCTTCCGCCTTCTTTCCCCGGGGCTTCCCGATACCCTTCTTGATCTCCCGGGCAACCTCCGAACGCCGCGACTCCAGCTCCTCCCGGAAGCGCTCCCAATCGGCGGGCTGATTCGCCATGTAGTCTCGGAGGAGGTTGATTTGCAATCGCTTAATACGATCCTGGAGGACAACGACCGCATCCTGGCGCGCATTGAGAATAAGAAATACCAAGAGAAAGCTTGTGAGAAAGATGGACGCCAGAAGAACGACCTGCATGGGTCGACCCATCTGGAATTCCGACTGCGGCACAAGCAGAACCGCTGTACCGGCACTCTCGAGCGCTTCGCTGAACACAAGGAACACACCGGCATCTTCCGACTCCACCACCGGTTGCGATCCGGCTTGGCCTTGGATATCCGCCCAGCTCTCCTCCACGCGCGCAACGAGGGGATCACCGAAGGCCTCGTGGGCATTCAAGACCAGCCCACCCCCTTCCGTGATCACGGGCCGCCGCCCCGCCGTAATCACGGAGGCGCGCAGGAGATCGTTCCGGAGCCCGGAGGCGGAGACGTAGAACAGCGCGGTCCCTTGAACTACCCCAAAGCTGTCTTCGGCTAGAAACCGGTATACGAACTGGTTCGTCCCGGCCTGAAGCCGGATATCGGGGCCTTCGGAAATCTCTGGATCCAAGGGCGCGGGGGCATGCTCCAAGTTAGCAGGCGCGCGGTACTCCCGCGTCGTCGCGGTTTGTGCGGCAATGTCCTCCGGGCGGGTGCTGTACCACAACTGCTCGCCGGCATTATCCACAAACCGCACGTGGGAAAGCGATGCTACCTCAGATTGGAGACTGCCAAAGAAGTTCTCCCGGGCAACAATATCCTCGCGGCTCTGATTCACTCGGAATACCGACTGAGCGGCGGGTTGCTGCAAGATACGAAAGAAACGTTGTTGATTTTGTTCGTGAAAGGACTGGACAACCGTGGCCCCGCGATCCAAGACCGCCTCAGTCTGGGACGTAATGCGGGGATCGTAAAAGGTTGCCTCAATGTAGTCGAAGAGCCCCGAAAACGCAAAAATCGCGAAGGCGCTGAAAACGAGTACGGCTATGAGAAGACTAAGTGCAGCCTTTTGAGCGACATTCATCGCGACCGGCGCGCCTCCGGGCAGAGATAGACCATTCTCTTAATAGTTTCGGCACGATCGACCCGAAAGTGTACCCGTCAAGCCGCTGTGTTTGAGACAAGCGCGCGATCAACCCGTCGCCGTCTCCTCTGATGCGCTTGTATCCTGCTCAGCCGGCTGTTCTTGGCTCCGCTGTCGACGACGCGGTTTCTTCTGCTCCGGCTCATTGCGCTCCACCAACTCGAGGAGCACCATCTCACTGGCATCTCCCCTGCGCTGTCCGAGCTTGAGAATGCGCGTATAGCCACCTGCCCGATTCTTGAAGCGAGGACCAATATCGGTGAAGAGCTTCGCGAGAACGGCTTGGTCCTTCATATCCTTGAAGACAATTCGTCTGTTGTGAACGGAATCTTCCTTCGCGCGGGTAATCATTTTCTCCGCGGTTCGACGTACGGCCTTCGCCTTTGCCTTTGTCGTGCGAATGCGTTCGTGCGCAAAGAGCGACGTCACCATGTTGCGATGCAGCGCCTTTCGATGCGCCGAGGTCCTTCCGAGTGGATTGACGCTAACTTTGTGCTTCATTCTCTTCTTCCTTCTGATCCTCTTCCTGCAGGCGCAGTGATTCCTTCAAGGCGTTGTAATCCGACATGCCGAGATCGAGGTTCCACTCCGACAGTTTCTCCTTGATTTCCTGCAGAGACTTCTTCCCAAAATTGCGCGTCTTCGCGATCTCTTCCTCTGTCCGAGAGGTAAGATCCCCAATGGTCCGGATATTTGCGTTCTTCAGGCAGTTGCTTGATCTGACGGAGAGCTCGAGCTCTTCTACGGGAGTCTCGAGGAGCCGACGGACTCGCTCCTCCTCTTCATCGATTTCGTCATCCCCACGAACCTGACTCTCGTCGAAGTTGATAAAGATGGTAAAGTGATCCTTTGCGATCTTGGCGGCCTCTGCAACGGCATCTTCCGGAGAGATGGTCCCGTTCGTCCATATTTCAAACACCAACTTGTCGTAGTCCGTTCGCTGTCCGACGCGGGTATTCTCAACGTCGTACTTCACCCGCCGAACCGGCGAAAAGAGTGCGTCCACCGGAATGGTACCGATCACCTCGATGTACTTTTCGTTTGTCTCCGCCGGCACATAACCGCGGCCAAGATCGATCTGAACCTCTACTTCGAGACTTCCCTTCTCCATGAGCGTCAGAAGGTGCTGATCGGGATTGAGTATCTCAACGGAATCGTCCACCGCGAGGGATGCAGCCTTGATCTCGCCGGGACCTTTAAGCTCAACCATGATGGTCTTCTGGTCGGTGTCTCTCGGCAATGCGATCTGGACCTGCTTGAAGTTGCTAATCACGTCCGGGGTGTCTTCCACAACCTCTGGAACCGGCTCGAACTCGCTCGACAATACGTGGGCATTGCCCTCACCATCGTAGCTTGTGATGCGCAGAGCGGTTATTGCGTACCCTTGGATTGATGAGAGCAGTATCCGCCGTAGGGTATTTCCGATTGTGTGCCCGTAGCCGCGTTCAAAGGGCTGCGCGGTGAACTTTCCATAATCCGGGGCCACCTCATTGTGCTCGAAGGTCAGACCCTTCGGCCTCTTGAACCCTTTCAACAGATTCTTTCGTGCCATTCAAAGACCTCACTTGTGGTAACTACATGTGTCGAGATTGTGGTAATACGCAGACGGTAAAGTACTAAGCGTAGCACCCCATCGTACAGTAGCTACACACGGCGACTCTTACGCGGACGACACCCATTATGCGGAATTGGCGTTACGTCCTTGATGGAGCGCACCTGCAATCCGAGGGCGCCTAGGGATCGAATTGCCGATTCGCGGCCTACACCCGGACCTTTCACGAAGACGTTTACCGCGGAGAGCCCGCTGTCTACCGCGCGCTGCGCCGCGGTCTGCGCGGTCGTCTGCGCCGCATATGGGGTCGACTTCTTCGCACCCCGGAATCCCAGTGCTCCGGCACTTGCCCACGAGATGGCATTCCCGTTCATGTCCGTAATTGTCACAATCGTGTTGTTAAAGGTCGCCTGAATAAAGACGTTGCCTTCGTGTACCGTTCGCTTTTCTCTTTTTTTTCGTGTCTTTGCCACGCTTTTCTACCTCCCGCTCGCCTACTTCTTCTTGCCGGCAACGGTCTTCTTGCGTCCCTTCCGGGTCCGCGCGTTGGTCCGCGTGCGCTGCCCGCGAACGGGGAGACCACGACGGTGCCGCAGCCCTCGATATGAGCCGATGTCCATGAGCCGCTTGATGTTCAGGGAGATCTGCGTGCGCAGCCGTCCCTCTACGGTGTAGTCGTTCTCAATTATGTTTCGAAGCTGATTGACCTCTTCAGCCGTGAGATCGTTCATGCGCTTCGAGTTGTCGACGCCGGCCTTCTCAACAATGGCAGAGGCCGATGATCGGCCAATTCCATAGATGTAGGTCAACGCAATATCAACGTGCTTGTTCGGTAAATCGATTCCCGCAATACGTGCCATCTCGTCCTACCTCTGGCGCTGCTTGTGCTTCGGATTCGAGCAAATAACGCGAACAACACCGCGCCGTTTAATAATCTTGCAGTTCGCACACATTGGTTTCACGCTCGCTCGTACTTTCATGGTTCCCGCCCCCTGATTCTACAAGTTCCTCGACCGGATGCGCCCCTTCTTGGTCAGACCTTCGTGGTGATGCATACGAAGGTTTCCCTCGATCTGGGACATGAGGTCCAAGTCAACACCGACCATGATCAGCAGCGAGGTACCACCCATCAGAAACGCCAGTTGCTGAGGGAAGTCAAAGAGTTGCTGCACAACCGTCGGAATGATCGCGATGAACGCCAAGAACAGCGCTCCCGGCAGAATAATGCGGTTGAGAATCCGCGTGAAGTATTGCTCCATCTTCTCGGATCGAATCCCCGGAATGGAACCGCCGTTCTCACGAATATTCTTCGAGATCTCCAAGGGATTCAGCGTCACCTGCGTGTAGAAATACGCGAAGAAGATGATGAGTAAGGTGTACACGATCAGATACGGCGCTCCGGAAGGTTGCAGCCAGACCGCCAGGCTTTGCAGCCATCGAACGTTAGGCCCGAGGCTCTGAGCAATCTGTAGCGGAAAGGTCAGCACGCTCGACGCAAAGATGACCGGAATGACGCCGGAGGGATTGATCTTGAAGGGGACGTAGGTATTCTGCGCACCGTACATCCGCCGTCCGACGACCCGTTTTGCATAGTGCACGGGGATTTTTCGCTGCCCCCGCTGTTCGTAGATGACCAGTGCAACGACCACCACGAACATCAAGAATACAACAATCACAAAGACCGGATTGAGATCGCCACGCTGAATGTCCTGAATCAGAATCCAGATTGCGTTCGGCATGCGAGCCACGATTCCCGCGAAGATCAACAATGAGATACCGTTCCCGATTCCCCGTTGATTGATCTGCTCACCCATCCACATGAGGAAAACGGTGCCCGTTGTCACGGACAGCATGGAAATGACCGTGTAGAGGCCCTGCGGCAATGTGACCGCGTCGGGTATGCTATCGGCATAGACCGTAACCGCGAATGACTGAATCAGTGCGACAATGACGGTTCCGTACCGCGTGTAGCGCTGAATCTTCTTCCGACCGCCCTCTTCCTCCGAGATCTTCTTGAGCGCCGGAAATACCAACAGCAAAAGCTGCATGATAATCGACGTAGAGATGTAGGGCATTATGCCGAGCATGAAGACGGAGAATCTCGAAAACGCACCCCCGGCAAAGAAGTCCAGGTACTGCGTAACCGAGATACCACCCGCAGCTTGCTGCGTCAAAAAGTACACCTTCAAGGCATTGAGGTTGATGCCCGGAATGGGAATGGCGGCCCCCAACCGGAAGACCATCAAGATAAACAGCGTAAAGAGTATGCGCTCGCGAAGGTCGCGAATTCGGAATATGTCAACCAGCGGGTTTGCAGCCATGTTAAGAATCCTGCTCCTCGGATTTCTCGTCGGACGCGCTTTCCTGTTCGGGCGCCGCGGCTTCAAAGCCTTCAACGGTGCCGCCGGCGTCCATGATCTTCCGAGCGGCGTTCGCGGACACCTTCAAGCCCTTCACCGTAAGCTTCTTCTTGATCTCGCCGTCCGCGAGGATCTTCACGAAGTCGACTCGGCGTCCCACCACACCCTTCTCACGCAGTGACTCAAGGGAGACGACCTCGCCGGACTTGTAGACGTTCTGCAGTTGGCGCAGATTTACCGGCTCCGCGTCCCTCTTGAAGGGATAGTTCGAGAATCCACGCCGCGCGATCCGCCGGTACAAGGGCATCTGGCCGCCCTCGAAGCCGGGACGGACGCTTCCTCCGGAACGCGAGTTCTGTCCCTTATCGCCCTTGCCGCTCGTGCCACCGCGACCGCTGCCTTGTCCGCGACCAACGATGCGCTTGGGCCGACGGGAGTTCTTCGGTGCTCGTAGTTCAGGCATACTAGCCAATCTCCTCTACTCGAACCATGTGGCCCATTGAGTCAACCATTCCTTGGGTGGTGCGGTCGAGCTCTCGCTCGACGGACTGCCGGATTCTGCGCAGACCCAGCGCGTGGGCAGTGCGCATCTGCTTCGGCGGACGCCCAATGAAACTACGAACCAAGGTGATTCGCACCATCGGAGCCTTATTCGCTTTCTTCGCCATGATCTACCCCCACAATTCCGCCACGGTTTTACCGCGGTTGCGAGCGATCTCGCGAGCGTTCATAAGGCTCTCTAAGCCCACAAACACCGCCTTTACGATGTTCAAGGCGTTCTGCGAGCCAAGTGACTTGGACAACACGTCGTTGATACCGGCAACTTCCATGACGGCGCGAACCGGGCCACCCGCAATGATCCCGGTACCGGGAGCGGCGGGACGCAACAGCACTTCTGCGCTCTTGAACACGCCGGTCACTTCGTGAGGGATCGTGCTGTTCTTCACGTTGACCTGCATCACGCCATTCTTCGCGCGTTCAACACCCTTGCGGATCGCCTCCGCAACGTCGTTTGCCTTACCAAAACCGTATCCGACGGTGCCATTCTTATCACCCACGACAACCAAAGCGGAGAAGGAGAAGCGCCGGCCACCCTTCACAACTTTCGATACGCGGTTGAGCTTAATAAGCTTTTCCGTGAACTCTCTATCTTGTCCCTGGTCCACGTGATCCTCCTACAACCGAATGCCCGCTTTGCGGGTTCCGTCGGCAATCGCTCGGACGACGCCGTGGTAGATGTTGCCGTTGCGGTCGAAGACCGCTTCCTCGATGTTCTGCTCCTTGAGCTTCTTGCCGAACATCTCGCCGAACTTGGCCGCATCTTCCACCGACTGTTTCAAACCCTTGGCCTCGCCAGCTGCACTGGTAAGAGACACCAGGGTACCCCCGGCCATGTCATCAATAGCCTGGATGTACATGTACCGATTACTCTTATAGACGGAGAGGCGAGGCCGCTCCGCGGTGCCGGAGATTTTTTTTCGCACTCGTAGCTTTCGCTGCTTCTTCCGCCGGTATTTCACGTCCAAACGCTTCATTATCGCATCCCTCTACTTAATCCCGGCCTTGCCAACCTTGCGGACAATCGTTTCCTCTTCGTACTTCACACCCTTGCCCTTGTAGGGCTCCGGGGGACGAAGCGACCGGATCTCCGCGGCAGCCTGACCGACCCGCATCTTATCGATGCCGGTCAAGGTCAACTTGTTTGGGCCATCCGTCTGCACGCTCACACCCTCGGGTACCACGTACTCAATGGGCATGGAGTACCCGAGGTTCAACACCAGTCGCTCCCCTTGGAGCTCCGCCCGATACCCAACGCCGTTGATCAACAAGGTTCGGCTAAAGCCCTGGCTAACTCCAATGACCATGTTCTGAATCAGGTTGCGGTACAGCCCGTGATAGGACTTCGCCTGCTTTGACTCGTTCTTCCGTGTGACCACGCACTGGCCGTCAGTGACATCGATCTTTACCAGAGGCGAAAAGCTCTGCGTCATGCTGCCCTTCGGGCCTTCCACGCTCACTTCGCTAGCCTTGACCGTCACGGTCACGTTCTCTGGAATCTTTACCGGTAATCGTCCTACACGAGACATACAATTCCTCTCATCTTCCTACCACGTCTGTTTCTTACCACACCGTGCAGATGAGCTCTCCGCCCACCTTCTTCTCGAGCGCCTTCTTCCCGGTCGTTACGCCGGCGGAGGTCGAGACAATCAAGGTTCCATACCCGTTCAAGACGCGCGGCATTCGCCGATACCCGGAATACACTCGGCGACCGGGCGTCGAAATACGCTTCAGGCCGTGAATGATCGGATCGTTGCGGTCGTCGTACTTGAGAAACACGCGCAACACCGGGTGGCCATCCTGAGTCACCTTCTTGAAGTTCTTGATGAAGCCCTCGTTCTTGAGGATCTTCACAATCTCAAGCTTGAGCTTGGATGTTGAGATATCGACCTTGTCGAATCTCGCCATGCTGCCGTTCCGAATTTTTGTCAGCATGTCTGCTACAGGATCAGAAACGCTCATATCCCTCTCCCTACCAGCTCGACTTCGTCACGCCGGGGATCATTCCTTCACTGGCAAGTTTGCGAAAACAAATACGACACATCTGGAACTCCCGCATGTACGCCCGCGATCGACCGCAGATGCGACAGCGATTGTACGCCCGTGTTGCGAACTTCGGTTTCTTCTGTGCCTTAACAATCAGTGCTTTTCGTGCCATGTACTATTCCCCCGCTATTTGCTAAACGGCATCCCGAGCTTGCTCAAGAGACTGCGTCCTTCAGCATCCGTCTTTGCAGTCGTGACGATGCTGATATTCAGTCCGCTAATGCGCTCGATCTTGTCATAATCGATCTCCGGAAAGATGATCTGTTCCGTAACGCCAAGTGAGTAGTTCCCGTGTCCGTCGAAGCCGTTCGGATTCACGCCCCGGAAGTCCTTGACCCGCGGTAACGCAATGTGGAACAGCCGAAAGAGGAAATCGTACATCCGATCACCCCGAAGCGTAACCTTTGCACCGATTTCCATTCCCTCCCGAACCTTGAAGTTCGAGATCGACTTCTTGGCCTTCGTCTTTACCGCCCGCTGACCGGCAATGAGCGACAACTCCTCGACTGAAGCGTCAAGGATCTTCTTGTTCTGCGTAGCCTCGCCAACGCCCACGCTGAGCGTAACTTTCTCCACGCAGGGAATCTCCATTACCGAATCATATTGATACTCTTCACGGAGCGCCGGCTTCACCTTCTGGTGATACTCTTCCCGCAATCTTGGAACAAGCTCCTGTGCAACCGCCATCAGATCTGTTCCCCCGTCTTCTTGAGGACCCGCACACGCTTGCCGCCGGACTCGCTGAATCCAATACGGCTCGGCTTCCCATCCTTCGTCACAGCCATGACGTTGGACAGGCTGAGGGGAGCCTCGACTTCAATGATGCCGCCGCGATCCTGCTGACTCTTCTTACGCACGGCCTTCTTAATCATATTGATGCCCTCAACGAGCACACGCCCTTGAAGCGCCTCAATGCGCAGGATCCGACCCGTCTTTCCCTTGTCCTTGCCTGCAATGACAACGACCTGATCGTTCTTTTGCAGGCGGGTCTTTGGTGCCTTTACTGCCATACCGCGTCTCCTAAAGGACCTCTGGCGCCAGAGAGATAATCTTCATGTACTCTCCCTCGCGGAGCTCCCGTGCCACAGGGCCGAAAATCCGCTTCCCCTTTGGATTCGACGCCGCGTCGATAATGACACACGCGTTATCGTCGAAGCGGATGTAGGTACCGTCGTTCCTCCGGTACTCCTTCTTCGTTCGCACAATCACAGCGCGCTCGACGTTTCCCTTCTTCACGGGAGCGTTCGGCAATGCGTGCTTGACTGCCACGACAATAACATCGCCAACACCAGCCGTGCGTCGCTTACTGCCGCCCAGCACCTTGATGCATTCAACCCGCTTGGCGCCGCTGTTGTCGGCCACGTTCAAGGACGTGTTCATTTGAACCATGACTCGCTCCTCGCCTTACCGGGCCCGTTCCAAAATCTCAAGAAGCCGCCACGCTTTGTCTTTGCTCATGCGGCGCGACTCAATAACACGCACGGTGTCGCCAACGTTGGCGCTATTCTGTTCATCGTGCGCCTTGAGCTTCCTACTGACCGTCACGTACTTCTTATAGAGCTTGTGCGTACGGCGCCGCTCGACGGACACCACGATGGTCTTCTCCATCTTGTCGCTGACCACCACGCCGGTGACGATTTTCTTCGCACCCTTTGGCATATGCTCCAACACGCGTTCCATCACTTACTCCTCACTGCCCACTTGGACGTCCGGGTGATTGTAGATCAACGTGTTAAGCCGGGCGATCTTACGGCGAAGGGTGCGCTGCGCCAATGGGTTGTCCACATGCCCGACGACTTTGTTGAACCGAATGTCCCGATACTTCTTCTTTAGGTCTTCCCGCTTCGCAAGCAGTTCCTCGAAGGTGAGGTCCTTAAACGAGTCCTTCATTGTCTACCACCTTCTCTGAACAACCTTGGTCTTCACCGGCAACTTGCTCGCCGCAAGGATGAGCGCCGATTCAGCCAATTCGTGATCTACACCGGCCAACTCGAACATTATCGTGCCGGGACGAACCGCAGCCACCCAGTG
The DNA here is from genome assembly GCA_964413635.1 of uncultured Spirochaetaceae bacterium. Lineage (GTDB taxonomy): Bacteria > Spirochaetota > Spirochaetia > DSM-27196 > PWMO01 > CAYFQV01. The sequence goes on from CAYPTH010000055.1 coordinate 13,160, forward strand.
TTCCGGAGTGCCCTTTCCCTTGCCCATCCGAGTCTCCGCGGGTTTCTTGGTGTAGGGAATATCGGGGAAAATCCGAATCCACACCTTGCCACCGCGCTTCATCTTCCGCGTCATGGCAATACGAGCCGCCTCGATTTGGCGGTTCGTGATCCACTCGCCCTCCAGGCTCATTAGCCCGTAGTCCCCGAAGTTCACTTTGTTACCCTTCGTCGCTTCTCGGTGGAGGTCCCGGTTGACGCGGCGGTGGCGTTTACGAAACTTCGTTCTCTTTGGACTCAGCATTACGAACTCCTTCCACCGCTCTTCTCGCCGCGGTCTCTGCCACGACCACCGCGACCTCCTCGGTCACCGCGATCATCGCCCTCATCCCGCCGACGATCCCGAACCAGCAGTCCGGCGTCCTCTTTCTGGGCCTTGCCCAGCACCTCGCCATTGAAGGTCCAGACCTTCACGCCAATGGTCCCGAAGGTCGTCCGCGCCTCGGCAAACCCGTAGTCGATTGCCGCGCGCAGCGTATGCAGAGGAACGCGACCGTCCCGGATGCTTTCCACGCGAGACATCTCGGCGCCACCGAGCCGTCCGGCAATCCGAATTTTGATGCCCTGGGAGCCCGCCTTCATGGCTCCGCCCACCGCCATCTTCAAGGTGCGACGGAAGGACGATCGGGTGCGCAACTGCCGCGCAACGTTGAGAGCAATGACCTGAGCGTTTGTCTCCGGCCGCTTGATCTCACGAATCTTGATCTGAATCTTCTTGTTTGCTTCCTTCTGAAGCATGGCGCCGATCTTTTCGATCGTTGAGCCTTTGGTTCCAATAATGACGCCCGGTCGGGATGTGTGAATGACCAGGGTGATCCGCTGCGGGTGACGGATGATCTCAACATCCGCAATCTCCGCGTTCCGGGTCAGACGGCTCTCCGCGAGAAGGCGACGCAGCTTGAGGTCCTCGTGGAGCGTATTTGCATACTCCCTCGGGTCCACGTACCACTTCGACCTCCACGTCTTGTTTATTCCGAGACGGATTCCTACAGGATTAACCTTCTGTCCCACGTTACGCCCCCATGTGCCCCGAATGCGAAAGCTCGTCCACCACGACCGTGATGTGGCTCATCCGCTTATGAATGAGATCCGCGCGACCACGTGCGCGGAACCACACTCGTTTCAAGCGCGGACCTTCGTCAACGAGAAGCTCCTTGATGTAGAGCATGTCCTCGTCGAGCTCCTTGTTCTGATAAAGGGCGTTTGCCGCAGCCGACTCCATGACCTTCTTCAGCATCTTGGCCCCACGCTGAGGCAGGTGCTCGAGAATGCCTACCGCCTCCGTATAGGGACGACGTCGCACCTGGTCGGCAACGCGTCGCACCTTGAAGGGCGAAATCAGCTGGTACTTCGCTACTGCGCGATACCCCGTCTTCACTGGCATATTCTTCTCCGTCTACCGCCGAACGGCCTTTCGGTCCGATCCGGCGTGTCCACGAAAGATCCGCGTCGGAGCAAACTCGCCGAGTTTGTGACCTACCAGGTTCTCGGTTACGTAAACAGGAACCCAGGTCTTCCCGTTGTATACGGAGATCGTCATGCCGACCATCTCGGGGATGATCGTCGACGTTCGCGAAAACGTCTTGATCATCTGCTTCGCCCCGGAGCGACTCTGATCAACAACTCGCGCATACAAGCTTTTTTCTATGAACGGACCTTTCTTTATTGACCTCGACACACGCTACTCCTATTTCCCTTTGCCACGACGCTTGACAATGAACCTGTCAGAATGCTTGTGCTTCTTTCGCGTCTTGTAGCCCTTCGTGGGAGTTCCCCAGGGGCTTACCGGATGACGACCGCCGGCAGTCGTTCCTTCGCCACCACCATGCGGGTGATCCACCGGGTTCATGGCAATGCCGCGAACCTTCGGCCGGCGCCCGAGCCAGCGGGATCGCCCCGCCTTGCCGAGGGTCACGTTCATGTGATCCTCGTTGCCGACGCTCCCCACCGTGGCACTGCAGCGCTTGAAGACCATGCGCATCTCGCCGGAGGGAAGGCGCACGGTGACGTAGTCCCCTTCCTTCGCGACCACAACCGCTCCCGCACCCGCGGCGCGAGCGAGTTGCCCGCCCTGCCCGTGCTTGAGCTCGATGTTATGGACCATCGTACCCAGCGGAATGCTCTCGAGGGGCAGCGCGTTCCCAACCGCGACGGGCACTTGATCGCCCGCCTGCACCACGGCACCCGCCTTGAGCCCGCGGGGAGCCAGGATGTAGCGACGCTCCCCGTCGGCGTACATCAGCAGTGCAATATTCGCGCTCCGGTTGGGATCGTACTCAATGCTCACGACCTTGGCCGGGACATTTCGCTTGTCTCGCCGAAAGTCGACGCTTCGATACTTCCGCTTTACCCGGCCGCCCTTTCGACGAACCGCGATCCGACCCGCCGCGTCACGGCCGGCGCCAAACTTGGCGCCCTTCGTGAGACGCTTGTTCGGCTCCGTGCCGGAGTCCAAGACCTCAAAGGTGAGGCCCGTCATGAAGCGGCGTCCCGGTGTTATCGGTTTGAACTTCTTGATCGCCATGCTAATCCCTTTCGTCCTTACGCGCCCTTACGCACCTTCGAAGATCCCGATCGTTTCACCGCGTTGCAGCGTGACAACCGCCTTCTTCCAACCCGAGGTGTAGCCGCGACGATATCGCACACGCTTCGGCTTCCCCTTTACCCGGGACATGTTGCACTTGACCGGATGCACATTGAAGAGCTCGCGCATGGCGGACATCACGGCGATCTTGTTCGCTCGCGGATCCACTCTAAACGCGTACTGCCCGCCTTCACGCTGCATGTTGCTCTTCTCCGTCAACAACGGTTCAATGATGACCTTATCCGCGTCCATGAGTCGCTCCTAATCGTCCGTCAATCGTACATCTCGCCGAGACCCTTGGCCGCCGACTCCGTAATGACTATGCGCCGGCTATAAAAGAGTTCCTTCGTGCTCAAGCGCTTGAATGAGAGATACCCGAGCCAGGGAATGTTTCGAGCCGCTCGCTTGACCATGACCGAGTTTTCGTCCGGAAGAATGAGCGTGGTTCGCTCTTCCGGCACAATCCCGTTCATGATCTTCACCAAGTCGCGGGTCTTTCCCGTTTCCACGTCAAAGTCCTCGACAACGACGAGACTTCCTTCCTGCGCCTTCATACTCAAAACCGAAAACAGCGCATTCCGCTTCTGCTTCCGCGGAATGTTTACGTGGTAGGAACGGGGTTGGGGCCCAAAGGCCACACCGCCGCCGACCCAGATAGGATTCTGCCGTGTTCCAACGCGGGCACGACCAGTGCCTTTCTGCCTCCACGGCTTCTTTCGCGACCCAATCACTTCGCCCCGGGTCTTCACCTTTGCCGTGCCGACACGCCGATTCGCCAGCTCGGCCTGCACCGCATAGTAGATCGCACCCTCGCTCACCGGGCGATTAAAGACGCGATCGGAGAGCTGAATGGTTCGCAGCTCCTTTCCTTGTGTTGACAGGACCTTTGCGTCCATTTCGTGCCTCTTTAGCTCTTCTTCCGTGCCGTTGATACGACGAGATATCCGTCCCGGACACCGGGAACGGCGCCACGGACGAGAATTGCGCTCTTCTCCGCATCAACCTTTACTACACGCAGGTTCTGCACCGTTCGTCGATCGGCTCCCATGCGCCCCGCCATTTTCGTGCCACGGATGGTCCGAGACGGCGACGCCGCCATTCCCGTCGCGCCGTTGGCGCGGTGAAACTTCGAACCGTGGGTCTTGCGCCCACCATGGAACCCGTGCCGCTTCATGACGCCCTGGTATCCCTTGCCCTTGGTGGTACCCATGACGTCGACAAACGCCGCATCCTGCAGCAACTCGACGGAGAGGGCATCACCAACAGCACACTCATGGTCGAAATTGCGAAACTCCATGAGCAACTTCTGCGGCGCCACACCGGCCTTTTCGAACTGACCGACAACCGGCTTACTCAAGCGCGAGGGCTTCGCTTCGTCCGTACCGAGCACAACTGCCGTATACCCGTCACGCTCTTCGCTTCGTTGATCGACAACGACGTTCGGCTTCACCCGAATAACCGTGACCGGGGTAAGAATGCCCGTCTCGTCAAAGACCTGAGTCATTCCCACTTTCTGACCAATCAGACTCAACATTTCACTACACCTCTATTCCCGAAGCCCGCACCGGCGCTACTGCTTGATCTCGACGTCGACTCCCGCGGGAAGCTCGAGCTTCATAAGGGAATCCATGACCGCCGGGGTCGGCTGAATGATGTCAATCAGCCGCTTGTGCGTCCGCATCTCAAATTGCTCACGCGCCTTCTTGTTCACGTGAGGCGAACGCAGCACGGTGTACTTGTTCACGCGCGTGGGCAGAGGGATCGGCCCCGAAACCTTGGCGCCTGCCTTCTGCACCGTCTGGACAATTGAGCGAGCACTCTGATCAATCAACTCGATGTCAAAGCCTCTCAATCGCACGCGAATCTTATCGCTTGCCATACATCCTCCGAGCAAGGCCCCCGGCCTTTCGACCGGGAGCCTGCATCAATTCACAATCCCTTACTCGATAATCTCGATGACCTGACCGGATGCGACGGTTCGACCACCCTCTCGAATGGCGAAGCGAAGCCCCTTTTCCATTGCAATCGGGTGAATGAGCTCAGCCTCGATCTCGGTGTTGTCACCGGGCATGACCATCTCCTTGCCCTCGGGCAGGCCGACGGTGCCGGTGATATCGGTCGTCCGGAAGTAGAACTGCGGTCGATAGCCGGTGAAGAACGGATTGTGGCGCCCACCCTCTTCCTTGCTCAGGCAGTAGATGGTGCCCTTGAACTTGTGGTGCGGCGTAATGGAGCCCGGCTTTGCGAGAACCTGTCCACGCTCGACGTCTTTCTTGTCGATACCGCGCAGAAGGATACCGGTGTTGTCGCCGGCCTCGCCCTGATCGAGAAGCTTATTGAACATCTCGATGCCGGTTGCCGTGGTCTCTTTGGTGTCACGAATACCGACAATCTGCACCTTGTCGTTAAGCTTGATGACGCCGCGCTCGATACGACCGGTCACAACCGTTCCACGACCCTGAATCGAGAAGATATCCTCGATCGGCATCAGGAAGTCCTTGTCCTTCGCGCGCTCGGGGAGCGGGAAGTAGTCGTCCATTGCCTGCAGAAGCTCATCGATAACGGCCATCTTTTCGTCATCTTCGGGGTTCATCATGGCCTCGTAGGCGCTACCCTTGATGATGGGAATATCGTCACCGGGGAAGTCGTAGGACTTCAGGATGTCCCGCATCTCCTCCTCGACGAGCTCGATCAGATCGGGATCATCGACCTGGTCGGTCTTATTGATGAAGACGATGATCGCCGGTACGCCTACCTGACGAGCGAGGAGCAGGTGCTCCTTGGTCTGCGACATTGCGCCGTCGGTGGCCGACACGACAAGAACCGAGCCGTCCATCTGCGCAGCGCCGGTAATCATGTTCTTGATATAGTCGGCGTGACCCGGACAGTCCACGTGTGCGTAGTGGCGATTGGCCGACTCGTATTCGACATGACGAGTGTTGATCGTAATGCCTCGCGCCTTCTCTTCCGGCGCGTTGTCGATCTCGTCATACTTCATCACGCGGCCGCTACCGGATTTCGCGACCGTTCGCATGGTGAGTGCAGCCGTCAACGTGGTCTTCCCGTGGTCGACGTGACCAATCGTTCCAACGTTGATATGAGGCTTACTCCTCTCAAATTTTGCTTTGGCCATCACGCCCTCCTTGAAAGATCTCAAGCCAACAAGACATATTCACTTCCTGCCGTGACCCAAACCTGGCGTCTACCACAGGGATCTTGCCGCAATAGTTCGTTCGATGTAACGGGTAAATGTGGAGGTGGCAGTCTACGGGGCGCCTCGGGATGTGTCAAGCCGAGGACGTACACAGACATGCGATCGCTCATGGCCTCGAGAGCACCTGAGCAACCGGCCAACCACCTAATCGACTTACCCGGTACACGCCGGATCCGGCCTACCGCCGTCCGATCGGTTTGGTTGAATCAGGGTGCGTGTATCGCCCCGGTGCCGGAGCGACACGCAAGCCCATCAATCACTACGCAAGTCTACTGTTCTTACCACCGGTAGTGGGCAAAGGCCTTGTTCGCCTCCGCCATCCGGTGAGTATCTTCCTTCTTCTTAAAGGCCGAACCGGCACCATTGAAGGCGTCCATAAGCTCAGCTCCGAGCTTCTCCGCCATTGACTTGCCGGATCGATCACGAGCCGCCTTGATCAGCCAGCGCATGGCCAAGGCTTCGCGGCGCCCCTCTCGAACCTCGACGGGCACCTGATAGGTGGACCCACCGACGCGGCGCGACTTCACTTCGACGCTCGGCTTCACGTTGTCGAGGGCCTTGAGAAATACTTCGAGAGGCGGCTTTTGCAGTTTCGCTTCTATCCGCTCGAAAGCGACGTACATGACACCCGCTGCAGTCGACTTTTTCCCGTCGAGCATCATGCGTGTGATGAACTTGGTCACCGTCGTGTCGTTATACCGAGGATCCGGAAGGATCGGCCGGGGCGGTACAATTTTTCGTCGTGGCATTTCCCGCTCCTAGGCCTTCGGCCGCTTGGTTCCGTACTTGGAACGCGCCTTTTTCCGTTCTTCAACACCCAGAGTATCCCGCGCACCACGAACAATGTGGTAGCGCACGCCCGGGAGATCCTTCACACGACCGCCGCGAAGCAGAACAACCGAGTGCTCCTGCAGATTGTGGCCGATACCGGGGATGTAGGCCGTCGCCTCGATCCCATTGACCAGGCGAACACGGGCGACCTTTCGCAGTGCCGAGTTCGGCTTCTTCGGGGTTACCGTCATGACGCGAGTACACACACCCCGCTTCTGGGGACATCCCTGAAGTGCCGGGGACTTGGTCTTACTCAGCTGTCGTTTCCGTCCCTTACGGATCAGTTGGTTTATTGTTGGCATTCAATACACTCTCTATCTCTTTCGGAGCTTGCAACCTATATAATCGTTAAAAGAATGTCAAGTAATGAGATGGGCGC
>CAYPTH010000056.1:0-20078 GCA_964413635.1 uncultured Spirochaetaceae bacterium
CAAAGCGACAGCTCCTGCTGCAGTATTTCCGAGAGGGGCGACCGGAATCACCGCTCCGGTTCCCGGGCATGTAGCGCCCGCAGTGGGCACAGATCCCCAGCTGTTTCGAAGTATTTCGCGTCGGCACGGCGGAAACATACTGAGTGAATTCCGGGAAGGACAACGATAGTCGGGCAGGAAGATCGGGAGCCTCTGCCCTCCCCTCTCGCCGCCAGAGAGAATTGTATTTGATGATCTACAACGCTGATACGAGCGGGTATCTTTGGGTGAATCAAAAAAAGGCCAGCGAAGGCGAGGATGCCAGCCCCGACTGGATTACCGCTGTCGAGCTCGGAGACTACACAGCCTCCCTCGTCGACGGCGGGCTCTCATCGGTTGTGCCGTACCCAGCGGCTGTAGCGGACCATCTCGCCTGGCCGCGCCGGAGCCTCTCCCGCGTTGTCGATTGCGAGCATCCGGTCGAGCTCAGCCGGGAAGTCCGGGATCTTCAGAAGCGAAACGAGGCGTAAAAGCAGTGGCGTCAGGGCGGGGGGCATGGGCAGTACGAATGTTCCCCGCTGCCGGAGATAGCGTCGGACGAAATCGCTGAAGCTCAGCTCCTCCGGACCGGTGAGGGGCAGGCGCTGCGGCGGGTCTTCGGAGAGGACTGCCTCGCCAATGCGCCGGGCAGCATCTGTCACGTGAATGGGTCGGAATGGCGCTGCTATCTCCGGGAGCGGCACCGCCGGCAGGCGGCTCACCATACGCAGCAGCTTGATGATCTCACTATCCGAGCTGAAGAGAATCGACGGCAGGACGATTGTAGACTCCAGAGAACTGGCGTCCACAAGCCGCTCGGCCTGCGCCTTGGTTTCCGCGTAGGCGGCTCCGGCGTTTCGGGTAACTCCCAGGGCGCTCAGGTAGACGAATCTCCTCGCCCCGGCGGCTTCCGCCGCGGCGAGGAGATTTCGGGTGCCTTCGACATGGATCATCCGATAGGTACGTCGTCCGCCCCGGGGGCGGCGCACCGGGGAGCGGGCCACCAGGTGAACGACGGTGTCTCCCGACTGGAGGAGGTTCTCGAGGCTTGCCGGCCTGGTAAGGTCGACGCTGTGGAAGCGGGGGGGCGGAGCAGGGACGCCTGCAGGACCGGACGCTGCGGCGGTGCCGGAGGCCGGGCTTGCGGGGCGGGAGACACCCCGGGCCGCCACTACCACCGTCGCACCGTGTCGGGCGAGTTCTGCGGCCAACGCCGTGCCGAGATAGCCCGTCCCGCCTGCGAGAACAATGCGATTCGCCATGTGGAACCTCCTTCGGGGAATATCGGCCTGGAGCTCCCGGGCTGTCCATGGCGGCACCGCAGCTTAGCGGGTGCCGGCGTCACGAATGGTGGATAGGCGGTGGGCAATGACGAAGATCGTGTGGCCGTGGTACCGTTTCAGCAGAATAGTCATCCCGCCGATTCGCTGGACTTGTGCAGGGCAAACGTACGCACCCGGATCCGAATGCGCTCTCAGCGGATTACATTGCCTCAACCGCGTCAAGCGTAATCGTGGGGTCGCGTAACGTGCAGCACGAGCAGAACCGCCAAACTCACAAGGAAGCCGCCGGCTCCAATGAACACACCCAGATGGGGATAGATTCCGGTGACCTCCTGCGCCTCGAAGAAGCCAAGGTCCAGGCGGAGATAGGTAGCGATTTTGCCGAATGACGAGAGTGCAATGATCGGGAACAAGACGGTACAGGCAAGCGCGGCACGCAGGCCCATGTGGTGCTCATCTTCGGATGCCGCCAGCCAGTAGTAGAGCCCAAAGAGAACCGCCAACTCCGCAACCGCCAGAAACAGGATCAGCAACACCAAGGCCACGGCGAAAAAACTCTTCCAATCCAGCATGATGAGCGTTCGGAAAAGGTCGATTGCCGAGACAATGGCCAGAAACGACACGAGAATGCAGAACAGAGCGGTGGGGATGAGGAGTATGCGCCGGATGTGTCGTGTGTACATGATTGGCAAATTGTAGAGCCAGTCCGTGTGCGCACACAAGTCCTCTCTTGACGACCTTCGGCATGCGCGGCACTGTACGGCTCGGAGGGTCACCCGCATGACTGAACTATCACGAAGCATCTGGATCGATGCCCCCGTCGAGGAAGTCTTTGCCTTCATGGATGAGCCGGCGAATCAACCCACAATCACGCCGAGCATGACTCGGATCGAGAACATCGAGCGGCTGTCCAATGGGGGTAGCAAGAGCGACTACACCTATCGCTTCTTTGGTGTGCCTTTTCGGGGTTCGGTTCAAGCGCTCGAGTATCGGAAGGACCAGCGCATCGTCTTCGAAGTCATGGGGGCAATTGTCGGGAAGATCCGCTGGGATTTCCAGAACAAAGGCGGCGGCACGCAGTTCACCTACTACGCCCAATACGAGATGCTCTTCCCCATCTTGAGTCGATGGTTCCGCTCCCTGATCTCGGCGTACAACGAGCGCGAAATCGATCAACTCACCGAGGCGCTCAAGCGCCTCATTGAAGACCGACGGAACGAGGAGACCGGCGCCGCCGTAGGCAATGAGCGCGTCTCCACACCGCGCCGGTGGTGAGCAGCACCACATCGGCGCCGCCGGCTATGCCGCCCGCTATGCCGAGCCTCCCTCGTCGCCGCGGTCATGCTGTCCGGCAAGCATCTCGCGGAACATGTACTCCTTGCGGTGGAGCATGTCCCAGGGCACCTGGTAGGCCTGCTCAATACGCTCCTTCGAGAAGAGCTCCTCGGTGGCTCCCATTTCAATGGAGCCCTGTTTGTCGAAGAGGATCATGGATTGCGAGTAGTCCTTGGTGAGGTCAAGATTGTGGGCCGAGTAGTAGATGGGCGTCTCGAAGCGGCGAGAGTAATCCATGAGGTACTCGAAGACCTGCTCCTGCCGCGCCGGCTCGACGGCAAACACTGGCTCGTCCAGCATGATCGCCTTCGATCCATAGAGGAGGCTGAAACCCACGATCACGCGTTGGAGCTCACCCTTGGCAAGCTCCTGGGTCCGCTTTCCCAGAACCGGCTCGACCTGCGTTGCCTTCTGCACCTCCTCGAGGAGGCCGGCCGGCGGATCCTCGTGAAAGCCGTTTTCAAAGACGAAGCTCATTAGATCACCTACCGGCGCCTCCGTCTCGAACTCCATGTTTTGGTAGACGAAGGAGACCAGCCGGTTGCGCTCCTCCTCGAGCTCGGGTTCCTCAAGGGCGCCCGCGAAGTCGGCAGTATCGCGGCCGAAGAGCGTCACACGTCCCTTCTGCGGAAAGAGCCGGGCCCCGGCAAGGAGCAGAAACGTGGACTTCCCGGTTCCGTTTTGACCCACCAGCGAAACAGTCCCCGTCGGCAGAGTGACCGTGAGGTCGCGGAAGACCTCCGTCACCTCTTCAGCGGAGACCTCGGGATCGTCTTCATCGACATCGCTGTAATAGAAGGAGAGATCCTCGAAACGTATGTGGCTCATGGTGTTCCTCCTGTGGAAGTGGATCCATGATTCATGTCGCGTATCTCGTATTCGACTTCATCATACGCGACGGCGGGCTTTGTTGACGAGGCCCCCCGCCCCTTTTATGATGGGATAGATCAGTCACAACTACCCGCCGCTGCCGTTTGCATGAAAAGGAGCTTGACATGGCAAATCTACAGTCCAAATACATGGGGATCGACGTTCGTTCCCCCCTCGTCGTCGGTGCGTGCAGCCTTACCGCGCACATGGACTCGATCAAGCGCGTAGCCGACCTCGGCGCCGGCGCACTGGTTATTAAGTCGCTTTTCGAAGAAGAGATCGAGCTCGAAAAGTACAAGATGGAAGAAGACATTGAGATGTACGACGACTGGCACGCCGAGATGACCGACATCTTTCCCGACCTCGGTCACTCCGGCCCCCAAGAGCACCTCATGTGGGTCCGGAAGGCGAAAGAGGCGGTCGACATCCCGGTTATTGCGAGTCTAAACGCCATCAATCAGGAGACCTGGGTCGAATGGTCCAAGCGTCTCGAGGAGACCGGCGTAGACGGCTTGGAGCTCAACTTCTTCTCGATTCCCATCCATTTCGACCAAAGCGCACAGCAGATCGAGACTGCGCAGATTCAAGCGCTCGAAGAGGTAAAGAAGGCGGTAAAGATTCCGGTCTCCGTGAAGCTCAGCCAGTTCTACACGAGCCCCCTGGAGATCATCAAGAAGATGGACAAGACGGGGGTTAATGGCTTTGTCCTCTTCAACCGGCTCTTCCATCCCGCCTTCGACATTGAAAAGGAAACCGCTCGATTCCCCTTCAACCTCTCCGTACCGGAGGATCATCGGCTCCCCCTTCGCTTCACCGGTTTGCTGGCCGGCAACTTGAAGGGCAGCATTTGCACCTCCAACGGTATCCATTCCGGAAAGGACGCCATTGAGGTACTCTTTGCCGGAGCCGATGTATTCCAGGTCGTAAGCACGCTCTACCGCAACAGTCCGAAGGTCATTCCGCAGATCCTCGAAGAGATCGAGAAGTGGATGGACCAGAAGGGCTACGAGAGCCTGGACGACTTCCGCGGCAAATTGAGCGCCAACAAGAACCCCGACCGCTTTGCCTACCGCCGCGCCCAGTACGTGAAGATGCTGCTGCGCTCGGACGACTACGTAACCCGTCCGAAGCTCGTATAGAGGAATACGGCGCACCATGACAATCACGAAAGAACCCTTTGGCGTAACGTCGGATGGCACGCAGGTGGAGCGCTTCCTGGTCGAAAACAGCCGGGGAGTGTTCTTTGCCGCCATCTCCTTTGGTGCCATTCTGCAGTCTGTGCGTCTGCCCGACCGCAGCAACCAGACGGGAGAGGTGACCCTCGGCTTCGATACGCTTGAATTCTACGAGGCGAAGCACCCCTTCTTTGGCGCTACGGTCGGCCGCTTTGCGAATCGCATCCGCAACGCGCGTTTCGAGATCCGGGGCAAAACCTATGTGCTGGAGGCCAACAATGGCCCCAACACGCTGCACGGCGGTCTCCGCGGCTTCGACAAGTACGTGTGGAGCGCCGAGATGTTCGGCGACAGCGAAAGTGCCGGCGTCACCTTCTCCCGCACCAGTCCGGACGGCGAGGAGGGCTTTCCAGGCACCCTCTGGGTGAGTGTGACCTACTCGCTGAATGAGGACGGCGCCCTTTCAGTTGACTACCACGCAACGAGCGACGCTCCCACCCCAATCAACCTGACGAACCACAGCTACTGGAACCTCGCCGGCGCCGGAAGCGGAACCATTCTGGATCATCAAGTCCAGCTGAACGCATCCCGTTACCTCCCCGTGGATGATGCGACCCTCCCAACCGGCGAGATCCGGCCGGTAGACAACACCCCCTTCGACTTTCGCAGCAAAAAGCGCGTCGGGGCGGATATCGAAGAGGCGGATATCGAAGAGGCCGGCGGCGGATATGACCACTGCTTCGTTGTCGACCGCGACGGAGGGGACACCGCGGGAGGCGCGGCCACGCCTGCGTCCGAGGCATCCGCGGCCCTCTCTCCCGTCGCCCGCGTGGAAGATCCCCAGAGCGGCCGCGTCATGGAGATCGAAAGCACCATGCCCGGCGTGCAACTCTACACCGGCAACAAGCTCGCCGGCGTCTCCGACCGCAGCTCCGACGAGCTTCCCAAGCACGCCGCCCTCTGCCTGGAGACCCAATTCTACCCCGACTCCCCGAATCAGCCGGAGTTTCCGTCAAGCATTCTGCGGCCCGGGGAAGAGTTCGCACACCGAACGGTACACCGGTTCTCCACGAAATAGGCTGGAACTGTTTCGACTGTAATCGAAAGTTTCTTGTTTCGGTTCGTTATTTCGATTATGATCGAAATATGGTAGAGATTCGCCGCACGGATTATCTGGAAAGACTCGAGCAACTCGCAGCGGCACCTGTCGTGGTTGCACTTCTCGGACTGCGCCGGGTCGGGAAGAGCGTTGTCCTCCGTCAGCTCTCTCAACGTCTCGAAGAGCAAGACGCCGAGGTTCTCTACATCAACAAAGAAGATCTTTCCTACGACGAAGTACGCACTGCGCGCGACCTGGTCGACTACGTCGGTGCCCGCCGAAGCGCCGCAGAGACCTACGTTTTGATCGATGAGGTTCAATACATCGAAGACTGGGAACGAGGAGTCGCGTCCCTCAACGGACAGGGTGATGTTCGTGTCGTGATATCCGGGTCGAGCTCGTCCATGCTCGCCGGTGACCTGGCAACGCGACTGTCGGGCCGTTTTGTCACGCTTCGCATGCTACCGCTCTCCCTCTCGGAGTTCGGTGAACTGTATGCGGCAACGCAGGGCGAGGAGATCCCACCGAGACAGGTCCTCCAACGGTACCGAAGCGTGGGCGGGCTACCAGGTCTTCTGCACACGGACCTCTCGAGCGACGTCACGGTGCAGATGCAGCGTGACATCTTCAGCACCATCGCCCTGCGAGACATCATAAGCAGACACCGCATTCGCGACGTGAACACCTTCGAGGCAATCACAAGCTTTGCAATGGACAACGTGGGCGATCTGGTTTCCGCCAAACGGATCTCGGATTTCCTCAAGAGCACTCGACGAACGGGCTCGCCTGATACAGTGTTGAACTACCTCGAGTTTCTCACGGAAGCCTTTGTGTTCGACCGGGTCGAACGCTTCGATGTTCCCGGAAAGCGGCGTCTCGAAATCAATGCGAAGTACTACCTCGGCGACCTGGGCCTCCGATCGGTCTTCTCTCCCGCGCGGGATCGATGGATAGCCGGTGACCTGGAAAATCTTGTGTACCACGAGCTATTGCGGCGCGGGTACCGCGTCTCGGTGGGCGTTGTCAGAGACTCAGAGATCGATTTTGTCGCCGAGCAAGGCGACGGCAGAGCGTACATTCAGGTCGCGTACCTGTTGGAGAGCGAGTCCACCGTCAACCGAGCGCTCGCTCCGCTGTTGGCACAGAACGACGCATATCCGCGCTACCTCATCTCCATGGACACACACTCTCCGGGCGGGCTCAAAGGAGTCAAGCACCTTTCCCTCCTCGATTTCCTCATGGGTGAGAGTCTACAGTAGCGTGAAGTCTGGACGGGCCGAACGGACGGCCCAGAATCGCGTACTCTCCTTCCGGGGTGAAACCGCCCGTGGCGAACGCGCCTGTGGCGAACGTACAAAAAAAGGACCCCTTTCGGGGTCCTTTCGTATATCTGAACACCGCTCGTTGGCGGTGGCTCTGCAGTGTAGCGGCGGTGGCCGCTTAGGACTGACCCTTGGAGTGGTCGTCCTCGTTCACGACCTCGTAGTCGGCGTCCTCGACGTCGTCGGTTGAGGCGCCGCCGTTCCGGCCGTTGCCGTTTCCGTTGCCGCCCTGGTCGAAGCCCCCAGCGGCGTGGTCAAAACCGGCATCCTGGAAGCCGCCTGCGCCGGCCGCGCCTGCGCCACCAGCGCCACCTTGCTGGCCACCGGCGTTCTGGTAGACCTGTTGCGCCAGGGCGTGGGACGCCTGCTGGAGCGCCTCGATCTTGGAGCGGAGCTCACTCGCGCCGGCGCTCTCGAGGGATCCCTTCAGGTCATCGAGAGCCGACTGGATCTGCTGCTTCTCGTTCTCGCCAATCTTATCACCGTAGTCCTTCAAGGACTGCTCGGTGGAGTAGATCAGGCTGTCGGCCTCATTGCGAGCCTCCGCGCGCTCGCGCGCCTCCTTGTCCTCTGAGGCGTGCTGCTCTGCATCCTTGACCATGTTGTTGATCTCGTCCTCGTTCAGGCCGGAGGAGGACTCGATCCGGATCCGCTGCTCCTTGCCGGTGCCGAGGTCCTTCGCCGAGACGTGGACAATGCCGTTGGCATCGATATCGAAGCTGACTTCGATCTGAGGTACGCCCCGCGGTGCGGGCGGAATGCCTTCCAGGTTGAACTCGCCGAGGAGGCGGTTCTGGCTGGCCATCTCGCGCTCGCCCTGATAGACCTTGACGGTCACCGCAGTTTGATTGTCCTCGGCGGTGGAGAAGACCTGACTCTTCTTGCTCGGGATCGTCGTGTTCCGCTCGATGAGCTTGGTGAACACGCCACCCAAGGTCTCGATGCCGAGGGAGAGCGGCGTCACGTCGAGGAGCAGGACGTCGTTGACATCGCCCTGGAGCACACCACCTTGAATGGCTGCGCCCATGGCCACGACCTCGTCGGGATTGACGCCCTTGTGCGGATCGCGCCCGAAGATCTCCTTCACAATGTTCTGAACCATCGGGATGCGCGTAGATCCGCCGACGAGAATGACCTCGTCGATGTCGCTCGCCGAGATGCCGGCGTCCTTCAGTGCTTGCTGACAAGGCCCGCGGGTCCGCTCGACGAGCTCGCCGATCAGCTGCTCGAGCTTCGCCCGAGTGAGATTGTACTGCAGGTGCTTGGGCCCGCCGGAATCCGCCGTAATGAAGGGCAAATTGAGGTCCGTGCTCTGCGAGCTCGACAGCTCCTTCTTGGCGTTCTCCGCCGCCTCCTTGAGGCGCTGCAGTGCCATGCGATCCTGGGAGAGATCGATGCCGTAGTCGTTTTTGAACTGCGTCACCATCCAGTCGATAATCTTCTGGTCCAGATTGTCGCCACCGAGGTGGGTATCACCGTGGGTCGACCGAACCTCGAAGACGTTGTCACCGAGCTCCAAGATGGAGATGTCGAAGGTACCGCCACCGAAGTCGTAGACGGCGATCTTCTGCTCCTTGCCGCCCTTGCCGAATCCGTAGGAGAGGGCCGCGGCGGTCGGCTCGTTGACGATCCGCTCGACCTCGAGGCCTGCAATGCGGCCGGCGTCCTTCGTTGCCTGACGCTGGCTGTCGTTGAAGTAGGCCGGGACGGTGATGACCGCCTTGGAGACCTCTTCGCCGAGGTAGTCCTCCGCGGTCTGCTTCATCTTCTGCAAGACAGCCGCGGAGATTTCCGGCGGAGAAAACTCCTTGTCGCCCGCCTGTACGCGGACGTCACCGTTCTGGCCCGCTTTGACCTCGTACGGGACGATTTCGATCTCTCTTTCGACCTCGCTGTATCGGCGGCCCATGAAGCGTTTGATCGAAGAGATGGTGTTCATCGGATTGGTTACCATCTGGTTGCGCGCGGGCTGGCCAATCAGACGCTCACCCTTCTGGGTGTATGCCACCACCGACGGAGTTGTTCGAGCTCCTTCGGCGTTCTGAATAACCGTCGGGTCGCCGCCTTCCATGACGGCAACGACCGAGTTCGTGGTTCCCAAGTCAATGCCAATAATCTTGTTCGTAGCCATATCGCACCCTCCTTTTGCTCTGTGGCGCGGTTGTTTTTCGTATGTGTTCACGGAGAGAGTAGCAGAAGGCGTGCCAAGCGCAGCAGATTATCTATAAATCACTGTCGTGTATTGATTTATAGCCCAGGCGGGCGAAGACCCGACAGCGGATCGTGTGGGGGTTAGAGAGACCAATGTTGCATTTTGACCCAAAATCGGTCTCGGACCGGGTCCGGCGTGGCGCAAATGGGCCTACGCGGGGCTTAGGATGGGCTCAAGAGGCGCTGAAAATCTTGCAACTGTGTGTCGAGGGCCAGACGCATGCGTTCCTCACCCCCGGACACGCCGCGGTACACGACCTCGAGCACCGGCGGCGAGTAGGAGAAAATGCGTTTGAGGAGAGAGGGCTCGCGGTGAATCTCCGCCGAGATGATGACATCCTTCGCCACCTCGAGCTTAAGCTCTTGGTCTCCCCTCGAATTGTCCTGCGTCATAACGCTCATGAACCAGTTGCGCTTCTGAAAGTGATGAAAGTAGAGCGCGCGCTCGGTGACAAAGGCGAGCCCCCACAAGCCGGTGTCGCCCTTTACGCAGCCGGAAGCGCAAAAGGCCATGGCGTAGGCCTCCACGGTTTCACCGAGCTCTTCCTCCGTCTTAACCCAGAACTCACGCACACTCTGATCTGGCGTTTCGCGTCTCCATAGCACGGGTCCACTGTATCCTCCCGGCCCGGTGGTGTCCATTCCCCTGTCGGCGCCCCCTTTCCCTCGGGCGTACGGCTTCCTATACTGAAGCTCCAGGAGCAACCCAATGACCGTACCGGAAAAACTCGAGACTCTTCGCAGCCGCATGACGCAGCGCGGCTTAGCCGCCTACGTTGTCCCCAGTGCCGACCCGCACCAGAGTGAATATGTGGCGGAACGCTTCAAGCTCCGGCAGTGGCTCTCGGGATTCCAGGGCTCAGCCGGCGTTGTTGTTGTTAGCCGTGAGGCTGCCGGCTTGTGGACGGACTTCCGCTATTACCTCGAAGCCCAGGCCGTCTTGGACGGGACCGGCATCGAGCTCTTCAAGACCGATGAAGCCGATGTGCCGAGCTACCCTGAGTGGCTCTCGACGACGCTGTCACCGGGCGCCCGCGTCGGTGTGTGGGCCGACAGCATTTCCCTGCAAAGCTTTCGAGAAGTCCAAGCCGAGTTGGAGCACGCGGGACTGGCACTCGAAGCAACGGAGGACCTTGTCGGCGAGGTGTGGGAAGCGGTGGGCACGCGGCCCTTGCTGCCGGAGGGGACCGCCTTCCTCATGGAGGCCCGGCACGCCGGAGCCGGACGACGGGAAAAGCTCGAGTACGTCCGAAACGAGATGCACCGCGGCGGTGCCGACGTACTCCTCGTGCCTGCCTTGGATGAGGTGGCGTGGCTTTTCAACCTCCGCGGAACCGATATCCCCTACAACCCCGTCGTCTTGGCGTATGCCGTCGTGACGAAAGACGGCGCCGAGCTCTTCATGCGCGGCGAAAAGCTGTCCCCGATGGACCGGGAGGCCCTCGAGGCCGACGGCGTGACCATCCGCCCATACGAGGGCCTCTGCGAGTCGCTCCAGGCGCTTTCGCCTGAGCGGACCGTCGCCATTGATATCGATGCGGTGGCCGTCGGCCTCCGGCGGTGCATCCCGGAGCAGACCCCGGTAGTAGAGATGCCGAGCCCCATTAGCTTGGCGAAGGCGCGGAAGAATACCGCCGAGTTGGATGGCATGCGAAGAGCCATGTGGAAGGACGGCGTTGCCATGGAGCGCTTTCTCTACTGGCTCGAGCAGGCGGTTCCTACCGGCTTGGTGAGCGAAGGCAAGGCCGCCGAGGTCCTCCGGGAGTTTCGCGCGGAACAATCCGACTTCGTCGGAGAGAGCTTCCAGACGATATCCGGGTACCGCGGCCATGGCGCCATTGTGCACTACCGCGTCACCGAAGAGAGCGACGCGCAACTCCAAAACGACGGCATCTACCTGGTCGACTCCGGTGGGCAGTACCGCCACGGGACGACCGATATTACCCGAGTCGTGCCACTGGGGGACGTGCACAAGCAGATGAAAGAGGATTACACGCTGGTCCTCAAGGGACACATTGCCCTTGCCACGGCGCGCTTTCCCCGCGGTACCACCGGGCATCAGATCGATGCCCTGGCCCGAGACGCCCTGTGGCGTGCGGGTCGCAACTACGGCCACGGGACCGGCCACGGGGTTGGATGCTTTCTCAACGTCCACGAGGGGCCGCAACGCATCAGCACGCGCCCCAGTCCGGCTCCCCTGGAGCCGGGGATGGTCGTCTCAAACGAGCCGGGCGTGTACCGAGCGGAGGAGTACGGCATTCGAATTGAGAACCTGCTCGCCGTGCACGCGGCCACCGAAACCGACTTCGATGCCTTCCTCGAGCTCGAAACCCTGACCCTGTGTCACATTGACACGCGCCTGATCGAAACCGCCCTCCTCACCGAAGAGGAGCGTCGGTGGCTCAACACCTACAACGCCCGTGTCAACGATGAGCTTGCAGGCGAGCTGGAAGAGCCCGTTCGCGCATGGCTCGCCGAACGCACCGCCGCCGTGTAGATAGTGTGACGGATCTTCAGCCGCGCCGCCGCACTCGTGCAATGACTGCGGCGGTCTTCTGCCAGATGTTTGGTCTCCTGGGACTGCAGACCATTGAACAGAATGGTTTGTTCGTCCTCTATCTGCGTCGCCTGGGCGTGCCGGCTTCGGGGACGCTCGGGCTCTTGAGTCTCTTTTCCATTATCGTTGCGCTTACCCGCATTCCCATCTCTCACGTGGCGGATCGGATTGGTCGAAAGCGGATTGGGTCGACGGGAACGGTTCTTGGAACGGCGGCACTTGCCGGAATTGCATTGGCCGGCTCCCTCCCCGAGGCGTGGGTGCGCGTCGCCGCGATATCGGGTCTGATTCTCTTTGCGGTGGGAGAGGCGGTGTTCGCAGCCGGGTGGTTTTCCGTGCTGCACCCAATCATTCCCGAACGACGCCGCGGCACCTTCTTTGGCGCGCTTCGGGTTTCATGGCAGATTGTCGGGATTGGCTTTGCCGCGGCTGCCTCCGTTCTCCTGGAGCGGAATCCGAGTGTCGCCATGTACCAGCTTGTCTTTGCAGCGGTAGCGGTGGGCGCCTTCGCACGAGCCCTCTTCTACCGCCTCCTGCCCGAAATGGAGCCCGCCAATAGGGACCGTCCAACCGTCGGTCAGGCCTTGTCGCGAGTATTCCGAAGATCGGGTTTCCCGGGATACCTGGTCTACATCCTCGTCCGTTTTCTCTTCATTGGCTCCGCCATCCAAGTACTGGCGCTCCTCGAGCGGGAGGCCATTGGTCTCTCCGACGGCTTGGTCGTCGGCCTTGCCAACTTCGGCCTGGTCGGGAACATTGTGGGTTTCATTGCCGGCGCCGTCGTTGTGGACCGAATCGGCCGGCGCAGCCTCTTCATTGGCACTCACCTTGCGACGGGACTCATTCTGCTTGTCTTTCCGCTCCGCGTATTCCTGGGAGATCTGCCGATCTTCGCAGTGTACGCACCGCTCCACGCCCTGCTTGGCTTCTCGATTGCCTCTTTCACGGTGGCAATGACGGCAGAGGAGTTCAGCCTTGCGCATCTCGACAGCAAGGCGCTCGCGCTTTCCTTTGCGGGTTTCGCCTTCATTGGGGGGCAGGCGGCAAGCCGTCTTGTTTCTTCCCTTCTGCTTGGCCCCTCCGGCCTTCCCGAAGGCCTGCCACTTGCCGGCGTCGCGCTGTCGAGCTATGACCTGGTAGTGGCAATCCTGGGAATCGGCCTCGTGGTGAGCCTGCCGCTCCTGCGCTTGGTACCCGCGGTACGTCACCGACGCTAACCGCCGAGCTTCTCTCCTGCGGCAAGGAGCGCTTCGAGCTCTTCGGCCGGCACGGGCCGCCCAAAGTAGAAGCCCTGCGCGTAGGAACAGCCGATGCGTTCCAACACCGGAAGCTGTTCGGCCGATGTGACCCCCTCGACGACTACTTGCCTGCCCCGGGCGTGAATGCTCCCGACAATACTCTCGAGGTACTGCTCTTCTTCAGTGCCCTCCGCCAGATCATCCGCGAACATCTTATCAATCTTGATGATCGAGACCGGCAGCCGTTTGAGATAGCTCAGGGAGGACTGGCCCGTGCCGAAATCATCCACCCAGACGTCGACGCCGATATCGCGGACCTCTTGAATGCGCCGAATGGCACGTTCCGGGTCCTCCATGCAGCGGCTTTCAGTAAGCTCGAGCCGGAGGGCCTCCGGCGGGACCCCCGCCGAATCCAAGGCTCCGCGGACGACGTCGCCGAGGTATTCGTCGTTAAACTCCGCAGCGCTCAGATTGACGCTGCAGAACACACCGTAGCGTGAGTACCATCCGCGGAGCTGCGCGGCAACCGCGTAGAGCGCCCATTTATCGATTGCGGAGATTGTCCCCGCCTCCTCCGCCACAGCGATGAAATCTGAAGGTTGCACCAGTCCCCGGACGGGATGGTTCCAGCGAACCAGCGCCTCAGCTCCAATGATCTCTCCATCCAACGTGACAATGGGCTGGAAGTGAAGCACGAGCTGTTCCTGTCCAATTGCTCGGGCCAATTCGGTGCGCAGCTCCATGCGCTGTACGGCACGCTCGTGGAGGGATTGATCGTAGAGAAGAAACGGCTCATCCCCGTCTTGCGCCTCGATAACGGCGGAGTTGGCGTGTTGGACCAACAAATCCCCGTCTTCCCCGTCCTGAGGAAAGATCGAAACCCCAATGTGGCAGGGAATGACAATGTCTTGATCCTTGTACCGGTACGGTACAGTTACGGTCTCGTGGATCTTCTGCGCCACCACGGCGGCGTCCAAGCTCTGTGACATGCTGGTCAAGAGAACGACTAAGTTGCTCCCCTCGAAACGGAAGACGAAGTCACTCTCCCGGACGCTCTCCTTCACCCGGAGACCGGTGTTCTCCAGGAGAAGATCTCCGATCTGATGGCCCATACTCTGGTTGATATCCTTGAAGTTTCGCAGGTGGATGAAGAGAACGCCACGCAGCTTTCCCGCCTCCGAGCTGCGGCGAGCCCGGCCGAGTTCACGCTCCAGCGTTGCCGAGAGGCTCCGGCGGTTGTACAGACCCGTGAGGGGATCACGATACTCGAAATTGGCGAGCTTGCTCTCCACCTCGCTAATGCGTGTAACATCCTGGGAGAACACGAGGGCGTGGCTTGTCTCACTGCTTTCCGGCGGGTACGGATAGTAGGAGACGTGCATGTTCTTCTCGATTGCACCGAACTCGAAGCGCTCAATGTAGTGAATCTCTTCACCGGCGAAGCAGCGGTCCAGGTATCCCTTTATGGTTGCCTCGAACTTCTCCCGGCCCCACACATCCGCTACGGACTTCTCCAGGAGATCCCTCTTGTCCAGGCCCATGCCCGCTGCGTAGGAGTCGTTTACGATCTCATACACGTAGTCGCGGTTGATGAGGGTGATGAAGTCTCGCGACTGATCGACGATATACTGATATGCCCTGTCCGCCACGCGCCGCACCCCGGATACAGTCGGATAGTACGCTGAGCGTACGACGCGACGTGACCACCGTCAATGGGATGCGGTGCCCGGGACGGAAGGCGCCCCGCGGCAGTTGGCAAACGCCGCACCCTTCCCAGCCGCTAAGACTTGTCCAGGCCAATGTGGACGGTCTCTTCACCGACGTCTACGGCGCGACCGTCATCCTTACGCTCCCACTTGAGTTCGGTGGCGAGGGTCTCATTCATGAGATAGTCCTGGAAGTTCTCCACGGCGGAACGCACATCGTTGTCGGCGGCGATGTAGAGGGTAATGCGGTCGGTTACCTCCAATCCGCTCTCCTTGCGCAGCGTCTGAACGGCGCGGATGACGTCACGTACGAGTCCCTCGTCACGAAGCTCGTCGGTGATCTCCGGATCGAGGGCGACCGTGAGGGAGCCCTCGTTGAGGACGCGGAGATTCTCCTTCTCGTGACGGTGAACGACAACGCTGTCCTGAGTGATATCGATGTTTCGCTCGCCGAGGTCCAGATTGAGCACCGTCCCCTCGAGGAGGCTCTGGATCTCGTGGCTCGAGAGCGCCTGGATCTTCTGCGCAGCGGGCTTCATATCCTTGCCGAGCTTGCTTCCCAAGACGCGGTAGTTGGGCTTGGCCTCGTACTCGACCAGGTCCTCCTCATTCTCCCGGAAGATCGCGTCCTTGACGTTGAGCTCCTCGCGGATAATGTCCTCCATCTCCCGGAGGATGCGCTTCTCCTCGGCGTCCCGCGTGACCAAGTGGATGGCCTTCAGCGGTTGGCGGATCTTGAGGTTGTGCATGTTGCGCAGGGCGCGACCCATGCTGACCGTCTGCTGCGTGAGAGCCATCTTCTGCTCGAGCTCGTAGTCGCGCCGTGCAACATCGGCCACCGGATAGTCGCAGAGGTGAACGGATTCGGGCATGTCCGCGGTGCGGAGGTTCTGATACATCGCTTCGGTGATGAAGGGGATGATCGGCGCCGCGACCTTGACCAGGCGCATGAGTACCGAGTAGAGCGTTTCGTAGGCCTGCGCCTTGTCTGCATCGTTCTCGCTCCGCCAGAAACGTCGGCGGCTGCGGCGGATGTACCAGTTGTTGAGGTTGTCGATGAAGGCAACGATCGGCTCGATTGCCCGCTGCAGGTCGTAGGCCTCCAGGTTCGCCGTCACGTCGTGGACCAATCGCTCGGTCTCCGAGAGGATCCATTGGTCGAGGGGGTTGTCCGTCTGTCTGATGTCCCCGGTGGGCTGGGCGGAATCGATATTGGCGTAGGTGACAAAGAAGCTGTAGGAGTTCCACAGCGGAATTATGACCGTCTTAAGGACGTCGCGAACACCGTCGTCTGAGTACTTCAGATCCTCGCCGCGAACGACCGCGGAGTTCATGAGAAAGAGACGCAGCGCGTCGGCGCCGAAATTGTTAATGACCTCGACGGGGTCGGTGTAGTTGCGCTCGCTCTTGCTCATCTTCTTGCCGTCTTCGGCGAGGACGAGGCCGTTCACCACGCAGTTCTTGAACGCAGCGGAGTCGAAGAGGGCGGCGCCGAGGACCGTGAGGGTATAGAACCAGCCACGCGTCTGGTCCAGGCCCTCGCAAATGAAGTCCGCCGGGAAGTTCCGCTCGAAGAACTCCTTGTTCTCGAAGGGGTAGTGGTTCTGTCCGTAGGGCATGGCGCCCGACTCGAACCAGCAGTCAAGGACTTCCGGCACGCGGCGCATGGTCCCAGAGCCGTCGGGGGCGGGCCAGGTGATCTCATCGACATAGTGCTTGTGCAGATCCTCGACCTTGACGCCGGATTTCTCCTCCAGCTCGGCGCGGCTGCCAATGCACTCAACGTAGTCGCTGCCGTCGCTCTTCCAGATGGGAAGCGGATTGCCCCAGTAGCGGTTGCGGGAAATCGCCCAGTCCTTGGCGCCCTCGAGCCACTTGCCAAAGCGGCCCTTGCGCAGGTGTGCCGGGACCCAGTTGATCTTGTCGTTGGCGTCGAGCATGGTCTGCTTGATCTTTGGAACGTCCACAAACCACGACGAGACGGCCCGGTAGATCAGCGGCATTTTGCTTCGGTAGCTGAAGGGATAGGAGTGGCGATAGGTGTCGCGCTTGACGAGCTTGCCTTGCGCTTTGAGGTCCTTGATGATCCGGCTGTCGGCGTCCTTCACGAAGAGGCCTTGGTAGTCCGAGACCTCGTCGGTGAACTTGCAGTCTGCGTCGATGGGCACGACCGTCGTGACGCCGGTTCCCTTGAAGAGGTTGTAGTCGTCCTCACCGAAGCCGGGGGCGACGTGGACAATGCCCGTTCCTTCGTCGGCGGTGGCAAACTCCGCGCTCCGGGTGACGAAGGCGCCCTCCTCTTTCAATGAGGCGAAGTAAGGAAAGAGGGGCTCGTAGGAGAGGCCGACAAGCTCGCTGCCGGCATGCTCGGCCAGGATGGTGTACTCTTCCTCGGAGCGATAGTAGTGCTCCAGGCGCGCCTTGGCCAGAATGAACTGCTGGTCCTCGTCCTGAACGCGGACGTAGTTCACATCCGGCCCGACGGCGAGGCCGAGGTTGGACGGCAAGGTCCAAGGCGTCGTCGTCCAGGCCAGGATGGAGACGGTGTCACCGGCGGCGGCGCCGACGGCCCGTGGATCCTCCAGGCGAAAGCTCACGGTGATGGCGGGATCATCGACCTCTTTATAGCCGCCGAGATTCACCTCGAAGTTGGAGAGCGGCGTCGCCAGGGCCGGATCGTAGGGAAGGATGTAGTAACCTTCGTAAATGAGGCCCTTGTCCCAGAGCTGCTTGAAGACCCACCAGATGGTCTCCATGTAGTCGGGCTCCATGGTCTTGTAGTCGTGCGCAAAGTCGACCCAGCGTCCCATGCGGGTGACTACCTCTTCCCACTCGTCGACGTAGCGGAGCACGACGGAACGGCACGCCTCGTTGAACTTCGCGACGCCGTACTCCTCGATTTCGGCGGCCCCGGAGATCCCGAGCTCTTTTTCCATTTCGTACTCAACGGGGAGACCGTGCGTGTCCCAGCCGAAGCGGCGGTAGACCTTCTTGCCACGCATGGCCTGGAAGCGGGGAATGATGTCCTTGATGGTGCCGGGCACGAAATGCCCGAAGTGGGGCAGACCGGTGGCAAAGGGCGGGCCGTCGTAGAAGACGAACTCGTCGTTGCCGTCCCGCTGTGCGATCGATTTCTGAAAGACGTCGTTCTCTTCCCAAAACTTCAGGATTTTCTCCTCGAGCTTTGGAAAGCTGACCTTCGGGTCAACTGCCTGATACAAAAGGACCTCCCCAATCTCCCCCACTGTCACGGACTGCCGGCCGGCGGCGACGAGAGTCGGCACCGCCGCGGTGGCGCCGCCCGCGGGAGTATCACATTCTCAATTTGGTCTTGTGATCCTTTGAAACTATCAAAGTGCGGGTGAAAGGGCAACGCGGGGCAAGACGGCGGCGAGGCGTGGGCGGCGGGCTCAGGCCCGGGTTGATGCCGTGACTGTGCTCCTGCCCTTCAGCGGTCGCCGTGCGACAGCGTATCCTCCTGGACGCTGTTAAGAAACTTGCAGAAGAGAAGGGTGAGGCGCGCTTTGCCGTCGGACATGTCGTGGAGCTCGGCTACAATGGTCCGCCGCGTTTCGTCTGGAAAGTCGGAGTGTGTTCCCCTGCCGGTTACCAGCCAGTCCAGATTCACTTCAAGCGTCTCCGCAATCCGCGCCGCCTCGTCGAGCCGTGGATAGCGACGATACGAGAACCACGTGTTGATTGTGCTCAAGGGGATCCCCGTTTCCTTCGCAAGCCATGGCCGGCGTACACCCTTCCTCTCGAGTGCGTCTTGGAGCCGTACCAGGAAAAGGTTTTTCGGTTCACTCATCTCATGAATACTTATTGCGACTACGCACATGATCGGCGCATGTGAGAGCGAAGCGGCCGCTATCCCACGACGCCAATGCGATTTTAACTTGACCAAGAACGAAAAACCACGATAGTCTCGACTATGTCGCAAAAACGACGAATCGTACGTAGGATATCGCGTACGCGTTAGAAGGGCGCCCAATGGTAGACTGGCCTGTACTGACTCGTCGTCACCTGGACTCTGCCCATAACGGTATGTGTGTGGTGGACGCCGACGGAACCATCTCCTACGCAAACACCGCGCTGGCGGCTATCGTCGGATGCGCCGATCCAGAGGCGCTCGTTGGTCGCCGGTGGCGGGACATCTACCCGTCCGGCCGGACGGTTCTTCACGGCGGCGGTGGCGTAGGAGAGGCGCTCCTATCCCGTTCCGACGGCGCCAATGTCGGGGTCACGCTCGGCACCACGCCTATCGATTCCTCCTCCCCTGAGGTTGCACAAATACTAGTCACCGTGTGGCCGCTATCCAACTCGAAAGAGAGCCCCGCGGAAAAGGTAACGAACACGAGCGAGGCGCGGCTCGAAAAAACTCTGGCCGCACGCGACCACCTCCTGAGGGAGCTGAACCATCGGGTCGCGAACAACTTGGCCATGCTGTCCGCGCTCATCGACCTGAAGACATTCGATACGGACGACGGCGAAGCTCTCCGGGAGATCCAGCAACACATTTCGGCAATCCGACAGTTGCATCAGAAACTCGCCGGGTCCGGCGCGAAGGCACAGATCGACCTTGGCGAGTATCTCCCGGACATCGTTCGCACCTTTTTCCAAACCTTCGGCGAGGGCGCCGTATCGCTTGAAGAAGATACGGAATCGGTCCCGGTCTCGTCGAAAGTCGCGGTGCTTGTTGGATTAGTTGTCAACGAGATCGCCACGAACGCGGTGAAACACGGCTTTGTGCCTCACGGGGAAAACTCCTTCATCCTCGAGCTCCACCGCGAGGACGCGGGCAGCATGTGCCGACTGGTCATGGGAAATCGTGGGAGGCCATTTCCGAATCATATTGACCCGGCCACTGCCGAGACCACTGGTCTGCAACTGGTCAAATCGTTAGTCGAGCAACTCGATGGTACCCTCGAATTGAGGAAGCACCCCTACCCTCTGTTTACCATCCGATTCAGGGCCCGGACGGACACGTCAGGCGCCTGAGCAGGCGGAAACGCCGTCGCAGTGGCGGCGAGCTCACGCGCACTCATTCGCCGTCTCGCCCATGAGGGCATCCGGCTGCACTCGCGCGAACCGCATGCGCGCAAAGGTCGCACGATCCCGGCGAAAGGGAAAGTGCCCGTTAATGAAGCGACAGCGCAACTGCGATAGAATTTGCCGTGCAAGAAGGAGGCTTCCATGAGATTCCCAAATCGCGCAAGCGGAGCGTGTCTCGCATTCCTTGGAGCAGCAATCCTGTTGATCAGCGG
>CAYPTH010000057.1:0-14156 GCA_964413635.1 uncultured Spirochaetaceae bacterium
CCGTGGCCACGGAGTCACATAAAAGAGGTCTCTTCTCTCTCGGAGAACTTCCAGGTCATGTCAAAGGAGCTTCGGGAAAGCTTCGCTCGCTTGGAAGAGGCGCGCGACAGAGCGGAACAGGCCAGCCTGGCCAAGAGTCGTTTCCTGCAGAACGTAAGCCACGAGCTCCGGACCCCGCTGAACGGAATTCTCGGCTTCGCGCAGATCCTCGATCGTGACGAAGAGTTCCCGGAGGAGTATCGCGACACAATTACGGGAATCGTGGAAAGCGGGAACGATCTGCTCCGCTTCATCAAGGATCTTCTGATCCATGCGAAGATCGATTCGCAGCACCTCCGCCTCGAGCCGAAACCCGTCACCATCCGCGAGACAATTGCGCATGTTGCATCGGCGATACGCCCGAGTGCAGAGGCAAAACGGCTGGAATTTCATGTGGAGATCGATGAGAGCCTACCCGCAGTCATCCAGGTAGATGAGAAACGCTTGCAGCAGATCCTCTACAACCTCTTGAGCAACGCCGTTGCCTACACCGAGGCTGGTACAGTTCACCTCCGAGTCTTCCCGGAATCGTACGGCGACTCTGGGGGCCATGAGCGTGTCGTCTTCTCCGTAGAGGACACCGGCCCGGGGATTCCCGAGGACGAGATCGATGCCATCTTCTCGCCGCTACGTCAACTCGAGCGGCACCCGCAGTCGCGCGGTGGTACGGGCCTCGGTCTGTCGATCGTCAAGCGACTGGTTGAGATGATGGGGGGACGTATCCACGTCGACAGTACCGTGGGCACCGGCAGCACGTTCTACGTTCACATTCCCCTCTCCCGGAGCTGATTGCGCTACTTCACCCAGCGCGGAAGCCCGGCAAGACCCCCGTATGAGTCGATTAAGGCCTGCCGATATTCCCCCGTGAGGAAGCGGACATTTGTACCCTGCTCGGTTACCAAATCGGGCAGGACGTCACCAAAACGGACCGGCTCGGGTGCTGCGTCGGGACAATTCTTGGCGGCGAGCTTCTTCGTCGCGTGCACTGCGCCGTCGACGGTGCAGCGGTACAGCTGCTCGTCCAGATTGGGCGAATCCCAGGGCAGTGCGAGAATGTGCAGTCGCCCGGATCCGAGCGCATCGATCACCGCCTCACGACCGCTCACACCGCGCTCGGCAATCTCGTGTAACAAGCTCTCGGCCTCTTCCGACTCGTGGGCCTGAATGGCGGGTTCCGCCGCGGACAGGATGCGGTCCACCGACGGATCAGCACTATCTACATGGCGCCCGGTGCCCACGACGAGATGTGCCAGGTGTTTCGGAAGGTTGTTGGAAAACTGCGCAACTTGCTCGTGGGTTCCCAGCAGAATGAGTCGGTCCAGATTGCGGGTTTGTAGCTCAGCCTCCAGGCTGGTTGCGGCCTGATTGTACAGCCGGTGCGTTTGTTCTTGCAGCCTCCGTTCAAACTTCTCTTTGCCTTGACCACCCCTCGCCGGTACGTCTGGTTGGCCGACCGCGCCCTCGCTCAGCTCGCGCCATTCGGTGATATCAAGCTGACGAAAGGCGTCCCTCCCCTCCTCGATCTCGCCAAGATAGGTTTCGAAGAAACGCCAACTTCGTGAGGTAATGTGAACAATGCCGTAGCGGTGTTGGTAGCTCATTGCCAGAAGCAAAGGGGTGAAGTAGGGCTTGCCCCAGCGCGCGATTGCACCAGGCACGGCTCCGGTCAGGGGGAGCTCCGTCTGCAGATGGAAGCTTTCAGACACGGTGCTTTCGTCTTCGGAGAGGAAGAGAACAAGGGTTCTCCCTTGCGGCTTCGTTTCGCTTCGTGAAAGCTGATCCTCCACACTGTGACTAAGTTCCTTCGGGATGCCGGCTTCCCGCATGGCGTCTTTCGCCCGAATGATGAAACCGCGCCGTTCGTTCTCCGGATTCGCTGGATTCACGTCCAAATACAGTGAAAGCATGGGGGCCTCGATCCCTTCGAGCCGCTTCTTTACTTCCATGGCTACTTGTGGTGCAATCATTGAATTGTCTCCTTTCGAGATGAAAGCCGTACTTCAAACCTACCGTCGCCCCTTCGCGGCGGTCAAATGAATAGAGGGAGTCCATATGAGTGAGCAGACGTGTCTGATAATCGGTGCAGGAAAAACAATGGGAACCAAGATTGCCCACGCCTTTGCTGCTGAGGGCTTCTCAATTGGCCTGGTTGCCCGAGACAAATCACACCTTGATGAGCTGGCGGGGAGTGTCGGTAAGCGCGCGCCCTCCGTCGCGACCTTTACGGCGGATGTCACCAAGGATGAGAGCGTTCGCGGCCTCGCGGATACGGTCGCGCGAGAGCTGGGGACGCCGGATGTGGTGATCTACAATCCGGCAGTCATTGAGTCCGTGAAGCCGAGCGAGATGGAGCGCGACCCCCTTATCGACTCATTGGAAGTGAACTTCTTCGGTGCCATGCGCTGCGTTCACGCCTTTCTCCCCGGCCTGCGTTCCCGTGGGAGCGGTACACTCCTGTTCACGGGTGGAGGCTTCGGCATTGACCCAGCTATCGAGTTTGCAAGCCATTCCATTGGCAAGGCTGCGCTGCGAAACTACGCACACGGGCTGTTCAAAGAGCTCGGACCCGAGGGCATCCACGCGGCAACGGTGACCATTACGGCTCCGGTCCGCGAGGGAACAGAGTTTGATGGCGATGTAATTGCCGCCCACTATGTTGCGCTTCATCGGCAGAGTCCAGAGGGCCGGCAGTGGGAAATCGTGCACAAATAGCCCCGCTGCTTCTCTTCATTGCCTACGCCTCCTTCATTACCATCGGGCTGCCCGACGGCATGCTCGGCGTGGCGTGGCCCACGCTTCGCACCGACTTCGGCCGGCCCCTGGGGGCCTTGGGCGTGCTGGTCACCGGCTTCACCCTCGGCTACTTGGCCACCTCATTCACGATTGGAGCGCTGGTTGTCCGCTTGAGCTACGGCGCCGTCTTCGTCGCCTCCGGTCTGGCCATGGCGATCGGTGGCGTGGTCATGGCTCTCTCGCCGGTGTGGATACCGGTCCTGCTCGGGGCGGGCATTCTGGGGGCCGGTGTTGGCCTCCTGGATGCCGGTCTCAACGCCTTTGGCGCCGACCACTTCAATAGCCGGCAACTCAACTGGTTGCACGCCGGCTTCGGGGTAGGAGCCACCATCGGCCCAATGATGATGTCCGGCTTCCTGTCCACCAGCTTGAGCTGGCGCGGTGGATACGGCGCCATCGGCGTCGTTGCCCTCTTGGCAGCGGCGGTTTTCGTGGCGACGAGGCATCGCTGGGACGACGATCGGCACGGCGCCCCAGCCGTCCCGAAGGGTGGCGGCGCCACCACCGCCGCCACTGCCGCTGCGGCGGAAGCCGCTTCCCCGCCGCCGCGAGCTTCCCTGCGGGATCTCCGGGATCCCGTTGTAACCGGCTCCGCCCTCCTCTTCGTGCTCTACGCAGGGGTGGAGGTGACCGCCGGACAGTGGGCGTACAGCCTCTTCACGATTGAGCGAGGGGTCGACGCGGCGCGGGCGGCGCGGTGGGTCTCCATCTACTGGGGAGCCCTGACGGCCGGCCGGATTGTCTTCGGGATCATTGCCGACGGAGTCGGGCCACTGCGGCTGCTGCGGATAACAATGGGTACCGCCGGCATTGGGGTAGCGCTGTTCTGGATCGGCACGCCCAACTTCCTGGGCGCAATCGGGCTGCTGGTTCTCGGCTTTTCGCTTGCCCCCATGTTCCCCCTGCTCATCGGGGAGACTCCCAAGCGCGTGGGGGCCCACCGTTCCTCCTTCGTGGTGGGCTTGCAGATGGGCGGCTCGAGTATCGGCGTCATGCTACTAGCAGGCGGGATGGGTCTGCTTGTAGAGGCCTTCGATCTCAATGTGGTCGTCCCCGGTCTATGTGCAATTCTGATCTTGTTCGTCTCGACCCATGAGTTGGTGGTTCGCGCGGCGCGTCGCTAGTGGCACCGCCGCTCCGACTTGACCGCCAACACCGGGGCGTCTACTTTCAAGAGTCATGAAGCGCCATTTCCATCGTTCCATCTTCCGTTCCGTCTTTCCGGTAGCTGTACTTGTCGCAATCCTCATGCTCGGAGGCTGCGTCGAGGTGCCCATCACCGCGGAAGCCATCCTGCAGCCCAAGCCTTCGGTGACGCCGCAGACATTCGAGCACCCCACGGCGGAGCTGGAGGAGCTCTTCTTCGAGGCGGAGGACGGCACCTTGTTGAACGCCTGGTTTCTCACCCAGCCCAATGCCGAAGCGACGGTCCTCTTCTTCGGCGGCTACGGATTTTACCTGGTGCAGTCGACGGACTACCTGGACGCCTTCCTAAAGCACAACGTCAACGTCATGCTCTGGGATTATCGCGGCTACGGACGGAGCGGGGGCGAGCCCACCGTAGAGCTTATGAAATCAGACGCCCTCCGCGCCTACGAGGTGCTCCTGGGGCGCCCCGGTGTCTCGCCGGAGACGACCATTCTTCACGGCCACTCCCTCGGCACCTTCGTCGCGTCCTACCTTGCCGATACGCGGGAGGTCGGTGGCGTGGTCCTGGAGAGCCCCATCACGGAGCCCGAGCATTGGGTGCGCACCGTCGTACCCTGGTACCTGCGTCTGCTTCTGCGTTTCAACATTGGACAGGATGTGGCGAACGAGAATAACCGCGAGCGTCTTCGCCGGGTGAATGTTCCGCTGCTGCTTCTCGGCGGCGGGAAGGACTTCGTCGCGCCGTCGGCTCTGGCCGAATCGCTCCACGAGGCCTCGGCCTCCGAGGCAAAGCGACTCATTGTCATTGAGGAGGGCAATCACGGCGACCTCATGACCTTCCCGGCCTACCACGACGGCTACGACTGGTTGCTCACTCGCCTCTTCGAATTGCGCGTGTCACGAGAGTGAGGGCGGTGGCGGTCTGGAAGGTCATGACCGCAATGCCCAGGTAGACAATGATTTTCTGCCCGACAATCTGCATGAGCGCCCCGGTCGGGGTGTCGCGGCCCGGTCCGAACCAGATGAGCCACAGGTAGCCCATCAGCACCACAATGAAGCCGATGTGGACCGCCCGGGTATGCACTGGAGCTCTCGGGTGTCGAATCAGCGCGATCGCCGCGGCTGCGACGGCGGGCAATAGCCCCGTAAATGCAAAATACACACCCACGTAGTGCGCGAGGGTCTGGGTATCCGTGGGAAAGAGGCCAATGGCGATGAAGCCGATACCGACGATCCCACCGAGGATCGCAGCGATACGGGCCGTCGTTCGGCCGCGGTACGGTGCGCCGTCTTCGGCCCGTCGGAAGAGGCCCGGGAAGGCGAGATGCGAGATTATGAAGCCGGCGCCGCTGAAGACCATGGCGCCGGTGAACAGCCTCTGCGTCACCGGTTTCGCTTCCCCATCGAAACCGTAGACCCGGCCCAGCTCGCTAAAGGTGTTGTGGAGGAACGAGTAGCCTCGTGCCTCCGCGAAGAAGCTCGAGCCGCCGTCGTATACGAGCATGGCAACGAGGCTTGTCACGAGGAACTGCGCGATCAATACCAGGGAGATGGTGTATTGCACTCGTAAGCGCTCGAGCCGTCGCATGATGACGGCGAGTGTAGCAGAATCGGATGCGTTTGACTTGGGCGCACCGTGTTGCACATCATGTTGGCATGGAACGTGCCGACTATCTGCTTATCGGGGGCGGCCTTGCTTCCGCCCGTGCGGTCAAAACCCTGCGTCAGCGCGATCCGCGCGGCAGCATTGTCCTGGTCACGGAGGAGGATCGCCTTCCCTACGATCGTCCACCGCTTTCCAAGGAGGTCATCCGCGGGGAGCTTGCGCCCGAAGAGATTGTGAGCGAAGAGGATGCCTTCTATCCCGACAACCGTGTTACCACCCTGGTGGGGCTGAAAGTGACCGCCCTCGAGCTCGGCCGGAGCAGCCACGCGGCCGTGCTGTCCAACGGCGAGACGCTGCCCTTCGGAAAGGCCCTCTTGGCCACGGGCGGGATACCCCGCCGCCTCGGTGTGCCCGGGGAGGATCTTTCAAACGTCCACGCCCTGCGGAGCGCGGACGACGCCGTGGCAATTCGCGACGCCGCCACCGATGGCGGGCAGGCCGTCATTGTCGGGGCGGGCTTCATCGGTGTAGAGCTGGCGGCCTCCCTGACGCAGCGGGGTATGAAGGTAACCGTCGTCGAAATGGCCGATGAAGTCTGGTCCGCCTTTGCCCCTGCCGAGCTCGCCGAGACGGTTCGGGAGCGCTGTGAGCGAGGGGGAGTGGAGTTCCGTTTTGGACGGCGTGTGGAGGAGATTGAGCCGGCCGCCGTCCGGCTGGATGACGGAGAGCGGATCGACGCCGATCTGGTGTGCATAGCCGTAGGCATTGAGCCGGCAATCGAGCTCGCCGCCAACGCCGGCCTGGCTGTCGCCGACGGTGTTGTTGTGAACGAGCAGCTCCAGACCTCGCATCCGGACGTATTCGCCGCAGGCGACATTGCGCAATTCCCCGATCCCTACTTCGATACGCGGCGCCGCGTGGAACACTACGGCAACGCCGAATACAGCGGCCTGGTCGCCGGCGAGAACATGACCGGTGAAACCAAAGCCTACGACCACCTGATCTACGTCTGGAGCGATGTCTTTGATATTCACCTCGAGCAGGCCGGCGACCCCACGCGGGCGACACGCTTCGTCCGCCGCGACCCAGCGCCCGCCGAGGAGGCGGGCGAAGGCGGCCGGAGCGACCCCGGCGGCGGCACGCCGCCACCATCGTTCATGCTGATCGGGGTGTCGGACGGCGCCGACGACGCAACCCGTGCACGCGTCGTCGCCTACATGGCCGTTAATCGTCCGGATGGTGAGCTTGCGCCGCTGCAAATTCTCATGAAGAAAGGCATGAACGTCGCGGGAAAGGAAGACACACTCGCCGACGGCAGCGTGCCGTTGATGCAACTCTTGAAGGGTTAGCCGGCCGGAAGCCGGCCGCCACGCGGCCGGGGCGGGCCACCCATGGCAGCGACGTGCTCGCCTCTGCTATCATCCGCGTAATCATGGTACTACCCGAATTCGACACACCCGACTGGGTGAAAGACGCAGTCTTCTATCAGATTTTCCCGGACCGCTTCGCCCGGGGAAGCGACACCGATCCTTTGCCGGGCATTACGTTCAAGGAGTGGGGTGCGCCTCCGGGCGAGCAGGGCTTTCAGGGTGGTGACCTGGACGGCATTCGCGAGCACCTCGACTATCTTCAGGAGCTCGGCGTTACGGCCCTCTACCTCAATCCGATCTTCGCCTCCGCGGCCAACCACCGTTACCACACCTTTGATTACTATCAGGTGGACCCGCTCCTCGGCGGAAACGCCGCGCTCCGTCGGCTTATCGACGCGCTCCACGAGCGGGACATGCACATCGTCCTAGACGGAGTCTTCAACCACGCGAGCCGCGGCTTTTGGCCCTTTCACCACGTCCTGGAAAACGGTGAGGACTCGCCCTACATCGACTGGTTCATCATCAAGGACTGGCCGCTCCGGCCATACGTGAATGACAAGCGGCACCACCACAACTACGAGGCGTGGTGGGATCTGCCCGCCCTCCCGAAGCTCAACACCGAGAATCCCGGTGTTCGCCGGTACATCCTGGATGTCGCCCGCTACTGGGTGGAGTTCGGCATTGACGGCTGGCGATTGGATGTCCCTTCAGAGATCGATGACGATGCCTTCTGGCGCGAGTTTCGGACCGTCGTGAAGGCCGCCAATCCGGACGCCTACATCTGCGGCGAAATCTGGACCGAGGCACGCCGCTGGCTATCCGGAGACCAGTTCGATGCGGTCATGAACTATCTCTTCATGGGGCCGATCTTGAGCTTTGCCGGCGCTCACACGCTGCGGCCAGGCTACAAGCGCAACCATCTGGCCTTGAATCCCCTCACCGGCGAGGGCTTTCGGCGTTCGATCGAGAACGCCATGGCGCTCTACCCGTGGTCGGTGAATCTGGTGCAGCTAAACCTGATTGACAGCCACGATACCGCCCGGGCGCGGTGGATCATGGGAGAAGACGTCGACGCCTTACGGCTGGCGGCCATCCTACAGATGACACTTCCCGGCGCGCCGTGCATCTACTACGGCGACGAGATCGGTATGACCGGCGGAGACGACCCAGAGTGCCGGGCCGCCTTCCCTTGGCACGACGGGGAACGCTGGGACCGCGACCTCCTGGCGTACTACCAGGTCGCAGCCCGCCTCCGGCGAGAGACGCCCCAACTGCGTCGCGGTGACTATCGCGCCCTGTCGGCGTCCGAGTCACTCTTTGCCTTCGAGCGCTCAACTGAAGAGGGTACTGCCGTCGTATGTGTGAACGTCGGGCTCTCCGAAACGGCCTTCGAGCTCGACCTCTCCGGGGGTGTGCGTCGCGATCTGGTTGAGGTGTGGCCCGTCGCGGATGATGCACCGGCGCGCTACGAGGGCTCGCCCTTCGTGGTACCGGTTCCCGCGCGATCGGCCAAAGTGCTGGTGACCGCCTAGACTGGCGAGCTCTCATTTACTCCGCGCTATGGAACAAGACGCGGACCACTCGGCTATGGCTCACAACCTCAATGGTGAACACCCCTTCGCTCGTCTCGAAGTGCTCCCCGGCGTCGGGAATGCGGCCCATCTGCTCGGTAATGTAGCCACCGATGGTCTGTGCGTCCCCTTCGCTCGGGAACTCCGTGTCCAGGTGGTCGTTTACGACGTAGATCGGCGTGTCGCCAAGAATGGTGTACTCGCCCTCATCGACAGCCATGACCTTCTCGGTCTCTTCGATTTCTCCCTCGTCGTAGAGCTCGCCGAGAAACTCCTCAACGAGGTCCTCCATGGTTACGAGACCGGAGACCCCGCCGTATTCATCCAATACAATTGCCATATTCACGTGTTCCCGGCGCAGCTGGGTCAGGACCTCTTGGAACGTGCGAGTCTCGGGGACGTACATCGGTTGTATCATGAGCCGGCTGAGAGGCACTTCGGCTTGCTTCTCCGTCACCGCCTTAGCCACGTCCTTCAACAGGGCAACGCCGACAATACGCTCGGGGTCCTCGTCGTATACCGGAACGCGGGAGTAGCCGGACTCGAGCATGGCCGGCAGGGCATCGGCGGCGCGCTCCCGCTTCTCCATGCTGAAGATCTTGGTCCGATGCGTCATGATTGCGCCGACGCGTACCCCGGTGGCGCGGAAGACGTTCTTCACAATCGAGGTGTCGAGCTGGTCGAGGAGTCCGGTGCTGCCGGCGTAGCGCACCAAATGCTGAAGCCCTTCCCGGGTCAGCGTCTGCCGGCTGCCCCTGCCGGTGAGTCTGGTGAGGGCGTTGCTCACCAGACGAATGAGCCAGATGACCGGGGCAAAGACAATGGAGAATGCGCGCAGGAAGCGCGACATGCGCAGCGTAACGAACTCGTTGTGCAGGATGCCGATCTGTTTCGGCGTAACCTCTCCAATGACGAGGACCAGGATGGTGAGGATGATGGTCGAAACCGTGAGCCAGGTTTCGCCGAAGAGGCGTATCGTCAGGGCGGAGACGAGGGCGGAGGCCGCAAGGTTCGCCAAGTTGTTGCCAATGGTGATGGTGGTGAGCACGACGTCCAGCTCGTCGTAGAGCTTGGCCGTGAGCTTTCCGCGGGCGCCGTGACGGCGTCGAAGGCGCTCGAGTTGGTCGACCGACAGGGATGTGAATGCGACCTCCGTTCCCGAAAAGGAACCGGAGATCAGGAGCAAGAGGAAGACGATGCTTATTTCAAGCACGGGCACCCATTCTCATGCGATTTGTCTGTGCGACATCGGTATTATAGTGAGCCGGCACGGCTGCTTCAAGGAATCCACGGTGAAGAGACTCTCGCCTTCATTACGCAATCTCAATTACTTCGAGTGAGGCCGATGGGAGCTCGAGGACCGCGTATGAACGTGACTGCCACTTAATCCCTCCAAGGGCGCCGGGGTTGATTACCCGGGTGGAGCCGACCATCTCGTCGCGGCGCGTGTGGGTGTGTCCGTGGAGGACAATGTCGTAACGACCGGATTCGGTAAGCTCGTGAAGCTTCCGCGTGTGGCCGTGGCAGAGGGCAAGGCTCACGCCCTGAACGGATAGCTCGTGCCACTCCGCGAGGCGTCCCTCCCCGAACAGCGAGGCCACCTCCGCCCCGAGGGCGTCCCGGTCTCGGTCGGCGTTTCCGTAGACGAAGTAGGCATCGAATCCGTCGAAGAGGCGCACGACCTTCGGCGTAGTCACATCGCCGAGGTGGAACACCGTGGTGATACCGCGGTCGTGAAACGTCGCAAGGGCCTGCTGCGGCCGCTTCGTGTTGCGGTGTGTGTCCGACACTATCCCGATAGTCATGAGCCTTCTCCTTTGCGTACGTCTCGGAAGACGCCTATCTTATAGTGTAACAGGAGGTTTGCATGGCCATACATACGCCCCGGGTCTTTGCCCCGACGGGAACGCGAATCCGCGCCTATCTCGGTGAGACCCTAATAGCCGACAGCGCCGATGCCGCGCTCCTGCGCGACTCTCCCTTTACGTTGGTGTACGGCTTCCCGGAGGCCGATATTGCCGACGGCGTCCTCGAGCCCTCCGACCGAACCGAGCAGTCCGAGTCACGGGGCTTCGAGGTCTTCTGGCATATTCTCGGCACGGGACGTCGAGCCGAGAACGCCGCCTTCGCCTACACCGAAGACACGAGTGACTACCCCGACATGCGCGGCTACGTCTTCGTTGACTTTGGATCAATGGATAGATGGCTGGAGGAGGACGAGGGACTGATCGGTCATCCCCGCGATCCCTACACGCGAATCGATGTCCGGCAGAGCTCCCGCCACGTCCGGGCTGCGGTAGATGGCGTTGTTGTCGCCGACTCCTCGCGGCCGCGGCTCCTCCTCGAGACGGGACTCCCGGTGCGGTACTACGTCCCCTATGACGATGTAAACTGGGACGCCCTTATCGAGAGCGACACGACCACGGTGTGTCCCTACAAGGGTCGCTCCCGGTATTGGTCGGTACAGGCCGGTGGTGAGCTCCACCAGGATCTGGTCTGGGCATATCCCGAGCCCCTTCAAGACGCCGCGTTGGTCGAGGGCTGTGCCTGCTTCTACCATGAGAAGATGGCGGTCACCGTGGACGGTGAGGAGCAGACGCGCCCACCTCGGTTCTTCTCGAAGTAGCCGGGGATCCTCCGTGAGCCCCCCGGTCATGCTCCTGCGCTGGATCTGGCAACTCCCCCAGCACCTACTGGCGCTTTTGTTCCTCCTGGCATTGCGCCTTCTCTCACGGGAGGGGAGTGCCCGTCCCGTCCGATACATCGATGCCTGGGTGACCTTCATCCCCGGCCGAGCGGGGGTCGCCTTGGGCCAGTTCATCTTCGTGTCACGGCACGCCCACTCCGGTCGCCTTCACGGAGGCGACCGTCTCCTCCGCCACGAGTACGGTCACACGCGACAGTCGCTCCTTCTCGGCTGGCTCTACCTGCCCCTGGTCGGCCTGCCCTCGATCACGCAAGCTCTGTATTGCCGTTTCGCCGCGCGCCGCGGAAACCCCGCCCCGGGACGGCGCTACTATCAACGCTACCCTGAGGCGTGGGCCGACCGGCTCGGCGGGGTGGTTCGCCCTCGCTGGTCGTTCCGCAAGGGCTCGTGAGCTGCTACACTCGATGACATGCAACAGGAAGTCTCTTTCTCCAAAGCCTTGAAGAAGAGAATGCCCGTCGAAACATTCATCGTTCTCGCTCGGGATGAGAACGGCACGGACAACCCCATTACGGTCAACTGGGTCATGCGCACGTCCATTCAGCCGGCGCTCATGGCGGTTTCGACTGCCCACTCACGTTACTCTCACGGCGTCATCCGCCAAGCGGGTTCCTTTGTGATTGCCGCTCCCAGCCTGGAGATGGAGGAGGAGACCCGCTTCTTTGGGACCGTTTCAGGGCGCGACCGTGCCCTCCCCGCTTCGTGTCTTCTCGTCCTCAGTGCAGTGTGTGCCCCAAGACGCGCAGCCAGTTCTCGTGGGAGATCTTGTTGATCTCCGCCGTTGAATAGCCCCATTCCCCCAAGGCTTCGGGGAGTTTCTGCAAGCCGCGCACCGACCCGATCTCCTTGGGAATCATGACGCCGTCGAAGTCGGACCCCAGGCCGATTCGATCAATGCCGATGCGCTCGGCCAAGTACTCTATGTGGTCGCGGAATGCCGTCAGCGGGGTGTCCTCTTTGAGCTCGCCGTCCTCGCGGAGGAAGGGGACGCCGAAGTTCACCCCAACGAGTCCATCGGTGTCGCGAATCGCGGCCAATTGCTCATCCGTCAGATTGCGTGTGCTCTGCGATATGCCCCAGGCGTTGGAGTGCGACGCAACGACGGGGGCGGATGTAGTCCGCGCGACGTCCCAGAATCCCTTTGCGTTGAGATGAGAGACATCGATGAGTATACCGAGCTCGTTGCACCGGGCGACCAGATTGCGCCCCGCCTTCGTGAGTCCGGGCCCAATGTCGGGGTCCTTCTTGAATCCAAAGGGAACACCGCAGCCGAAGCGGTTCGTCCTGCTCCAGGTAATGCCGAGAGAGCGCAGCCCGGCTTCGTAGAAGAGGTCCAGGGCGGCAAGGTCGCCGTCGATCGCCTCGGCCCCCTCCATGTGGCACATGGCCGCCACGGCATTGCCGTGGAGGGCGCGGCGGAGATCCGCGACCGTACGCGCCAGGTAGAGCCGGCCGTGGGCGCGCTCGATATAGCGGCGCAGTTGGGAAAACATGAGCGCCGCCGCTCGTTGGGCGCGCTCGATAGGAACGCTGCCGGGCGTCGAGAGGTTTTCACCGAATGAGCGTGGTTTTTTGGTTTCAGCCTGCGCCGGCGGCACAAAGATGGCAAATAGTCCTCCGGCAAAGCCCGAGGCAAGCGCGCCCTCCAGATCGAGATGGTAGGACTCGGTGCCCGTGACAAAGTCGTACCGGGCGTTCTCGAAGGCGCGGGCAAGGACATCGTTGTGCCCGTCAATGATTGGAACCACGGGCCGCTCCTACAGCGTCGAGATGATCCGCTCCCGGGTGAAACGAGGTGCCACGCGGAAGAGTAACACCAGCGCAATCGCAAGTACCGCCACGGCGGCCAGGACGACGGCGACGGTGTTGAATGCAATGAGGCCGGTCATCTGTACCACAATCAGGAGGACGAAGGGAATGACCAGCACCCCGGAGATCTGCTGCGCCGCCATGAAGGACTTCGCCTTTACCGAGACAATCATGGTCACGACCAGGCCCAAAAGCGAAACCGCCGGAGACATCAGCAGGATGGCGGCGATCCACAGCGGCGCTCGGAGGAGGGCGAAATCCATGATCACGATCGAGGTCACGTTCACGGCAGCGGCGAAGAGCACGAACGAGAGCAGCGAGATTGCCACGGCCGGAATGAAGGCGGCCCCAAGCTTGCCGACCATGAGCTCACGGTTCGTTATCGGGGTGTAGAGGAGCGTTTCGAGGGTCTTTCGCTCCTTCTCGCCCACCACGGAGTTCGCGGCAATGATGCTCGACACCATCAACGGTACAACGAGAAAGAGGGGAATGAAGCTGTAGTTCAAGAACACGTAGAGGATTCTGGTGTTCGTCTCGCTAAGGCGGTCGGGAATCTCGTAGAAGGGGAGAATCCTTTCAATGAGCTCGGCTCCCTGAATCATGTTGACGTCCAGCGTGAGCACAAGGCTCGTAAGGACAATTGGAATGATGACGCAGAGAAGCACCGGCACAATGATCATTGGCACGGAGACCGAGGAGTTGGCCATAATCTCACCAATGTCTTTCCGACTCACGGCCCACACTCGCGACGGATTCATGTCTTTCCCTCCCCAATGTAGCTGAAGTACACCTCTTCGAGAGTGGGGCGCGCCCGCCGGACCTCCCGAAGTGCCGCACCCCTGTCCAATCGGGCGCGGACAAGGCGTGGGATCTCCGCCTCATCGGCATACTCAACGATCTCGGTAACCTCGGCCCCCTCGGAATCCTCGGTAATGATTCGCAACTCCGGCTTCCGCGCGAGGGAGGTAAGCAGTTCCTCCGTGGAGCCCGACGCAACGAGGGTTCCCTCCTTGAGGAAGCCGAAGTGGTCGCAGACGCGCTCGGCCAGCGGGAGGTTGTGCGTGCACAACAGCACCGAGACTTGGCTCTCCTCGGCGAGCTCGCGAATGAGG
>CAYPTH010000057.1:14256-19861 GCA_964413635.1 uncultured Spirochaetaceae bacterium
GAGGGCGGTGACCCCGTTGTCAAACCGCTTGGTCAGACCTCGAGTTTCTACTGCGTTCATGGAGTGTCCCTTTGGGTGTGTACTCTTGACGGCGGATACTACTCGTCCGGGGTGTTTTCGTCCAGCTCTGCAAGCCAGACCGCCGCGGAAGAGTCACTCGGGGCGCGCCAATCTCCTCTCGGGGACAGGGAGCCGCCGGAACCGACCTTGGGACCGTTGGGAACGGCACTGCGCTTGAACTGGGTGGATTGGAAGAAACGGGAGAGGAAGACGCCGAGCCAGCGCTTGATCTCGCCGATGGAGTAGGCGTTGCGCTTCTCCTCCGGAATATCCGGGGGCCACTGTCCGCGCGCCGCATCACCCCAGGCGTGGTGGGCCAAGAAGGCCACCTTGCTCGGCCGGAAGCCGTAGCGTGTGATGTAGTAGAGGTGAAAGTCCTGGAGCTCGTAGGGGCCGATCTTCTCCTCGCTTCGCTGCGCCGGTTCGTCGCTCGCCGCCTTGCCCGGCACGAGCTCCGGGGAGATCTCCGTGTTGAGGACGCGTCCGAGGACCTCGCCGGTTTCTTCGGAGAATTGCCTTGTCTCCATGACCCAGCGAATGAGGTGCTGGATGAGCGTCTTGGGCACCGAGGCGTTTACCGCATAGTGGGACATGTGGTCACCGACGCCGTAGGTCGCCCAGCCGAGGGCGAGCTCGCTCAGGTCTCCGGTGCCCACCACCATGCCGCCGTGGAGGTTGGCCAAGCGGAAGAGGTGGCTGGTTCGCTCGCCGGCTTGGACGTTTTCGAAGGTAACGTCGTAGACCTCTTCACCCCGCGAGAAGGGGTGATCGATGTCCGTCAACATCTGCATGCAGGCGGGGCGAATGTCGATCTCCGCCGGAGTCACGCCGAGGGAGCGCATGAGCGCCCAGGCGTTGTCCCGCGTGCTCGAGCTCGTTGCGAAGCCCGGCATGGTGTAGGCCAAAATGTTGGAGCGCGGAAGTCCCAGGAGGTCCATGGCGCGGGCGGAGACAATGAGCGCCTGGGTAGAGTCGAGTCCTCCCGAAATGCCGATGATCAGGCGCTCAATGCCGGTGGCGCGAAGGCGCTTCACGAGGCCGGTGACCTGGATGTTGTAGGCTTCGAAGCAGCGCTCGTCGCGCCGGGTTGGATCGCTCGGCACGTAGGGGAAGCGTGAGACGGCGCGGGAAAGGGGCACTTCGGTTTCGGGAAGGGCCGGCTCAACGCGAACGCGGCGGATTCGCTCCACCGCATCGGTGTGCTCCCGGGCGTTGTCGGCAAAGCTCGTCATGCGCATGCGGTCCTGCGCCAAGGCCCCCAGATCGATGTCCCCGGTGATGAGCGTCGGCTCCGGGGAAAAGCGTTCTCCCTCCGCGATCAGGCGGCCGTTCTCGTAGATCATGGCGTGACCATCCCAGGAAAGGTCCGTCGTCGACTCTCCCGGCCCGGCGGCGGAGTAGAGGTAGGCGGCCAGGCATTTTGCCGACTGCGAGGCCGCCAAACGGTGGCGATAGTCCGCCTTGGCAATCGTCACGTTACTCGCGGAGAGGTTTGCCAGCACCGTTGCGCCGGCAAAGGCGGCGTAGGTGCTCGGGGGAATGGGCACCCAGACGTCTTCGCAAACCTCCATGTGGAGGGCGAAGTCAGGGATATTCTCGGCCTCAATGATAACGTCGTTGCCGAAGGGAACGGTCTCGCCGAGAAGCGTGATTTCCCGCGTCGCGGCGTGGGCGGCGGAGGCGAAGTGGCGCTTCTCGTAGAACTCGCGATAGTTGGGGATGTAGCTCTTCGGTGCGACCGCGAGAATGTGTCCCCGGTGAATGGCAATGCCGCAGTTGAAGAGCTTCTGCTCCACGATAAGCGGCGCGCCGACGAGAAGCATCGATCTCATGCTCTTGCTCTCCCCTCGGATTCGCTCGAGCTGTACGAGGCTTTGATCGAGGAGGGCGTGCTGCTGAAAGAGGTCGTCGTTGGAGTAGGCCGAGAGGCCGAGCTCCGGAAAGAGGGTGACGAGGGTATGAGACTCATCCGCCCGGCGGGCGAGGGAAAGGGTTTGCTCCGCGTTGAAGGCGGGGTCGGCAACGCGCGTTTGGGGCACCGCCACGGCGACCCGCACGAAATCATGACGATACAGCGATCGAAAGGGGAGCGCAGCGGTTTCTTTCACTGATCGTGATGCTACCGGGGAGGATTCGGCGCTGTCAAGCTTGCCCGCAAAGACGAGTCGGGTCTATAGTGGCGGGTATCATGAACATCGGTCTCATACCATTCTTCTCAGGCTTGCACCCGGACTTCTCCGTGGAGGCCGCGCACAGCGAGCTTTTCGGCGCCTTGAGCGCCCGCCACACGGTTCATCTGGTCGGTCCCGACGACTGGAGCGGCCGCGACACCGACCTTGCCGTCGTGTTTGTCGCCTCCGGCGGCACGGAGGGGCAGTTCGTCGAGCAGTATGACAAGCTTCCTCGGCCCGTCTACCTCCTCACCGATGGAAAGCACAACTCCCTGGCCGCATCCTTGGAAATCAGCGCCTGGGTTCGCGACCGTGGCGGGTCTTGCGAGATCCTCCACGGCGAGCCGGAAGAGGTTGTGCGCCGCATCGAGTCGATAGCCGCCGTGGACCACGCACTCCACCGCGTCAGCGGTATGAACGTCGGATTCGTGGGCAAACCCTCGGACTGGCTGGTGGCCAGCAGCATTGACCGCCAGATTGCGGGTGACCGATTGGGTCTCCGCTTTGAGGATGTTCCCCTGGAAACCCTCTATTCCTGGATCGATGCAGCCTCCCACGATGAGGCGAGCGTCGTGGCCGAAGAGACGAGCCGGCAAAGCGGCGGCAGCGTGGAGCCCACCGCGAAGGCCATCCACGAGGCGGCGCGCATCTACATCGGTCTTCGGGACTTGGTCCGGGAAAACGAGCTCTCGGCTCTGAGCCTGCGCTGCTTCGACCTGATTGGCCGCTACAACAACACCGGCTGTCTGGCTCTGGCGCGCCTCAACGATGAAGGCATTGTCGCCGGCTGCGAAGGGGATCAGCAGGCGCTGCTGTCGGTTCTGTTGGCCCAAGAGCTCACCGGCGAGATCCCATTCCTTGCCAATCCCGCCGGCATTCATGTGGATGAAAACCGCATCGACTTCGCCCACTG
The DNA here is from genome assembly GCA_964413635.1 of uncultured Spirochaetaceae bacterium. GTDB lineage: Bacteria > Spirochaetota > Spirochaetia > DSM-27196 > PWMO01 > CAYFQV01. The sequence goes on from CAYPTH010000057.1 coordinate 17,401, forward strand.
CATGATTCCCACAAAGGCGGTTGCGTCCTTCCAGCTGCGGAGCCACTTCGAGTCGGGCGTGGGGGTGGCGATCCAGGGTGAGCTTCCCGACGGGCCGGTGACCGTGGTACGCCTCGGTCGCGGCGACCTCAGTCTGGGCTGGTACTCGCAAGGCGAGCTCATTGGCAGGGGCGACCGGGCGGATCGCTGCCGGACCCAGGCGACGCTCCACCTCGAACGCAGCGTCCGCTACTTCCTGGAAAACCCCGTGGCGAACCACCACGTCATTGTGCCGGGCCACTGGGAGCAGCACTTTGCCGAGCTCTTTCGCCGGCTGGGCATCACCTTTGCCGGCGCTACAACGACGACTTCATCCGCCGTGAGCGCTTGAGATTGAAGACGTTCTGAACGCTGTACTTGAAGAAGTCGTGCCCTTCATCGATGTCTTTTTCAACGTGGGTGAAGACGCTGTGCAAATCCCGGGCGTCGTGGATGTAGGCGGAGAAGGACTGGGTCGCATCGTTGTGATAGATAAATAGGTTGAAGAGCTGAAACGTGAAGGCCCAATTGAGGTGGGCCTTCACGCGTTCGTAGGCGTCTCGACCGTCGACAATGTCCACCCGCTGGGTGTTGCGCTCAATGAGGTCGATCTTTCCGACCTCCTCTGCGCCGCGCTCCGAGACAAAGAGGTTGCTCTTTCCGAGCTGGAGGAACTTTTGCCCGGTGTCCACGTCGGTGGGGAGCTTGGCCGAGAGCGATCGATTCTCGTTCTCCTGAAGGAAAAACTCGTCATCCTGACTCATGGTTTCCCCTTCATACTCGAAACCGGCGGCACGACTCAAGGCGTTGGGTATCGAAAAGATTGTTGATGGTGCCTCATGCAAAACGTGCGGTGCCGGCGCTCGCGCGTAGCGTCGGATGCGCCTACTGCTCTCGGCAGTAGTTCGTGCTCTTCACAAGGCCCTTGTGTGTCTGCTGCCAAGAGCGAACCATGAGTACGCTCATGGGGAGAAGCACGCACGAACTACTCGAGATTTTGGCTCGCAACGTCCGCATGGCGCGGGAAAAGCTTGGATTCAGCCAACAGCACCTCGCCGAGGCGGCGGACCTGTCCACCGGGCACGTTACCGACATTGAGCAGGCGCGAAAGTGGGTTTCACCGGAATCACTCCAGCGGCTCGCCGACGCGCTTCTCGTCGAGCCGTGGATGTTGCTCCTCCCCGACCAGCCCGGCCGAGGTGTGGCCGACTACGATTTCATGAAGCTTTTCGCGTCACGTGTGGACGAGCGCGTCCACGACGTCGTGTTTGAAACGCTTCGGGAGCTCATGCAGCGCCCGGAGGAGTAGACAACTCAGCGGTATCGAGCCGAGTCACCGGCGCAGCTTAGTTGAACCACTCATTCATCCACAGGCTCATCCGTCCGATTTCCGTCGTCTGGGTGGCGCGGATGCTCGCGGCCAGTCCTTCGATCGCCGAGTGCTCGATCTCAACCTGGGAAAGAAGCTGCTGGGACATCATGACCGCCGCCATGTGGTGCGGGATCATATCCTGAAGAAAGGCGAGATCCAGCCGGTCTCCAGACAGGCGAGAGTAATCCCGCATCATATCCTGATACTCCACATCGCGATCGCGATCCGGATACCACGCGGCAAGCCAAGACCGCATCTGCTCGATCTCCCGACTCTGCGTTGCAATGATCTCCCGGGCGAACTCCTGCATCTCGGTCCGGCCCGTGCGTTCGATAAGGACGCGGGCACTGTCCACGGCCTCCTGATGGTGAGGGACCATGCGAACCATATAGTCGTACTCGCTTTCGACGTCCGACATGGCGTGCACTTGCCGCATCATGCCGAGGCCCATGGGGCCCATTGGGCTCATTTCGAAGCCGCGCATTGGCCCGAAGCGAGCTTGACCGAGCAAAGGCGTAAAGAGACTGAGCCCTCCCGCAACGAGGACGAGTAGAACAAGAGCGACGATCAGCGCACGGGCGCGGGAAGAATGCATGTGTGTACCCTCTGCCTGCTATTCTACGGAAAAGCTGCAGTGCAGACCACCGTAGCGTATGCCGGAGCTTGTTGAAAGGCGAGCCCCGACGTTCCTCGCACAACGCGATTTCGGGCGGTCCTACAGTTGTGTTTCACTTTTTCGAGCTCGAGACGCCGCAAGCCTTGGCCACACCGTGGCGAAGAAGATCCTTGCTCGGCCAGCCCTTGCCGTCGTTCTCTTTGTAGACCCGGCACGCCATCACTCCGTCTCCCTGGTAGCCTTCGAGGTCCCGGCCGTTGATCTTGATCGTCGGAGACCCGGCGAAGCGAAGCTCCTGTGCACGATCCATGTCCTCCACGGCAATCAGCCGCACCGAGGCATCTATCTTTTCCTCGACGAGGACGTCGAGGATATCGTTCCATGCCTGCCGGTATGACGGGCACCCCTCGAAGTAGAGCAAGTCTATTGTCAATTCCGTTCCGTTTGCGCTCATC
>CAYPTH010000058.1:0-10963 GCA_964413635.1 uncultured Spirochaetaceae bacterium
TGTTCCTTTCCGCGCAGCCGGCGACGGCGGAGCTCTTTGCGCTCACCGCAAGCTATCCGCCGCCCTACAGCACCGGGGATGGACGGTACCGAGACCACCCGCCACATCCGGGAGTTCTCGGGCGTTCCAATTATCGCCCTAACCGCCTACGCTCGGGAGAGCGAGGCCGCTTCCTTCCGAGAAATCGGGATGAACGCCGTTGTAACCAAGCCTGTTCGCGAGCATGAGCTCCGCCGCAAGATGGCCGAGCTCGTCGGATAGGCTCAGCTCGTATAACGCCGTCGCCTGGTGTCCGGGGTGACCGCCCCGCGGGCCAACGCGCTCCGCAGCCCCTCGAATGAAGGACCATCCGCCTCGAAGGCGAAGGTCCGCGTGGCGACGTCGTCGAGGTAGTGAGCGTCCGAGTCGGTGATCTTCGGTAGACCCTTGGTGTCAATCGGACACGGGTCCTTTGTCACCTCGAGGGCGTCGTAGGCGCAGTCCGGGAGGAACCCGAGCTGCGACCACACGCTGTGCATGCTGCGATCAATGTGGGCGGGAATGAAGAGCCCGCCCACAGCGTGGCAACGCTCGGCGGTCTCCTCCATGGTCCACCTCGCCGCGCTTACCAGGTACTTATCGACCTCGCCGAGAATGACATCATCGACATCGACATAGACCTGGTCACCGAGCTTCACGGGGTCGTTCGGAATGTTCGGCAGTGCCGCGTAGAGCTCCTGCCCGAAGGACACCGCGTGCTCGCTGGTCGGAAAGAGGCAGAGGACGTGCACCTCCTCGAAGGTTGTGACCTCGATCCCGAAGAGAGCGGCAATCTCCTCGCGCCGGCACGCCTCGGCGAAGGCGGGAGTGTTGAGGGCGCTGTTGTGATCGGTCAGTCCCACAAGATCAACGCCACGGCGTCGCGCGGTGCGGGCAAGGGCGCTCGGAGAGTTGTCCAGGTCACCGCAGGGACTGAGGCAGGAATGGAGGTGGAGGTCCGCGCGAAGGCTCATTCCGCCGCGGCGGGGCCTTTGGCGGGGCCTTTGGCGGCGCCGGCCGATAGAACGTGATAGAGCTCACCACTGATGGTGAACTGGTCCTTCTCCGTGACGAAGACGCCAATTTCCTGGCTCCGCGCAGCGTCGAGCATGTCCTCGGGGATGGGCCGGTTGTTGCAGATGATGAGCGCCGAAATGTCTGCCATGGAGCAGACGGCAACGGCGTTTTTGTGCGCCTGGATGGTAATGAGCACGCTCTTTCCGGTGCCGTTTGCCATGACATCGCTCAAGAGATCCGAGGTGTAGCCGGAATCGATCGTCTCGTCGCTATAGCTATCCTGAACGCACTCACACTCGTGGGAGCGGGCGAACTCGAGAATTGTCATGTGCTACTCTCTCCTTGTTGCTGCGGTATCCGCATGTACCCGCATGATCACGCGCACCGTCGTGCCTTCTTCACCGCTGTTGATGTCGAACTCGTCGGCAACGCGGCGCGCATTCGGAAGGCCCATTCCCGCACCGAAGCCCAGGGAGCGAACCCACTCGGTTGCCGTCGAGAAGCCCTCCTCCATGGCCGCTTCCAGGTCGGGTATACCCGGGCCGCCGTCCTTGGCGGTAACGGTGATTGCGTCGTTTTTCCAGTGAAAGGAAATTGTCCCACCGCTCGAATGAACCACCTGATTCAGCTCCAACTCATAGGCAGCGACTGCCACGCGGCGGATCAACTTTGGGTCCAGCCCCGCCTCCTTGAGGATCTTCCTGATCTCCAGTGACGCCTTCCCGGCGTTCTCGAAGTCGAAGGTGCGCGTGGCGTACTCCCGGTAGGTACCCACCTCGGGCGCCCCCGCCGCCGCCTCGTGGGCCACCTCTTCCTCGAGTTGCTCCACGTGCTTGTTCACCTCTATGAGGAGGGCAACTATCACGTCGCGGCTCGTGAGGATCCCCACGAGCTCTTTCTCCTTGCTGAGAACCGGAAAGCGACCGAACTTGTACTTGTCCAGATAGGAGATCCCGAAGGACAGCGGCATGTCGTCTTCCAGGACAATGAGGTTCCGCGTCATCCACCGCTCCGCCGGCGCCTCAATGTAGCCGCCGTCGAGGGCGCGGAGAATGTCGTCCATGCTGATCATGCCCAACAGGCGGTTGCCCTCCGTAATGGGAACGCCGGTGATTCCGTTCTCCTTCATGACGCCCTGAATGACGCGCAGCGGGGTGCTTGGCTGTGCGGTAAGGAGTCTCCGTGTCATGACGTCCTTGATCTTGAGGCGAAAGATGAGCTCTAAGACGAAGGGAGGAGAATCATCGGCATCAATTGGAAGTGTAGCCACGGTGTCGCCTTCCTGGGCGCGTGCTATCCGGTGAGGTGATCCCCGGACTGCGCTTCAGCATGCTGGTGCTGCTCTTTCAACTCGTCGACGGTGAGCTCACGGTTGGATGGCTTGCGCATGCGAACGAGGTAGAAGAGATTCTCGATTTCGAGGCCGATGTTTACGTTGTGGACGGTGCATTGGATTGGACAGTTATCCGTGTCGCACTTGCCGGCACACTTCAGCTCCACCGCGGCGAAGTTCAGGAATCCGCGGATACCGGCGCTCAGCATGGTGTCGAATACGGCGGTGGCCTGATTGTTCGGCACTGCCAGGATGCCCACCTCAATACCGTGCTCTCGCACGAAGGGCTTGAGCTCCGACAAGGGCAGCACCGGAATGTCCGCCTCGCGGTCAATCTTTTCCGGATCGGTATCAAAGGCCGCGGCGATCTGGATGCCCTCCTTGGGAAACTCCCGATAGGCGGTCAAGGCACCCCCAATTCGGCCGTAGCCGACAACGATCACGCGTTGCATCTCCCGTTTGCCGAGGACGCTCGAGATCTCACTGATCAGGACGTCTACGTTGTACCCACCCCGCTTGTTGCCGGGAATGCTCAAGGTAGAGAAGTCCTTGCGCACCACGGCGGGCGTTACCCCGATAGCGTCGCCAAGGTTGTTCGAGAAGATCTTCACGAATCCCAGGGACTTGAGCTGCTCGAGGACACGTAGATAGCGGGCCAGTCGGAGAATAATCCCTTGGTTCAACACCAAATCCATTGTTGCACTCTCGTTCACATTAAGCTAAACTTTCTGTATATAATCGCACACCGATTGAATTACGTGCAAGATGTTCTTTTTATTGTAACGGTATTGCCAAATAAGTGGATGCCCGATACAATAAAAAAACATCGATTCAACCGCGAGTTCTCCGTGTGAACAGGAGGTCCCATGTCGTCCGTTATGCAGGAAGACGTCCAACTTCCGGCGGATGTCCAGCAATTCGTTGACGAATGGAAGGACAAGCCGGGCAATCTCATAATGGTGCTTCACGCCGTGCAGGAACATTACGGATATGTTCCCCGCCAGACCGCCATGAAATTGGCGAAGGAGCTCGAAACCCCACTGGCGAAGATCTACGGCGTCATCACTTTTTACCACTACTTCAAGACAACGAAGCCCGGGCGCAACAAGATGGCCGTCTGCATGGGTACGGCGTGCTATCTGAAGGGTGCGAAGGACATTGTTGAAGAGACGGAGAATCTCCTGGACATCCGCGTCGGCGAGACGACGGAAGACGGCGAGTTCACCATGGAAGCGGTGCGCTGCGTCGGCTGTTGCGGACTGGCGCCGGTGCTTACGGTCAACGGCGAGGTCTACGGCAAGGTGAACAAAGACAAGCTTCCCGACGTTTTGGCCAAGCACCGAAACGAGTAGTGCACTACACCCTGTGCGACTACGTCCTCGACGTCTTCGAGAACGCCGTCGAGGCGGGATCCATGCACACGGTCATTGAGTGGCACGAGACAGTGTCGGAAACGGGAAGCAACCCGACATCGGTGAGCATTCGCGACACCGGCCGGGGCATGTCGGAGAACGAGCGGCGCGCGGCGCTAGATCCCTTCACAACCGACGGAATCAAGCACCCTGGCCGTCACGTCGGATTGGGATTGCCCTTCTTGGTGCACGTGGTCGAGGCCACCGGCGGAAGCCTCAAGGTGTCCTCGCAGGTCGGTGAGGGAACGACGGTCGCCTTCACGATCGACGCGTCGCACATTGATGCACCGCCGGTTGGTGACATTCCGGCGACCCTGTTGCAGATGTTCTGCTTCGAGGGTGACTACGAGGTGATCGTCCGCCGCTCCCGCCGCCGGGATGGCGAATCTGGAAGCGACGAAAGCTACGAGGTGGCCCGCGGGGAGCTCCGCGAGGCCCTCGGAGATTTGGAGACGGCGGCATCACTGTCGCTCCTGAAGGAATTTCTTGTGCAGCACGAGGCGGTGCTGCACGATGGGGAGGTTTGAGCCATGGGGAAAATGACCCTCGACGATTTGAAGCGGCTGCGCGAAGACAAGCGGCGCGAGCTGGAGATGAGGGACACCGCGAACAAGTCAGCCCAAGTCATCATTGGAATGGGAACGAGCGGTATCGCTGCCGGCGCCAAGGATACATTGGCCGCCTTCTTACATGAGCTCGAGAAAGAGAAGCTCACAACCGTAGCCGTTCGACAGACCGGGAGTCTGGGTCTCGATCACGCAGAGCCCACCGTCGAGGTCCGAACCCAGGATATGCCCACGGTCATTTACGGTCGGGTGGATGACGCGGTGGCGCGTCAGATCGTGCACAAGCACATCATTGGGAAAGAGCTCCTCGAGGATCACATTTACGACCGCCCCGCGCCGGACATTGTAGAGGAGTAGAGCATGGCATATTCGCAGTATATCCTCGTCTGCGGCGGTACCGGATGCATGTCCAGTAACGCCGAGGACATCTACCAGAATCTGATACGTGAAGTCGAGTCGAACAAACTCCAGGGGACCGTGCAGGTTGTTCGAACCGGCTGCTTCGGCTTCTGCGAACAAGGGCCGATCGTGAAGGTCCTCCCTGAGGAGGCGTTCTACGTTCAAGTGAAGCCGGAGGACGCGGAAGAGATCGTTGCCGAGCAGTGCATCAAGGGTCGTCCCGTTGAGCGTCTCCTCTACAAGGAGAACGAGCACAAGGAGCACGCCCGGATCGAGGACATGAGCTTCTACCAGAAGCAGTTCCGCATTGTCCTTCGCAACTGCGGCTTCATCAATCCGGAGAGCATTGACGAGTACATTGCCCGAGAGGGATACGAGGCCCTCGCCAAGGCGCTTACGGAGTTGAGTGCCGACGACATCATCGCGGAGCTCAAGGACTCCGGCCTCCGCGGTCGCGGTGGCGCCGGCTTCCCGACCTGGATGAAGTGGAAGTTCTCCAAGGACGTTGAAAACGACGTGAAGTACGTTGTCTGCAACGCCGATGAGGGCGACCCCGGAGCGTACATGGACCGCAGCGTACTCGAGGGCGATCCCCACTCCATAATTGAGGCAATGGCCATTGCCGGCTACACCGTCGGTGCGCAGCGCGGCTTCATCTACGTCCGCGCCGAATACCCCTTGGCAATCGAGCGCTTGAAAATGGCCATTCAACAGGGGAAGGACTACGGCCTCCTGGGCGACAATATTTTGGGGACGGATTTTTCCTTTGACATTGAGATCCGCCTCGGCGCCGGCGCCTTTGTCTGTGGTGAAGAGACGGCGCTCCTCGCCTCCATTGAGGGTGAGCGCGGCATGCCGCGGCCTCGGCCGCCCTTTCCCGCCGTGAAGGGGCTCTGGGACCAACCCACCGTCATCAACAACGTCGAGACCTTCGCCAACATTCCGGTCATTTTAACTCGCGGGGGGAAATGGTTCGCCAAGGTCGGAACTGAGAAGTCGACCGGTACGAAGGTCTTTGCCCTGACAGGCAAGATCAACAACTCGGGGCTCATTGAAGTCCCCATGGGCACACCGCTGCGTGACATTGTCTACAGCATCGGCGGCGGCATTCCCAACGAGAGAGCCTTCAAGGCGGTCCAGACCGGCGGGCCCTCGGGTGGCGTCGTCACGGCGGACTACATTGATACGCCGATCGACTACGAGCACCTCCAGGAGCTCGGCTCCATCATGGGCTCGGGCGGCATGATTGTTATGGACGAGGACGACTGTATTGTCGACGTCTCCAAGTTCTACCTCGGCTTCACCGTCGAAGAGTCGTGCGGCAAGTGTGCGCCCTGCCGCGTCGGCGGCCGCAAGCTCTACAACATCCTGGACCGTATTTCGAAGGGGCAGGGCAGCATGGAGGATCTCGAGAAGATCAACTCCATTAGCTACGCCATGCAGCGCGCCTCTCTTTGCGGTCTCGGACAGACCGCACCCAATCCGGTGGTTTCTTCGATGACCTACTTTCGCGATGAGTACTTGGCGCATATTGAGGAGCACACCTGTCCCGCCGGCTCGTGTAAGGATCTCGTGAAATACGAGATTCTTCCGGACAAGTGTATTGGCTGTACCCTCTGCGCCCGCAATTGCCCGGTGAATTGCATTAGCGGAGAGAGAAAGAAGACACACGTCATTGACCAGAGCATCTGCATTAAGTGCGGCAAGTGCTACGAGGTCTGTAAGTTCGGCGCAGTTGTCAGGAAATAGCAGGAGATACTGATGAGCATGATTACGTGCGAAGTGAACGGAATACAGTTGGAAGTCGAGCAGGGAAGCTCCATGCTTGACGCCGCCCGCCAGGCGAACGTCAATGTTCCCGTTCTCTGCTACCATCCGGACCTCCCCGCCTGGGGGGCGTGCGGTCTCTGTGTCGTGAAGGTTGAGGGCTCTCGCAAGATGATGCGCGCCTGTGCGACGGAAGTAACCGAGGGCATGAAGATTCTCACCCACGATCCGGAGCTCCACCAGGTTCGTCGGACGACTCTGGAGATGATCCTCTCGACACATCCAAACTCCTGTCTCACCTGCGCCAGAAACGGTACCTGTGAGCTTCAGAACCTGGCAGCGGATTTCGGTATCCGCGAGCAGCCCTACGAGATGAACGTCCCGGAGATTTCTCAGGACATCTCGACACCGTCCATCGTTCTCAACCCGGAGAAGTGCGTGAAGTGCGGTCGCTGCGTGAACGTCTGCCAGGAAATGCAGGGCGTCTACGCCCTCGAGTTCCTCGACCGCGGCGACGGCGTTCGCATGGCCCCCGCAGCCGATGTTGCCCTGAACGACAGCCCCTGCATCAAGTGCGGTCAGTGTTCGGCGCACTGCCCGGTTGGCGCCATCTTCGAGAAGGACGATACATCAAAACTCATGGACGCCATTCGCGATCCGAAGCTGCGAACCGTCGTCCAAATTGCGCCGGCCGTTCGCGTCGCCCTGGGCGAGCCCTTCGGCATGGAGCCCGGGGAGCTCTCAACCGGTAAGATCTACGCCGCCCTGCGGCGCCTCGGCGTCGACGTCGTTTTTGACACGAACTTTGGCGCCGACCTGACCATCATGGAAGAGGCTACTGAATTCGTGCATCGCTTCGGCGATGGAGCAGGCGAGCTACCGCTGATCACCACGTGCTGTCCCTCCTGGGTCGACTACATGGAAAAGTTCTATCCGGACATGATTCCGCACTTTTCCACGGCGAAGTCGCCCATGATGATGCTCGCGGCCATGACCAAGACCTACTACGCTGAGAAAGAGGGCCTGGATCCCAAGGAGATCTTTCACGGCTCAGTCATGCCCTGCACATCCAAGAAGTATGAGATCTCCCGGGGCGACGACATGTGGTCTTCCGGCGAGCAGGACATTGATGTCTCCATTACCACCCGTGAGCTCGCCCGCATGATCAAGGCCGCAGGCATCGACTTCAATCAGCTCGAGGACGAGGAAGCCGATGCCGCCCTCGGCATGTACACCGGCGCCGGTACCATCTTCGGAGCCACCGGCGGCGTCATGGAAGCTGCACTCCGTACCGCGCACTATCTGGTGACCGGCAAAGAGTACGAGCCCATTCAGTTCGAGGACGTCCGCGGACTCGAGGGCATTCGCGAGGCAAAAATCGATGTCGAAGGCACCGAGGTCCGGGTGGCAATTGCCCACAACACCTCCAACGTGGCCCGGGTCATGGACGAGATCAAGGCGGCCAAGGCGGAAGGCCGCGAGCTTCCCTACCACTTCGTTGAGGTCATGGCGTGCCGTGGCGGCTGCATCGGCGGCGGTGGACAGCCCTACGGCGCCACCGACGAGACGCGGAAACAGCGCATTGCCGGGCTGTACAAGGACGACGTGGATCGGAATCTCCGCATGTCGCACCACAACCCAATGATCAAGACGCTCTACGACGACTTCCTCGGCGAGCCGCTGTCGGAGAAGTCTCACAAGTACCTTCATACGCACTACACACCGCGGCCGGTGTACAGCCGGTAGCGGTATTCTCCGCGGGGGCGGACGCGTCCGTCCCGGGGCGCCGGCGGCGCAATTCGCGCCGCTCTCGCCCCGCCGCTCTCGCCCCGCCGCTTTCGCGCGAAGTCGCGTGACAGAGACTCCTCACCTGCGATATTCTCGCCAACGCCGCGTGCGGCGGATGGAGTTGGCCACCATGGACCGTGGATCGTCGAGCCCTGAGCACAGCAACGTCGTATATGAGCGCCTCAGAAAGCTCGAGGAAGAGAATCGTGACCTGAAGCTGGAGCTCGGTAGGTCCGAGGAGTCTCGTGCGGAGCTCTATCGTCTCCTCAACCAAAACCCACAGACCGGTCTCCCCATCCGTCGCGTCTTCGATCGCGACGTAGCGGCCGCCTTCGAGAACCCGGCCAAACCGCTCGCCGTGGCGGTTGTGCGCTTGGACAAGTCCTACGATCGTATTCGTAATTCCCGCGACCGCAGTCGAGTATTGCTCTTCAAGACGGCGCTTCGCATCCAGGGTGTGATCGGTGAGAATGTCTATCAGTCCGATCGCTTGGATGAGTTCTTCTTGATAGTGCGAGATTTTCGCTCCGTCTCCGAGCTCGGCGCGGTGGCCCGGAATGTGCTGCGCTCGGTAGCCGAGCCCCATGAACCACCGGCGACCGATATTGCCTTTGGCTGTCACATTGGTCTTGCCTGGACGGAGGCAAAGCCCGCTTCCGTGCACGAGCTCGTGGGCAACGCCTACATTGCGCTCGACCAGGCGGAGCTTCGCGGAGTCGGCTACCTGGTGTATACGAGCGAGATTGGCGAAGCCTTTCGCAAGGGCGAGCTCGTGGAGAAGGAGCTCCGGCGAGCCATTCAGAACGGCTTCGGCGAGTTCTCTATGGTGTACCAGCCCTTCGTCGATCGTCGGGGAACCATTACGGGCGCCGAGGCGCTCATTCGGTGGAACAGCGCCGCGGTGGGCTCGGTTGGTCCGGACCGCTTCATTCCCATTGCCGAGGAGACCGGCGATATCCGTCTGATCGGTCAGTGGACCCTGTACAACGCCTGTCGGCAGTTGGTGCGCTGGCGGAAGCAGGCGGATTACCCAATCCACATTTCGGTGAATCTCTCATCATCCCAGTTCAAGGAGCACGATTTGGTGGAGCGCGTGCAGGGGATATTGAAGGCTTTGAGCCTTCAGGGAGACTCCGTGAAGCTCGAGCTCACCGAGACCGCCGTCATGCAGGACCCCGTGAAAGCCATTCAGGTCATGGACCAGCTGCGGGACGCAGGCATACGAATCTCCATAGATGACTTCGGCACCGGATACTCCTCCCTCAGCTATCTCAAGCAGTTTCCCGTGCAGACAGTGAAGATCGACAAATCCTTCGTAGACGGGGTCTCCAACAACGTCAACAACCAGGAAATCGTGCGGGCGATCATCTCTATGGCGAAGAACCTCCACATGGACACCCTTGCCGAGGGGGTCGAGACGGTTGACCAGCTCGAGTTTCTCATGGCTGAGGGCTGCGACCACGTCCAGGGCTACTACTTCTCGCCCCCCGTGGACGCGGTGACCTTCGCCTCGTATCTCGAGGCCGGATCACTAATTGCGGGAGGGCCCACGGCGGCGCGCACATGAGCGGAATTTGTCTCAGCGTTACCGGGACGACAATCGCCGAATGCGTGGCCTCCGCCGAGGCAAATGCGCCGTGGATAGACATGTGCGAGCTCCGCGGCGACTTCTTGACTGAGGCCGAACAGGAACGAATGAGCGAGTTCCCCGCCGAGCTTCACCGGGCACTCGGCGAAGTTGAGACCATCCTTACCCTGCGGCGGGGTGCCGACGGCGGGCGCTTTCGCGGTTCTGAACAGTCGCGTCTCCGACTTCTCGAGAAGGCGCTGACCGGTGGCTTCACCTACATTGATGTGGAGGACGACCTCTTCGAGGAGTCGAGTCCGTCCCTCACGCCGTCGCCCTCCGTGACGCCGCCGGCCGTGTTCGCGACCCCCGTGTTGGTGACCGCGCGGAACGCGGGCACGCGGCTCATCCGCTCTCGCCATGACTTCTCCGGCACGCCGGAAGGCATTGTGCCGACCATGCTGCGCATGGCCGGCGATGAAGCCATCCCCAAGCTCGCCGTTACCCCGAAAGACGCGACCGATCTCCTGTCGCTCTTCCACGCCTGCGACGCGCTTGCCGGCGCGCCCTTTGTGCTCCTCGGCATGGGCCAGGTCGGCGTTCCCTCACGCATCCTGTGCCTTGCCTACGGCGCCGCGTGGACCTACGCCTCGGACCCCACCGGCACCTCGGCAGCCCCGGGGCATCTCACCCCGCGGGATCTCCGTGAGCTTTACCGCGTTACCGAGCTCGACCGGGAGAGCGCCGTCTTCGGCGTGGTCGGGAATCCCGTGGGACATTCCAGATCGCCGCAGTTCCACAATGAGCGCTTCATTGTGGAGCGCCGGAACGCCGTCTACGTCCCCTTCGAGGCCGATGACTTCTCCGCGTTTGTGCACCTCGTCGACTATCTCGGCTTGCAGGGACTCTCCGTGACGCTTCCCCACAAGGCTAGGGCCGCGGAGCTGGCTCAGGCGAAGGGCACCAATCCCGGTGCCGACGACGCCGTGGCCGCCACCGGAGCGTGCAACACCTTGATTCGCCGCGCCGAGGGGTGGCGCGGTGTGAACACCGATATTGCCGGTTTTCTTGCACCCCTCGACCGACGGTTCGACCG
>CAYPTH010000058.1:11063-19314 GCA_964413635.1 uncultured Spirochaetaceae bacterium
GTGTGAACACCGATATTGCCGGTTTTCTTGCACCCCTCGACCGACGGTTCGACCGACGCTTCGACCGCAGCGACAGCCACCCGGCGGCGGAACGCCCGGCCGCGTTCCGCCGCGCCGAGCCCGAGCGACCGCCGTGGCCGCGCCGCGCCACCGTCATTGGGGCGGGAGGGGTCGCTCGAGCGGTCGTCTACGCCTTGCTCGGGACCGGCGTCGAAGTGCTGATCCTGAACCGTACGGAGGCGAGGGCAGACGCCCTTGCCGCGAGCCTGCGCGACCATTTCCGCGACTCGCGGGGCGCGGCGGTGACCGTTAGCGCGGGGCCCCTCACGGCGGCTTCGACGGAGCGAATCCGCAGCCACAGCGAGCTTCTGGTGCAGACGACCAATCAGGGCATGACTCCCAACGAGGACCGGGATCCAATTGTGTTCTACGACTTCGCGGGACACGAGACGGTGTATGACTTGGTCTACACGCCGGAACGGACGCGGCTTCTCACTCGTGCGGAGTCAGCCGGGTGCCCAATCATATCGGGGAAAGAGATGTTCATTGGACAAGCCGAAGCGCAGGCACAACTCTTTGCGGAGGCGCTTGCCTCAAGTCGGCGGTGAGTTGCACGCTCGATAGGCCGGCGCCCCGAGTGCGTGGCGCCCCCGCGCCTCCCAGCGCCCCCCGCGCCAGGCGCGCGGCCCCAGGCACGCGCACCTACGTGTTCGCCTATTGACCGTGATTCTCCTGGAGCGTTCGGAGCGCAAGCCACGTCAGGAGCCCTGCGCCGAGGGGAAGGGCCTTTTCGCTCGGCGAGAGACGAGGAGAGTGGAGCGGCGGCGGCGCGGGTTCTTTCTCGAAGTCGGTTATGCCGAGATTGTAGAAGCACCCGGGAGCGGCCTGGGCGTAATATGCAAAGTCTTCGGCACCCATGGTCACCGGAAGCTGCACGGTATTGCCTTTGCCCAAGTATTCCTCCGCGAATCCGCGAGCCTGTTCGGTTATGGTTTCGTCATTGAAGAGTGAAGGGTAGCCGTGGTCAACGGTGACCTCGCATTCGGCTCCAAAGGCGGCAGCGACGCCGGTTGCGACCTCCCGAATCCGTTCGTGCGCAGCCGAGCGCCAGCTCTCGTCACTGGTGCGAAAGGTGCCATCCATTCGCGCCCTGTCCGGGATAATGTTTGAAGCGCCTTCGGCCACTACGCGGCCAATCGAAAGGGCAGTGGGTACACTCCGGGGCGCGTTTCGGCTGACCACGCTCTGGAGCGCCGTGACAATGTGGGCTGCTACAAGCACCGGGTCGACCAACTCCTCCGGGTGTGCGGCGTGACCGCCCTTGCCGGTGATGGTGAAGTGGAGATCATCCACAGAGGCCATGAACTGACCGGAAACGAAACCAGCATTCCCGACCGGCAGCTCCGGATTCACATGTTGCCCGAGCACGGCGACGGGGCTTGGGTTTTCCAGCACGCCTTCGCTGATCATGGCCTTCGCACCCCCCGGGAGCTTCTCCTCAGCGGGCTGAAAGATAAGCCGAACCGTGCCCGACAGATCCTTCCGGTGCTCCACGAGAAAGCGGGCAGCGCCGAGAAGTGAGGTCGCATGAACGTCGTGGCCGCAGGCGTGCATAACGCCTTCGTTGGTGGAGGCGTAGGGCAGTTCGGTCCGCTCGGTAATCGGCAGCGCATCGATATCGGCCCGGAGTACCACGTGAGGGGCGGCATCGGCGGAGGAACCGCCACCGTCGGGCGTGATATCCGCCGTAACCCCGTGTCCACCAACATCGGTTTGGGGCTCGATGCCCATTCCGCGGAGTTGCTCGGCAATGAAGGCGGCGGTTTCTTCCTCGTGGAAGGAGAGCTCCGGGTTTGCGTGAATGTGGCGGCGCCACCGGACCAGATCCTCGGTTATGGAGGCAAAGTAGTCTTTGATCGCCTGAACTGTGAACATTTGATGTACCTCTGGCCGTAGAAGTTTGGGGTCTCCACCGCTATACTACCCGCCGTGGCGCGTAACGACAAATCCAATCAAGGCGTAAAGACCTTCGTCATCGACACGAATGTACTCATTCATCGTCCCGATGCCATCATGAGTTTCCGCGACAATGAGGTCGTCGTCCCTCTATGGGTGCTCGAGGAGCTCGACCGGCTCAAGACTTTCAGCGATGAACGGGGCCGCAACGCCCGATACGCCATTCGATTCCTTGACGCTGCCGGTCGGAAAGGGAGCTTGGCAAAGGGCGTAAAAATAGAGAATGGGAGCATTCTCCGCGTGGTAATGCACCAGGGCGACAAGGGTGGCGTCTTCTTTCTGGAGGACAAGCCGGACAACAAGATCATTCTGACCGCATATCAGATGCAGCAGGAAGGAAAGCGCGTCTTTTTCGTCTCCAAGGATATCAACGCACGGGTCAAAGCGACGGCGCTCGGCATCAAGGCAGTTGACTACGAGAAGCAGAAGGTCAATATCGAAGAGCTCTATTCCGGCTTCTCGGAGGCTCGCACGAGTGATGACAACGTGACGACTCTTGCCGAAGAGCGGGTCCTCCCGTGGAGTGACTCCATGCCGCCAAACCACTTCATGCTGCTTCGTAGCAAGGAACACGAGGAAAGCGTCATGGGACGCTTCGATGCGGACGCCGGCGTTCTTCGCTTCATCGACCACAAGATGCCGTCGGTGGCGGGAATTCGACCGCTCAACGAGGAGCAACGCGCCGCCCTAGACCTCCTGCTCGACGATACGCTGTCCCTGGTTAGCTTGGTCGGGAAGGCCGGTACCGGCAAGACGCTTCTCGCCATTGCCGCAGGGCTTGCCAAGACGCTGGAAGAGAAGGTGTACTCCCGAGTGCTGGTGAGCCGGCCGGTCATTCCGCTGGGAAAAGACATTGGCTACTTGCCGGGCGCGAAGAATGAGAAGCTCTCTCACTGGATGCAACCACTCTTCGACAACCTGGAGTACATTCTCTCGGTATACAAGCGCCCGAACATCCGCTCCGTTGAGCAACTCATGAACACCAACGCCGTGGAGCTTGAGGCGCTGTCCTACATACGCGGCCGCTCTCTTCCCCGGCAGTACTTCATTGTGGATGAGGCGCAGAACCTCTCCCCTCACGAGATCAAGACCATCGTCTCCCGAGCGGGGGAGGACTCGAAGGTGGTCCTGACGGGCGACCCGTATCAAATAGATAGTCCGTATCTGGATGCGAGCTCAAACGGCCTCACGTATCTGGTCGAAACCTTCAAGGGGCAGAGTATCTTTGGCCACGTGACCTTGACGCGCTCCGAACGCAGCCACTTGGCGGAGCTTGCTGCCGAGCTGCTTTGAGCCGGTTTTGGTGCTCCTTGCTTTGCGGGAAGAACCACGCTATAGTGCGTATGGCCATGGACGACCCCATTTTGTGTCGAGTATGCGACCGGCTCTTTGACCCCTCTTCCGACATCTGCCCCTTTTGTGGTGCGGCACGACTCCCGGAAGAGAGTTTCGAGGACATTGTAGACGACTCATTCGAGCGCCTCGAGAAGGCGGCCCGCGGATCGGCGCTGCGCCGGTTCGATGTACTGCTGGAACAACTCGACGCCATGGAGCGCGAGCTCGACCTGATTATTCAGGAATCCGAGTCGGTGTCCGAAATTCAGGTCTGACCCTCCCGAGTGATGATCCCCGGCGTCGCGAAGAGCGCGCAGATACGCGAATCGACAGTTAAGAATCGCGAGACCCCGTGCCGAAAAGAGAATAGAGAGCAAACATGGTGTCACAAAGTGCTGTTCAGCGCGGTATAGTCGTTGTCGCCCTACTCATCCTTGCCGTCGCACCGGTCGGAGCGGAGGCTGAGTTCTCCAATCTGGACCTTGCGTCGGACAATCGACTTCTGTTTCAATCGATGGTGGAGGTTCCGGACGGCGGCCCCTACAGCACGCTTTTTCAGGCGAATGTCGGTGAGGACAGCGTCCGGCAGCTTACGTTCTTCCCTGAGCATTTGGTGCTGTTGCGGGAAAGCGAGCAGCTCCAGATTCAGAACCGCTTCGGTGTATTTCGTTCCACCGACGACCTTTCTCGTTTCGAGCCCCTCGAGGAGTTTCCCTCGTTTACCAGAGGGCGGGATATCGCTACCGGTAAGGTTCGGCCCTTGCGCGCGTCACCGGACGGGCGTTTTCTCATCTACGCGGAGCGCCAGACGAATGTGTACGGGGATATCGTCCTCCACGATCTTTCGAATGACACAAGGCAAGTGGTGGTAGACGACATCGGCCTCTCCATGGACGGTCCTCAGGTTTCTTGGGCGGCGGATTCGCGCTTTTTCGTATACGAGAAGGAAGGAGAGTTGTTCTACTTCTCGATCGACCAGTACGAGAACGATCGTGTGGTAGACGAGGACCTCCGCCGTCTCGGTCCCGGCACTCTGTCGAATATTCGCTGGGGGCGCGGCAGCGAGCTGTACTACATTGACGGGACGCTGGTATACCGGATCCTCGGGGTCGAGCTCTTTACGCGCACCCTCTATCGCGACTTTCTGCGGATCGGCACCGTGGTCGGGAAGATCCCCTTCGTGTTCGATCCGAACTTCGACTCCTTTTGGATTGCCCCTCGCGGCGACAAGATCCTCTTGAACAAGGGTGGGCAAAACGTCTTTCTCTACGTGCTGCGCAGGGATGATTTCTCCTTCACCAGCTCCTCGGCCACACTTCCCTACCTCTATCTGCCCCGAAATACCACGGTTCGTTCCGTCGAATGGAGCAGGGAAGGGACCATCACGCTGCTAACCGGGAGCTTGGAGCGCGGTAACAGCGCGTCATCCATCTATCGCATGCGAGTGCAGGGAAGCGACTTCTCCTTCACTCAGCGCGACTCCACCGCGGTCTCCAACATGGTTCTCTCTCCATCCGGGAAGTACCTCGCGGTTTTGAGCCCCCAGGGTGTTACGATTCGCTCATACGAGACCTGGGAGATTGTCGGGGAGTACAGCCATGCTCGCCCCGTCGAAGCCTTGTGGATCACGGAGAGTCGCCTGTTGGTTGCCGGCGAATACCTCATTGAGGTTCTCGACTTCGGGACGGATGGTCCCGGTTCCGAGTCTCCGGAGCGCCGTCTACTGACCCTGTCGCAGGCCGAAGACGCGGGCTACGCCGCGGAGGACGGAGGCATTTCCGCTATCACGCAGGGCAGCTACTACCGCTTCAGCGCCAACTCCGGGTGGAGTCGCGCCGAGGAGACCGACTTTCGCGATGCACAGGTCGCGAACGATTCCTACCGGGTCTATCTGGAGACCTTGGACTCCGGCAGCTATCGAAACATCGTCATGGTGCGCAATATCGGAGGCGTGGGAACCACATCGCTCTTTGATCCGCCGGACCGGACGTACGAGGCGTTCCCCGAAGGGGGGGATCCGGTAAACCTTACGAACTTCACCCACGGCAGCCGCATCCGCCGACGGGAAGTAGCTTTCGTTTTCAACGCCATCGACTCCGTCGAGGGGCTCACGAGTATTCTCAATACGCTGCATGACTACGAGATCCGGGCAACCTTCTTCGTGAACGGTGACTTTATTCGGCAGCATCCCGGCGCCGTGAGAGAGATCGCGGAATCCGGCCACGAGGTGGGTTCGCTTTTCTACACCTACTTCGACATGACCGACAGTCGCTACCAGATCAGGGGCGACTTCATCCGACAAGGCCTTGCCCGGAACGAAGACGAGTACTTCAACGCCACGGGGAAGGAATTATCGTTGCTGTGGCATGCGCCCTACTACTTCGTCAGCCCCGAGATCATTCAGGTCTCGGAAGAGCTTAACTACACCTACGTGGGGCGGGACGTCGACAGCCTCGATTGGGTTCCCCGGCGAGACGACTCGGGGCTTTCGCGGCTCTATCGGCCGAGTGTGGAGCTGGTCGACCGAATTCTCGAGGAGAAGAAACCGGGATCCATTGTTGCCATGACGGTCGGCAAACCGGGATTGGGTACGGACGCCGAACGAAATGACTACTTGTTCCAGCATTTGGATCTCCTCATAAATCGCTTGATTGAACGCGGGTATGATGTGGTCCCTGTCTCATCTTTGATCGAGCACGCCGAGTGACGCTTGAGATGGGTTCCATTTCGCCATACACTGTAACATGGGCCTTTACCGAGCAGAGGGAGAAGCTTTTCTATGAACTCCAATCCGATTAACGCCTATCGCCAGACTCGCGTGAAAACCGCAAGTCAGGGAAAGCTCATCGTCATGCTCTACGATGAAGCGATACGGCAAATCGCGCTCGCCGAACAGCTCCTCAATAGCGATGAGATTGCGTATGACCGTGTGAACACCGCCATTGGAAAGGCGCAGGACATCATAACCGAGCTCACCGTTTCCCTGGATCTCGAAAACGGGGGAGACATTGCGCAGAATCTGTTTCGCTTGTACCGCTTCTTCAACAATCAGCTTGTGGAGGCGAACTTCAAGAAGGATGCCCAACCACTCGAGCAGGTCCTCTCCTTCCTGGGCGACCTCCGGGACGCATGGAAGGAGATTGCGGACAAGGGCTCCGGCCCGGGGCGGACTGCGCAGGGCGTAAACATCTCGAGCTGAGACGCGAGATTGGGAACGACCCCGGGGGATAGCCTTGCTATGCAGCGGCTTACCAAGCTTATTCAACAAGAACGTAAGGCACTGGATTCCTACGAAGGCCTCATTCACACCATGCGCAGCGTTGTGGACCGAGAGGTCGACAGCGTACGAGGGCTCGGCGAGACCTTCGAGACCGCCCTTGCGCACTTGCGTGACGCCACAACGCGGATTGTAAACACGCACAGGGCGCTGGTCGGCGCCGTGTCGGATGCGGAGGCTGCCGGCACCACCACGGGGGGCCAGGATGCCGCCTTCCGTGAGCTTGACGATAGACGTGGCGCACTTGTGCGCCAGGCCGATGAGCTCATGGAGCTTCTCGGCGGCCGTCGTGATCTGCTCCACCGCGAGCTGGACAAGGTCCGCCTTCCCCGCAAACCTCGGTCCGTCTACGGTGGTCGCGGAGGCGCCAGTATTATCGACGTGTCGGGCTAGGCGCGACCGCGCCGCATCGTCATGGTGCCGCAGCACCTCCGTGCTTTGTCTCCCCTCCGGGGGCTATGGTATAACCGACTATATGAAGGCTCCCCTCTACCTGTTGGACGGGTACAGCATTGTCTTCCGCTCGTACTTCGTCTTCATTCGCAGTCCTTTGAGAAACCCGAAGGGGCAGAACTCCTCCGCGGTCTTCGGGTTCTTCCGCTCGCTCTTTTACCTCTTCCGCGAACGTTCACCTGAGCACTTCGCCGTTGTCCAAGACTCAACGACGCCCACCTTCCGCCACGAGCGCTACGAGGATTACAAGGCCACGCGGGACGAGACGCCGCAGGATCTCAAAGATCAGATCCCGGTGATCGAGCAGATTCTGTCGGTGCTCGGCGTGCCCATGGTCAGGGCGGACGGCTATGAGGCGGACGATGTCATGGCCAGCCTCGCACGCGAGGCGGCTGCGGAGGGGCGCCCGGTCTATATTGTCTCCAGCGACAAAGACCTGCTGCAGCTCGTTGAGGAGCCGGTCCAGGTGCTCCGCCCCGAACAATCGGGATTCCGGGAGCTCCACCGGAATGAGGTGGTCGAGGATTGGGGAGTGTATCCCGAGCAGATACGGGACTATTTGGCCCTCGTGGGAGACAGCTCCGACAACATCCCGGGGGTAAAGGGAATCGGAGCCAAGACCGCGGCGAAGCTACTCACGCAATTCGGCTCGCTGGAGGCAATCTACGAGGGTCTGGACCAGATCTCCTCGAAGAGCCGGCGGGAGAAGCTGGAGAACGGCCGCGAGAACGCCATGCTGAGCTACGAGCTCGTGAAGCTGGAAAACGAGGTCCCGCTTCACGTCGGTCCCGGTGACCTGGCGTTACCAAAACTCGACTATGCCGCGGCGGTCCCCTACTTCCTCGAGCAGGGCATGCGGAGCGTCGTCGAGGAGCTCGGTTTCGACGCTGATGCCCAAGCGAAGGCAATGGCAGAACCACGCAAAGAAGTGGGCGAGTTCGACTTCGGCCCCGACGCCGTGGATCCGGGCACAGGCGCACCCCCGGTGAAAGACACCGCCGCTGGAACGGCCGGCGCCGCCGGGAACACCGCCGCGGCCGGCGCCCCCACCGGGTTCCACGATTTTCCCTCCCCCCGGCCCCGGGCGCGGGAGGCGGGGCCCACCGAGGCCGCGGCCGAACGGGGGGGTCCCGACCAGCGTTCCACCCCCCCCGGGGGCCGGTGGGTCCA
>CAYPTH010000059.1:0-18780 GCA_964413635.1 uncultured Spirochaetaceae bacterium
TCAAGGAACGCGTCGATGAAGCCGCCAAGATCCTCGACATCGAGGAGCTCCTCGACCGCAAGCCGAAGGCGCTTTCCGGCGGTCAGCGTCAGCGCGTAGCCGTCGGCCGCGCAATCGTTCGAAAACCGAAGGTCTTTCTTTTCGATGAGCCGCTTTCGAACCTGGACGCCAAGCTCCGTGTTCAAATGCGCGCCGAGATCTCCGGCCTCCACACGCGCCTCCAGGCAACCATGATCTACGTCACCCACGACCAGGTCGAGGCCATGACCATGGGCGACAAGATTGTTGTCATGAGGGACGGTTTCATTCAGCAGATCGGTGATCCCCTGACCCTGTACAACTACCCGGTGAACCGCTTCGTCGCGGGCTTCATTGGATCTCCTCCCATGAACTTCATGAACGTCGGAATCTCCGAGGAGGGCGGCAAGATTTATGCTACCGAGCCGAACTTCAAGGTCGAGGTGACCGGCAAGCAGGCCGACGTCTGCCGCGACTACACCGGAAAGGACCTGACCTTCGGAATCCGTCCGGAAGACATTGAGTACGATCCCAATGCCAAAGAAGGGACTTTCATTCCGGCGACCATTGAGGTTGTGGAGCCGCTTGGTGCCGAGACGCATCTCTACGCCAACACCGGGAATCATGCGTTTATTGCCCGGGTCAATCCGGACGTGCGGCTGAGCGTCGGAGATGAAGCCAAGTTCGTGCCGCGACTCGAGAAGGCAATCTTCTTCGACCTCGAAAGCGAGCAGGCACTGAGCGTCCAGGCAGGCGCCAAGGTCTGAGAAGGGCCTCGCAGCGGACGGAGCTCGGTTCCGTCATGCGTGTCCACGTATAGAGCAGAGGCTGCCTCCGCCACGGAGGCAGCCTTTTTTTATTGTCATCCCATCCAATAACCGCTATACTGCATTTTGATGGAAAAAACTAATATCTCCATACAAGCCGAGCTGGTTGAGAAACTGAATCACCTGACCCAGGATAGCGAGGAGGTCTTCCTACGACTCGGTGAGGCGCTCCCCACTCTCCTGCGAGAGATGAACGCCAGCCTCGAGCGCTCCGACTCCATGGTGAACAGCATTGAAGGCGACGCGGCCGGTACGGAAGCGTCACTTCGCGGTGTTGTCGCTGCGACCCGTGAAGTTGTGAACCACGGCGCCGAGCGCTTTGCGGAGATACACAAGCAAGACGAGGATTTTTTCCGCCGTCTCGACGGTGCCATCGGACACCTCGATGAGCTCGAAGAGCTCATCGCGAAGGTGAAGGACGACTCCATTGAGATGGAGCTCGTTTCGTTGAACGCAATGACCGTCGCCCTCAAGTCGGGCCAGGCGGGACGCGCCTTCAGCTACATTACGGAGGAGCTCAAGCGCCTCTCGAACCGTACCATCACCCTCACGGACGAGATCACCGAGCGCGGCTCCGGTCTCTCCCGTAGCTTCCAGCAGTACCGCACCTCGGTCGAGGAAGCAAAGAGCTTCCAAGAGAACCTGTTCACGCAGTTTCGTGACCGCCTGAATGAGAGCTTCGACGCCTTCAATAACGGTGTCGATTCGGTCGTATCGGGCTTGCGGCGGATTCACGAAGACTCGAAGGGCATCAAGGAACCGCTCACCGAGATCATGCAAGAGATACAGTTCCATGACCTCATCCGACAGTCCGTTGATCACGTCATCATCTCGTTGAAGGAGCTCGATGAGATCGATGACACGCAATCGCCTGAAACCGTCCTCGATGAGGTGACCTACTTGACCATCCTGCCCGAGCTCTGCAGTGGGCTCTTGGAGGACATCCGGGTCAAGCTGGTGCAAAGCCGCACGACCTTGAGCTCCAAACTGGAGGACGCGGAGCGTCGAATTCGCGAAGTGGAGGAGGAGCGCGAACGCTTCGTGAAGGAGCGGATCGCCACCGACTCGCAAGGCGATCAATCCCTATCGGCCCTCTTCGAACGGGCGTCCCAGCTCCTCGAGGATCTTCTGCAGGACCTCACGGCATCGCTTCGAATGAAAGCCAAAGTCTCCGAGGACGGGCGCTTCCTCATGCGTCAGGTCGAGCAGCTCGAACGCGCCTTTGAGTCCTTCGGCACCATCATTACGCGCTTTCACAGCATCGACATTGCGTCTCGAATCGAGGTTGCCAAGCAAGAGGTCCTGCGGCAGATGTCGGGCACCGTCGAGCAGATGACGACACTCACCCACGACATTGAGAACGATGTGAACGCCTCCCTCGAATCGACAAAGACCTTCATTGCCGAGGTGAGCGGTGCAATCTCGGGCTACCAGGAGGTCCTCTCCGGCGAGGACAGCTTCGGGGAGAAGTTTCGCGACAGCATGCGGCACCACTACCATTCGCTCTCGGAAACCAATCAAGCCGTCACCAGTTGGATCGGCGACTTTGCCCTGTACACGCGCAAGTTTTTCTCACTCTTCTCGGACACGCAGAGCGACCTTGCTCGGCTCGACGATCTCGCGGAAGAGATCCGCGGCGTTCAGCGGACCCTTGCAAACGTGAAATCCCGGGCCGAATCACAGCAAAAACGGCTTCTCAACGAGATGGGCAAAGAGGAATGGAAGATTGGTGACGAGAGATTGAAGTCGATGATCGAAAGATTCACGATATTTACTCATAAGAAGCAGGCGGGCGAGCTTGCGGGCTTCGACGTTGAAGAGGGCGTTGAAGCGGGTGAGATTACCTTCTTTTAAAAAGGAAGCAGATGCACCGGCATTTCAATTCAAAACTCAAGAGGAATGTGGCAATCATCCATCCCGGGGAGTATCTCGCTTCGGGTGAGGACATTTACATTTCAACGGTTCTCGGTAGCTGCATTGCCGTTGCCTTCTACGACAGCGAAAACCACCTCGGCGGCTTGAACCACTTCATGCTCCCGGGCTCCTTGGACAAGGAGAACTATCTCCTGAGCGAGACTGGCAAGTACGGCATGTACGCCATGGAGCTTCTCATTAACGATCTGCTCAAACTCGGGGCAAAGCGGAGCAACCTCCGCGCAAAGGTCTTTGGCGGCGGCCACGTCCTGAGCGCCTCCATCGGCAATAATGATGGAGTGCCGAAGAGCAATATCACCTTCGCCTTCGAGTATCTCCGCATGGAGGGCTTCCCAATTGAATCCTCGGATGTTGGGGGCACGATTGCGCGCAAGATCTTCTTTGATCCCCGCAGCGCCAAGGTGCTCCTAAAGCGTATTACCGGCAATCTCATTGTCGATGTCGAGAAGGAAGAGGAAGACTACCTCGAGACCATCCGGAAGCGGAAAGAGGCGGAGAAGGCGCGAAACGAACCAACCCTCTTCTGATCGCCGGCCGCGCCGGCGGCGACCGAATGGCCGGCGGCGACCGAATGGCCGGCGGCTACTCGGGAAGCCCTCCGGCGTTGCGCAGAGCGAACAGCTTCAAACTGTATCGCAGGAAGTGCATGCGTCGCTCAAACACCGCGGCGTCGCCGTCGAGCAAGGTGAAGAACTCCCCTACGGTCATGTCCCGAGACACCCGGAGCTCCTCATCCATCCCGGTAGATTCGAGGACCGAGACGAGCCGCTGAAGCCGATAGTAGAGGCGCTCGTAGCGACGAAGCACCGGTATGGCTTGGCGGATGGCCGGCGCAATACGCTCGCGCTGCCGTCGAAGCTGCGATAGCTCCTCCCGGCGGAGGCGTCGGTCGTTGTCGATCCACTGGTCGAGCACGTCCCGTCGACTCATGACCCCGCGATAGACCCGACCCAGATCCTCCCTGGCGTCCAGGTAGCGTCGCGCTTGGCCCCGGAGAACGCGGAGGGGATCCTCCCGGAGCCGGCGCAGCCGTTCCGCCGCCCATTCGCGACGGAATGAGGAGAGCTCCGACACCTCCACGGGAATGTTCCGGAATAGGCTATCCTCTCCACGCTCGACGACGCGACCGGGCTCGGCGAAAAGAACGGTACCACCTTCGTCTCGCACCTCGACGCGCCCCTCGTCGGCGGAGACGAGCACGTCCCCGGTAACGGCCAGGTCCACGAGAAAGCGCGTCCCGCGAACACCCATGGTTGTAGAATCGGTCCTCACCTCGAAGGCGGCCTCCGAGGTGAGCTGTTCCACCGCCACCTCGAGAGAGCCGTGCACGAGCTCAACAACGCGGGGTCCGCTTCCCGCGCCGCTTTCGCGCAGCACCGACATATCGAGGTAGAGGGCGCTTTCCGGCTGCAGAATAATGCGCGCGTCCGCGCCCACGGCGGGATCGGTCGCAATCTCGAGAAGGTCCGAAGCTCCCGTGCGGAAGAAGTCGTAGCTCTCCACGGGAAAGCCGAAGTCGACCGCCTCGTTCATCTCCTCGCCGTCGCGGAATACCGCGGGAGCACCCTCGACGTATACGACCGTCCCGATCTCCTTCGCAGCCGCGGGCTCCGTCGGCTCTTGCGCGGCTCCCGGCGCCGCGAGGGCCGACAGAAGGGCCGCGACGGCCGTGACTGCAGTGGCGGGCATCCTCATCGATCTCCTCCTACTCCTCGCACCGGCGCGAAGATCGGCTCCAGTCCCGGCACCTCCTGGGGAAGGCACCCGAAGACGCGCCGCCATACCGCCGAGCTCTCCATGCACATATACGTTGGAGCCGCCACGCGCGCCTCGAGCCGCTCCCGGAACCAACGGTAGATCTCCACACGCTCTCTTTGAAGATATCGGTATTTCCCGTCGATTCCCGGCACGAACTCGTCCAAGAGGTAGGGGCGGTCATCCATCTTCTCCCGGAGCGCCGGGGTGTAGCGGATCGTCCCGAGACTGATCCATGCGACATCGCCGGTTTCAAAGCCGGAGAGGGAGTCGATGAGGTCTCCGTAGTGCTCCCACCACCGGTCGACCGCCATAATGGGATCAAAGTGGAAGGCAACCCGAAATCCGGCTGCAACGGCGCGGCGCGCCGCCGCAAGCCGCGCCGCAACGGGTGCGGAGGCGCCCTCCTCAGGCACGGAGACGGCGGGCGGGTTCAGCGAGAAACCGATCACCGTGTTTCCCTTCCGGGGGATGTCGAGGAGGTGGTCAACCAAGTCGGTCTTCGTTTTGAGCTCCAGCACAAGGTTTTCCTCCGGGGCAAGGGCGTGAATGAGGGTAGCCGAGGTGCCGAACAGTGGATCGAGGAGGAGTGAGTCGCCGGTCTCGCCGGAACCAATCCGCACCGTCCGGTCTGCGTTCGCGCGGGCGATCTCCCGAATGCGCCCGATCGCCTCGTCCAGGCCGACGTGCACCGTAAGGGGCGAGAAGCTCAGGTAGCTCTTCATGATGCAGTAGGAGCAGCCGAGATTGCAGCCGAGGTAGAGGTCGATGGTGAGATAGTTGCAGCATTGGTGCCGACGGGTCCCTGGGCAGCGGCCAACAATAGGTCCGTCGGGGCGTTTTACGAAGATTGTGTACTGATCTTGGTGTTCCCGTGGGATTTCCCCGCGGCTTGCAACGACGTGAAGCGGCACGTCAGGCATTACCCGGCGGAGTCGCTCATGAATGAAGGGCGCCGCCTCTTCAGTGAGGTATACCCGCTCAATTGTGCGGTCAGAGAAGATCTTGTAGCTCACGGGTCCTCGTCTTTAGCCGTTCCAAGGCGGCGATTCGGCGCTCGAGCTCCTCGCCATTGGCGAAGGAGAACTGTACAGTGTAGCGCTCTCCCTCGAAATAGGGAGGTTCTGAGAGCTCGACGCCGCTTTTTTCAATGGTCTCCACACGAATTGTATCCAAGCGATCCGAAAGCTCCGTGAACGAGGGGTATCGCCGCTTGGATATGGCGGATACCGGATCCGGATGCGCCATGGCATCGTCAATCAAATCCACCAGCGAGAGCGCGCCGCCGGAACCGCGCGACTGCTGCGGCCGTCGCTGCTCCCGCCGGAGTGTTTCCACGGCCAAGCGGAGAAGCTGACGCCGTTTAGAGAAGGAGAGGTGCTCGGTACGGGCGACGGCGTCGCAGGCCTCGTCCGCGGCGTGCGCCGCGAGCTGCTCGGCGGTGCGAAGGTCCACGCGTCCCGCGTCAAGGTCGGCGCCGAGTTGCTCCGGCAGTGCCCGATAGCGGGCGAGCTTCGCGGCAAGGGCGCCGTCGCCGGTCGCGGCGCGTGAGATCTCCCGATCCAGCTCTACACCGAGGGAGGCGCAGAGATCGGAAAGGGCCGCGAGCTCAGCCCAGCTGTAGTCCGCCTCACGCCCGCCGCCGCCCTCGAGCTCCAGCATGAGCAGGATCGCCTCCCGGGCGTCGCAGGTAACGTGGCGGACCGCGAGGCGCGAAAGCCCGCAGGCAGCGGCGTGCCGCAGGAGTCCCCAGCCCCAGAGGACCGCGCCGCTCTCCGCGCGGTCGCCGGCGCCGTCCGTGCCGTCGCCCGCGCCGCTGCCGGGCGGATTCCACAGCGCAATGGGCGGACACAGCCCCTGCGTCAAGACGCGGCGGGAGGGCGTGGCAAAGTGGCGGAACACGTCGAAACGGGGTGACATGTTCAGTAGGGCATGGATGTCTCGATACTCCACGGTAGCCTTGAAGCTACCAAAATGGGTGCCGGCGGCCAAGAGGTGCGGCTCCGAAACCTCGCGGCGAATCCTGAGCGAGGTTGACACGCCATCGGCCGGTATCTAGAGTGAGCAGATTCACCGTCGCGGTACCGGAGTGGAGAGCGCATGCCTGAGCAGAAGTCTGAACAGAACGTGAACATTGCGATCGTTGGATGCGGAACGGTAGGCGGAGCCACCGCCGAGACACTCCTCACCAATCGCGAGCTGATAACCGCCAAATCGGGACTCTCGGTTCGAATCAAGTACATTGTTGACCGGCACTTCAGCCACGCCAAGCAACTCAAGCTCGACGAGACCCTCTTTCAGGAGGATTTCCAGCGCGTTCTCGAGGACGATGATATCGATATTGTCGTGGAGCTCGTCGGCGGAACCACTTCGGCAAAGGACATCATTGCCGGGTCGATTCGAGCGGGCAAACACGTCGTGACGGCAAACAAGGCCCTCTTGGCCCATCACGGCGCCGAGCTATTCGCGCTCGCCCGAAAGCACAACCGCGTCATCGGCTTCGAGGCGAGCTGCGGCGGCGGAATCCCAATCCTGCGCGCGGTGTACGACGGTCAGGTGGCCAACAGGATCGATGCACTTTACGGCATTGTAAACGGAACCTGCAATTACATTCTTACCAGAATGAACGAAAGCGGCGTCACCTTCGAGGAGGGCGTTCAAGAAGCGAAGTTCCGCGGCTTGGCGGAGCGTGACCCGAGCCTCGACATCAATGGTACCGATTCGGCGCATAAGATCGCTCTGCTTGCTTCGTTGGCTTTCGGCGTGAAGTTTGACTTCAATGAAATCCCGATCGCCGGTATAGATGCCCTCGATGCCGTCGACGTTGCCTCGGGCATCCGTCTCGGCTACATTGTCAAGCTCCTCGCAATCGCTGAGCAAGTCGACGATGGGGTATCCATCCGCGTTCGTCCCGCCTTCATCTCCGCGGATCATCCCCTTGCATGGGTCAACGGACCCTTCAATGCCGTCAGCATCTACGGTAGCTCAACCGGACACACCATGTACTATGGCCGTGGAGCCGGCGGGTCACCGACGGCTTCGGCCGTAATTGCCGACATTGTCGGCGTGGCAAACGGGACACTTCCGGAGATTTTCCGACGCTACGGCTACTGGCCCGACACCGGGCGGGAAATCACTCTGACACCCTTGGATGAGCTGGAGAGTCGCTTCTACCTTCGCGTCATGGCCAGCGACCACCCGGGGACGCTATCGCGGATCGCTGAGATCCTGGCTCGACACGGTGTGAATATCGCATCGGTACACCAAGAGGAGACCGCGGAGGATGCCATGTCGTCCGACGAAGTCCCGGTGGTCGTCACGGTCCACCGCACGAACGAAGGGAATCTTCGACGCGCGAAGGAAGAGATCGACCGGCTCGAGGAGACAAGCGGCCGGAGCGTAAGCATCCCCATTGTCGACGAGCACCCGGAAGCGGTAGGCTAGTTTTCGAGAGGTAGGTTTCCATGACGATCATTCCCTATACCGTCCATCCGAATCTTCCCAAGGAGCTACAGCCCCTGGAAGAGCTTGCCCACGATGTATGGGTTACCTGGAACTTCGACGCAATCATGCTCTTTACCCGTCTCGACTACGATGCGTGGATCCAGTCCGGGCAGAATCCGGTGCAAACGCTTGGAATGGTGCCGCAGGAGCGGCTCGAGGCGCTCGCGAACGACGACTCCTACGTGTCCGCGCTTCACCGCGTTGTGGAGAAGTATGAACGCTACAAAAACGGCGAAACGTGGTACCAGGGTGATCGGAAGAACATGGTCGCCTACTTCTCCATGGAGTACGGCTTGGACGTGAGCCTCCCGATTTACTCGGGCGGCCTGGGCGTTTTGGCCGGCGACCACCTGAAAACCTCGTCGGATCTCGGACTGCCCCTCGTTGCGATCGGCCTCCTCTACCGCCAGGGCTACTTCCAGCAGTACCTGAGCGCGGACGGCTACCAGCAGGAGTCCTATCCGGAGAACGACTGGTACAACATGCCGGTGCGCCGCTGCCGGGACAAGAACGACAAGGACATCAAGATTACGGTTGACTTGGCGGGCAGCGTCGTCACTGCCCGCATCTGGGAAGTGCGCATTGGCAGAGTCTCACTCTACCTCCTCGACACGAATATCGATGAAAACAGCGAGGCGGACCGCTTGATTACGGCCACCCTGTACGGTGGCAACAAAGAGATGCGAATCCGTCAGGAGATCTTGCTCGGCATTGGTGGCGTCCGCGCCCTCCGCGCCCTCGGTATCAACCCGGCGGTCACCCATATGAACGAAGGCCATTCGGCTTTCCTCGGGATCGAGCGGATTCGCGAGCTCATGCACGAGCAGGGCCTCTCCGTGGACGAGGCCATCCAGGCGCTGTGGCCGACGAACGTCTTCACAACGCACACCCCGGTGCCCGCCGGGAATGAGCGCTTCTCCGTCGAGATCATGCAGAAGTACTTCCCCAGCATTACGGCGGGGACAGAGATGAGTTGGTACGATTTCATGGCCCTCGGCAGGGAGAACCCGGATGACCAGCAGGAGCACTTCTGCCTGACGGTCTTGGCATTGAAGCTCTCCGCCTATAACAACGCCGTCAGCGAGCTCCACGGGGAGGTTTCCCGTGACATGTGGCAGGAGCTGTGGCCGGACGTGCCACAGCGAGAGGTGCCGATACGACACATTACCAATGGGGTCCACGCACGCAGCTTTCTCTCCCACGACATGACCGAGCTCCTCGATCGCTACTTCGGACCGCGCTTCTACGACGAGCCAACCTACTTGGATGTCTGGGATCGGATCGACCGAATCTCAGACGAGGAAGTCTGGCGCGTCCACGAGCGACAGAAGTCTCGCCTGACGGCGTTTGCCCGCGACCGCCTGCAAAAGCAGCTGACAAATCGGGGCGCCTCACAGACCGAGTTGCGTCACGCACAGGAGGTCCTCTCCCCGACGGCACTGACCATTAGCTTTTCACGGCGCTTTGCCACCTACAAGCGGGCCAACCTCCTCTTCCGTGACCCCGACCGTCTCATGAAGCTCCTCAACGATACGGAGCGTCCAATTCAGCTCATCTTTTCCGGGAAGGCGCATCCCCACGACGTTCCCGGGAAGAACCTCATAAAGGAGATCGTTCGCTTTGCTTCTCAGCCGGAAGTGCGCAGCCGGGTGCTCTTTCTGGAGAACTACGATATTGGGGTAGCCCGGTACCTCGTCAGTGGAAGCGACCTCTGGCTCAACACGCCGCGTCGCCCCATGGAGGCAAGCGGCACCAGCGGAATGAAGGCCGCACTCAACGGTGTTCTGAATTGCTCGGTCCTCGACGGATGGTGGGCGGAGGCCTACAGCCCCGAGGTTGGATGGGCAATTGGCCGCGGCGAGGTGTACGAGGACGAGGAGTTGCAAGACCAGGTCGAAAGCGAGGCACTGTACGATCTGTTGGAGCGGGAAATCATCCCCACCTACTACAACCGCGGGATGGACGGGCTCCCTCGGGACTGGATCAAGATGATGAAGGCCTCGATGACACACACGGGGAAGAACTTCTCCTGCCATCGCATGATCATGGAGTACTTCAACGACTTCTACGCGCCGGCGCTGGAAAACTACACCGCAATGAAGCGGAACAAGTACGCCGCCGCAAAGGAGCTTTCCGAGTACTCCTGGCGCGTCCGCGGCGGCTGGGACGACGTCAAGGTGCTGCACGTCAAGAGTCCGGAGCGATCCGCGTTGCGCATCGGAGACAAGTTGACCATTGAAGCAGTTGTGGACCTGGCGGGCTTGCCTCCCGACGACGTGCTTGTCGAGGCCTACACCGGCCACTACGGATCCCAGGGCTACATTGAGAATGCGCGTCGGGTAGAGATGAAGCCAAAGGGCGAGGTCGAGGTTCCCCCTGAAGCGGCCGCTTCCCAGGAAACGGGGCTCCGCTACCTCGCGGAAACGACCTGCGTGCAGGCAGGACGCCAAGCCTTCTCGGTACGCGTATTGCCCCGGCACAAGAACTTGGCGCACTCCTACATTCCCGGCCTCATGCGCTGGGCGTAAGGAGCCTCCCGATATGCCCGCGCGGCATACCGCCCGGGCATATCGCGCCAACTTGACACACCCCCTCCCCGGTGCTACGCTCATGCGGACACTGGAGGGTGTTGTGCCTCAGGACCTGGACGACCACGATTGTGTGCCTCATGGGGCTGGGCAAGTCTTCTGTGCGAATTGCTTGCACTGCAAGCTCGTGACGGAACGAGAAGCGGAGCTTGGTGAGTATCGCCTTCGCGTTCGGTGCGACGCCGGCAAGTGGAGGCGGAAGAGCGGAGATGAGAAGTACTACAAGTACTCGACCGTGATCCGCAGGCGCCTGGAAGACTGCAACGCCTACGAGCCCATGGGTGACTTGCAAGAGTTCTTACGAGAGCTCAAACGTACCCTTCCGGTGAAAGACGAAACCTACCTGATTGGACAGTATTGATACCATGAAACTTCATAGCATTCTCGGATTGATTGCCCTTCTCCTAGTCCTCGCCGCGTGTCAGACGGCGCCTACGGACATCCCTCGCGACCTCGAACCAGCCGAGTATTTTCAGCGCGCCCAAGAGGCGGTGGATGCCAATCGCTACGAAACCGCCCTCGCCTACTATGAGGCCGTCATTGAGCGCTTTCCGGATGACCCTGCAACACAGGTATCCGCCAAGTACGAGATAGCCTTCATCAACTACAAGCAGGGGAACGAGGAGCGCGCCACGAAGCTCTTTAACGAGCTGATTGCGCGCTACGATGAAGCCGATGCCCAGCAACTGCCGGAGTGGCCCAAGGTCTTGGCGGAAAAGGTGCTGGAAAAGATGCAGTCCGGAGAGGATCCGACGTCGGCGGGTTAGGGAAGCCTTACTGCGGGAGAATGATGGTGTTCAGTCGAATACCCAGCTCTCGCGCCCGCTCGTAGACCATCTCTTTGCTTATGCTGCCCCGCGGTCGCGGATGGGGTGGAGCATCGCCGACCAGAATCACGAGCTTGTCCTCAGCCGACCAGGGAAAGCCTTGGATTGCCGTATAAAGCGCTTCGTGGACCGCCTCGGGGATGTCACGTCCACCGGCCACTCGAATGGCATCTACGGCGTCTTGCACGAAGTCCAGGTTGTCGTGGAACTCGACGGTACGAGTGAGATACTCCTCCATGTAGTCCCGGTAGTACACCAGGCCGACGCGCAAGGATTCCACATTGCCGAGCTTCTTCTTTAACAAGGGAACGAGGTCTTGCTGCAAGGCCGGAACGTTGTCTTCCATGCTGGATGTCGTATCGAGAGCTAGGACCAAGTCGACCGTTCTTTCCCGGGCGTTGCTCAGAATGCGATCGATCTCCCGCGAGAGATCCTCGTTCGTTGCGGCGTAGGCAACCTCGCCGTCACCTTCGGCCGCAATTTCTTCGAAATCGTCAACGGTATCGTCCATGAAATCGCCGTCCGGCTTCTCGGCGATCTCTCGCTGCTCTACCGTGAGCACGAAGGGGTTGTCCTCGAAGGCGCCCGAGTAATCGGCATACTGCTTCTCAAATGCGCGGATGTTGAGGTAGGTACCGTCGAGCACCATGAGCTCGCCGTTGCGCGTCCAGTCGTACCCGAACTCGACTATGTAGGGGATAAAGACGCGGAAGGCCTGGTCAAACACCTCGCTCTCTTCAGGAGCAGAGTCCGCAAGAAAGTGCAGCTCGTTGTCTGGATCAATAAACGCCCCGTCGAGGATGCGCCGCTCCTCACCGTTTACGGGGTGGGGCTCGGGACTGCGCAAAGCGTAGGAGGCGACCTCCCGGTTCGGATCTTCCGTCGACTCGGTAACCAAGACCGACTCGATTCCCGGCTTCTTGCGAATGGTGAGAATGTATCCCCCGTCGAGACTCTGCTCAATCCTTACGTCTTCGGCAGAGAGCGATAGATCGGATCCACCGTCCTGCGCGCTCAACGGGGAGACCAAGAGAAGAAACGCAACAGCGACAAAGACACCGACTTTCATTCTGTCTTTGTTTATCGGCCGTATTGGGGAGCTCGTTAAGTGGCTATAGGGCCGGTCCTACTACAGCGGGAAGCGGAGTTTCCCGACTATCGGCGCCGAGGGCGTCAAAAAAGAATTGGAGCCGGTCAATGAATGGGGGCATGATTTGGCATGCGTCCCCGTCGAAGTCCCGAACGTCCACGAAGAGGTGCCAGTCGGCATCATCGTTGATTCCGTCCGCGGAGAGATGCCATATCTCGGTGCCTCCTTCCTCGCCCTCCTGGTAGCGGCCTTCTCGATCCCCGCACTGACCCTGGGTCCACTCACCCAGCCCGAAGACGGGATCCCGGGTAAGATACACGATGAAGATGTCATTCTGATACTCGTAGGACGCGCGCCAGTACTCCACGACATTCGGGCCCAAGAAGGGTAGCTCTCGGCCGAGGGTTGGCCCCTTCACCAACACGGCGTTCTCCGGCCCAAATTCGTCCTGCCCGCCGGCCCGCCCGCCGTCCTGGCCCTGGGCTGCAGTAGCCACCGCCACGCCCAACGCGGCCACCAGCACTAGCGGGAGCCGGCGGCACCAAGCCCAGGCCCATCCGGTCATCCCGGTGGTACTTCCAGCGGTCGGCACCACAATCACTCCACCGTTACGCTCTTTGCCAGGTTCCTCGGCTGATCCACGTTGCGTCCGAGCTCGAGGGCCATGTAGTAGGCAAAGAGCTGGAGGGGAACAACCATGAGAAAGGGGTACATGTACTGGTGCGCCTTTGGGATGAAAAAGACATCGTCGGCAATGTTCTGGACCTCGGTGTCGCCCTCAACAGCAACGGCAATGACGTGGCCCTCGCGCGCCTTCACCTCCTTCATGTTGGAGATGATCTTGTGGCGAAGGCCGTCGTCGGGAACCAGAAACAGGCTCGGTGTCTGCGGGTTGATGAGCGCAATTGGTCCGTGCTTGATCTCCGCGGCGCTGTAGCCCTCCGCGTGGATGTAGGAGATCTCTTTGAGCTTCAACGCGCCTTCGAGGGCGACCGGGTAATTGAGGCCTCGGCCGAGGAATAGAAAGTTCTCCGCATAAGAGTACTTCTTGGCAAGCTCGATTGCCCGCTCCCGGTTGTCGAGGATTCGGCCGATCTGCGCCGGCACATTCTCCAAGGCGTCAATGAAGCCGAGCCCCTCTTCGTAGGACATGTCCCGCATTCGAGCAATCAACACGGCAAAGATGTAGAACGCCGTCAGCTGACTGGTGAAGGCCTTGGTCGAGGCGACCGCAATCTCCGGGCCCGAGTGTATGTACACGCCGCCGTCGGACTCCCGCGGAATGGTCGATCCGACTACATTACAGATCCCGAGCACCCGCGCGCCCTTGCGCTTGAGCTCACGCATTGCGTAGAGCGTGTCCGCCGTCTCCCCGGACTGGGACACGGCGAAGTACAGCGCATCCCGCTCGACAATGGGGTTGCGGTACCGTACCTCAGAGGCAAGCTCCGCACTGGCTGGGATACGCGCCATTGTCTCGAGCAGATACGCGGCCACCCATCCGGCGTGGTAGGAGGTGCCCGCCGCAATGATCTTGACCCGCCCGATGTCCAAGAGCTCCCGGTTGGACATGTTGAGTCCGCCGAGGTGACCGGTAGCAAGATCGTGATCAAGGCGTCCCTGCATGGCGCGGCTAATGGACTCGGTCTGCTCGAGGATCTCCTTCTCCATGAAGTGGGCGTAGCCGTCCTTCTCGATCTCTTCGAGCTCCCAGCTAATGAAGTCGATCTGCTTATTCACCTTGTTGTCTCTGAGATCCGTCGTTCGGTATGAGTCCGGCGTCACGCGGACAATCTCGCCGTCCTCGAAATAGATCACATGCTTGGTATGCGCAACAATGGCCGTGACGTCGGAGGCGAGGAACATCTCGTCATCGCCGATCCCCAGCACCAAGGGGGAGCCGTTGCGAGCGCCAATGATCACGTTCGGCTCGTCGGCGTGGACGGCCGCAATACCGTAGGTTCCCTTCACGAGGCGGGCGGCTTGCTTGACTGCGCTTTCGAGGTCTCCGTCGTAGAGGCTCGCAATGAGATGCGCGACGACCTCGGAGTCCGTATCCGTCTTGAAGACGTAGCCCTCATCTTCCAGCTTCTCCTTGAGCGTCGTGTAGTTCTCAATAATGCCGTTGTGCACAATGGCGATGCGGCCGGAGGCGTCGGAGTGCGGGTGTGCGTTGATATCGTTGACGGCGCCGTGAGTCGCCCAGCGAGTGTGACCGATGCCGTAGACGCCGGGCAGCTCGGCGGGAACGTGCTCCCGGAGATCATTAATCTTGCCCGTGCGCTTGATGATGGAGAGGGAGTTATCGTTAGCGACCGAAATACCGGCGGAGTCGTAGCCGCGATACTCGAGTCGTTTCAGTCCTTCAAGCAGGATGGGGGCTGCTGCTTTTGGTCCGCAGTAACCAATGATGCCACACATGAGGGCCTCCGTTCTTGAGATTTTGGCAGTATATCGTCGTGCTCATACGGCGTAAAGCGTCACCACCGTGAAGTCCCAGGGCCAACTCCGCGGTGGTAACAGGAGAAGAGGAGGAAAGAAATGGCTTTTGGACCCCTACGCACCGCGATCATCCTGAGCCTCTGCGGCGTATGCTGTGCCGTCATGACGGCGTGCACCCCCTTCGAAGAAACGCGGACGCAAGTCTTTGGTGATCTCCATCCGCCGCAACTCGAGTCCCTCGCAATGAAGGGTCCCAATCTCATTGTAGCACGCTTCAATGAGCTTACCAGCCTATCGGCCGATTCCATCATTGTGGCGCCGGACCTCGGTGCGGTAACGGTGCGCAGGGAGGAAACACTCATCCTCATTGAGACGGAGGAGCCCGCTGCAGTCGGCTCACGCTACACCGTGGAAGCGACGGTGGAGGACGAAGCCGGAAATACCCTGACCTTCATGCTGGATGTCACCGGCTACAATCCGAACCCGGCGCGGATGATCATCAACGAGTTCACTTGCCAGGGCTCAGGAAACCACCCCGACGTTGCTGAGTTGCTGGTTACCGAGGGAGGTAACCTCGGCGGGCTTGCCTTTTACGCCGGGAGTCCGCAGGAGCACAAGGGTGTGCTCATCTTCCCCTCAATGACTGTCCCGGCGGGGACCTTCATTCTGGTTCATCTAAAACCTGACGGGATAGACGGTGAAATAAACGAGATCGATGATCCCGGCGTATCCGGTGGAAAGGACGCCCATCCCGAGGCCTTTGACTTCTGGATGGCCGAGCCAACGGGCCTCTCCGGAAACAACGGCGCCGTCTCGCTGTATGCGTATCGGGACGGCCCGATCCTTGACGCGGTCATCTACAGCAACCGCTCCTACGAGCCGGAGGCGCGCTACGGCAGCTTCGGTACGAAAGCAGCACAAGTCATGATCGAGGAGGTGGTGAACGACGGCGGATGGGTGATCTCCGGGGACCACGTGCGACCGGAGGATGCAGTGGATCCGGAGGATTCCACCGCAACACGCTCCATTTCCCGGTCATCCGCGTCAGTGGACAGCGACTCCGCGGAGGACTGGCACATTACACCCACGAGCGGCGCCACCTTCGGGACGGTTAATACGGACGACGTCTACTCGGAAATGTGATCCTTCACCAGTTTCTCGATCCTGAGCCGAGGAACGGCGCCAATCTGTTGATTGACCACCTCACCGTCCTTGAACACCAGCATGGTCGGGATGCTCACAATGTTGTACTGCGCCGCGAGCTCGGCCTGCTCATCCACGTTGAGCTTTCCGATCTTGAGCTTGCCCTCGTACTCGGATGACATTTCGTCGAGGACCGGTGCAATCATCTTACAGGGCATGCACCACTCGGCCCAGAAATCCACCAACACCGGAACATCGGACTCGAGCACTTCGTCCTTGAAGTTCTCAGTGGTCAATTCTACCTTCATCCAGCTCTCCTTGCAGAGCAAGTATCGGGAATCGGAAAGCGATGGTCAACCGAAAACGAGCTCTCGCACGAGCGCCTCGGCGGCGGCGGCCGGGTCACTTCCCGCCTGCCGGACGGCGCGGACAATCGCCGAGCCCACCACCGCGGTGTCGCAGTGGGGAAGCAGCGCCTCGACGTCCCGGCGAGAGCCAATGCCGAATCCCCCCATGACGTGACCGGCCACAGCGCGGGCGGCGTGGAGGAAGCCGACGCTCTCCTCCGAGAGGCGGGTGGAGCTTCCCGTGGTGCCCGCCCGCAGGGCCACGTAGAGGTACTCCGGCTCGAGCTCGGCGAGCGCTTTCAGCCGCTCCGGAGGCGCCGTCGCCACACTCACCGGCACCGCCGCTATCCCGGTCTCCCCTGCGAGTCGATAGAGCCCCTCATCGCTCTCGACCGGCAAATCGGGGACAATCACGCCTCTCGCACCTGCAGCGGCGGCTTGCGAAAGGA
The DNA here is from genome assembly GCA_964413635.1 of uncultured Spirochaetaceae bacterium. Lineage (GTDB taxonomy): Bacteria > Spirochaetota > Spirochaetia > DSM-27196 > PWMO01 > CAYFQV01. Next base: position 16,926 of record CAYPTH010000059.1, read on the forward strand.
AGCGCTCAATCCCGCGGGAAAAGACCAAGCCGGCGTAGCTCATAATGAAGATTGGGGCATCCACTTCGGAAGCCAGGCGTGAGACGAGGTCGAAGCCGTCGTCGACGCGGAATCCGCCGTCCAGGGCCAGCTGACACGCCTCTTGAATTGCCGGACCGTCGGCGGTCGGGTCCGAGTAGGGAAACTGCAGCTCCAGGAAGGATGCCCCGCCCCGCACCAGAGCGTGGGCAATCTCCCGGTCCGCGTCGGGGCGCGGATACCCCGCCACCAGGTGGGTCATGAGGGACGCCTTCATCGCGCTGCCTCCTGAGACAGAAAGGCCCGCCACGCCTCCGGCTGAATCTCTCGTGCGGTAATGAAGAGATCCTTGTCGCCCCGTCCCGACATGTTGACGACCACGCTCTCATCCGGCGACATGGTCGCTGCGAGCTTGAGCGCCTCCGCTGCGCCGTGGGCCGACTCGAGGGCGAAGGCAATTCCCTCTTCCCGGGCAAAGAGCTTGAGCGCCTCGAGCGCCTCGGCGTCGCTTGCGGTCTCGAACTCCACCCGTCCCGCCGTGCCGGCGGCGGCGAGCTCAGGGCCAATGCCGGGATAGTCCAGGCCGGCGGAGATGGAGTGTGTCGGCGCAACCTGGCCGTCCTCATCCAAGAGAAAGAGACTCTTGTAGCCTTGCACAATCCCGACCTTCCCGGCACCGGACATTCGCGCCGCGTGCTGCCCAAGATCATTGCTGCGCCCTCCCGCCTCTACGCCGACGAGGCGCGGTGTCTCTTGGCCCAGATAGGGTGCAAAGAAGCCGACGGCGTTCGAGCCGCCGCCGACGCAGGTCACCAGGGCGCTCGGCTCGACACCGATCTCGGCGAGTTGCTCCTGCGTCTCCCGACCGATCACCTCCTGAAAGGCGTGCACCATGGCGGGATACGGGGAAGGGCCGAGGGCCGAGCCGATGAGGTAGTGGCTGTCCTCGTAGCTTGCGGACCAGTCGCGAAGCGCCTCGTTCACTGCGTCCTTCAGCGTTCTGCTTCCGCTCTCAACGGGTACTACCTTTGCGCCGAACATCTCCATCCAGAACACGTTGGGCCGCTGACGCCGTACATCCACGGATCCCATGTACACCGTGCACTCGAAGCCGAGCTTTGCGCAGACCGCGGCCGTCGCCAGACCGTGCTGCCCTGCGCCGGTCTCAGCAATAATGCGGCGCTTGCCCATTCGCTTTGCCAGGAGCGCCTGACCAATTGCGTTGTTGATCTTGTGCGCGCCGGTATTCGCCAATCCCTCGAGCTTGACGTAGATCTGCCCGCCGCCGATCCGTTCCGTCGTGTTCTTTGCATAGAGAAGCGGTGTCGGCCGTCCGACGTAGGTGCGCCCCAGCTCGGCAAACTCCTCCCAGAAGGAGCCGTCCTGCCTGAGCGCGGTGAAGCTGCTCTCCAGCTCCACCAGGGGCTGACGAAGCACTTCCGCAACGTACCTCCCCCCGAAGGCGTCGAAGAAGCCCGCCGCCGTTGTTGTTGTGGTCTCCCGTGTCGACATTACTGACCTCCCTCCTGCTGTGCCGCCCCGGCGGCGCGCACCTCCGACAGAAAACGCCGGATCTTCTCATGATCCTTCCTGCCCGCCTCCGCCTCTACACCGCTGGACACATCAACGAGCTCAGGCGCGAAGCGGCGGACAATGTCGCCCACGTTTTCCGGCGTCAGCCCCCCGGCAAGCCACAACGGCACCGTCTTTCGCGCAGCGGCCACGAGCTCTTCATCGATCTGTTTGCCCGTACCCCCGTAGGCGCCGGCGTCAAAGGCGTCAATGAGCACCCGGGGCGAGCGATATCGGCCGATCCCTGCGACGTCGTCGTGGCTCT
>CAYPTH010000060.1:0-18589 GCA_964413635.1 uncultured Spirochaetaceae bacterium
CCTTTGAGTTTCACCCTTGCGGGCATACTCCCCAGGCGGTGCACTTAACGCGTTAACTCCGGCACTGAGCCTTCAGCGGCCCAACACCTAGTGCACATCGTTTACAGCGTGGACTACCAGGGTATCTAATCCTGTTTGCTCCCCACGCTTTCGCGCCTCAGCGTCAGTTCATGGCCAGAAGCTCGCCTTCGCCGCCGATGTTCTTCCAGATATCTACAGATTTCACCCCTACACCTGGAATTCCAGCTTCCCCTCCAGAACTCAAGCCACATAGTTTCCAGCGCGTGCCCGTAGTTGAGCTACGGTCTTTCACACCAGACTTACATGGCCGCCTGCGCGCCCTTTACGCCCAATGATTCCGAACAACGCTCGCCCCATACGTGTTACCGCGGCTGCTGGCACGTAATTGGCCGGGGCTTATTCCTGCGCTACCGTCATCAGCCAGGCATTCCCTCCTGTCCTTATTCCTCACGCAGAAAAGGGCTTTACAACCGTTAGGCCTTCATCACCCACGCGGCGTCGCTCCGTCAGGCTTTCGCCCATTGCGGAAGATTCTTAGCTGCTGCCTCCCGTAGGAGTCTGGGCCGTGTCTCAGTCCCAGTGTGGCCGATCACCCTCTCAGGCCGGCTACACATCGTCGCCTTGGTAGGCCGTTACCCCACCAACTAACTAATGTGCCGCAGGCTCATCCCAGGGCGGCGCCAAAGCGCCTTTGTTCTCTCGTCCATGAACAAGACAACCTATTCGGTATTATCCCATGTTTCCATGGGCTATCCCCAACCCCAAGGTAGATCACCTACGTGTTACTCACCCGTTCGCCGCTCTCACATACCCGAAGGTACATTACCGCTCGACTTGCATGCTTAAAACGCGCCGCCAGCGTTCGTTCTGAGCCAGGATCAAACTCTCCATGATATTCATTGCTCTTCCGAAGAAGAGCATTCTCTTATCATCTCAAGTTCAACCCATCTCTCAAAGGTTTCTTTGATGACAGGTTAGGACGTGCTTCCCCATACCGGGGTCACACACCCTCTTCCACCCGCATCTCACTACGCGTGTTTCCTTCCCTTCTCTTTCTTCTCAAAGAACCGCTGCCTCACCCAGGCTCCTCACCCAGTGCTTCGGCAGGGACGGCAACAGTATCCGAAACGTGCACTTCGTGTCAACACGTTCGCTAGGCTCGCGTCTCAAACGCCCTGTTGCTGATTCGCACCCTCTCTCAACGGTGCAAGCGGCAATCTACCCAATTGCACGCTACGCTGTCAAGGCGTTTTGTTAGCTTTTCTCGTCGTTCTGCGGATTCGCGCCGCCTGCGGCGTCGGGGCCTACATTACGCACGTTCTCGGCCTTGTCCGCTCCGGCCTGCGTGTCCTTGCCGGCCTCACCTGTCCCCTGGGCAGCTTCGCTCTCGTCTCCCTCGGCCTGTTCGGGGCTGCGCTCCGCAAGAACCGCCAGATCAGCCTCTTTCTCGTGCACGCGCTTCTCGATATCCTCGATCTCAGAGATGATATCCTTCACGCCCGGCGTCTTGCGCGAGATGGTATTCTTCCCCTCCTTCGACAAAACCTCATATGCGCGAGCGCCCAGCTTTGCCGTTAGCTTCTCGACCCGCGACTCGAGTTGCATGATCTCGAAGCGCAGAATTCCTCGTTCGCTCAGGTCACGCGCCCGCTCTTGTGCTTTGCCAAAGAAGCCGCGCGAATTATCAATACCCTTGTCGACTGTGTTTCTCACTCGATCCCAAAAATCCACCGTTTCCTCCTCTTGCATTCACCGTTCATAGTACCGCCTCGCTTCGTCGTTGACCAACCATTCTTGGCCCCTCTACAATCATCTTGCAGAAACCGACGCGTAAGGAGCATCCATGAATCTTATCTTTTTGGGGCCTCCAGGAGCTGGAAAGGGAACAATGGCGTCTCGTCTGGCTGAAGAAAAGGGCATACCCCACGTCTCGACGGGCGACATATTTAGAGAGAACATCAACAACGAGACCGATCTTGGCAAACGTGTTAAGGCAATACTCGATAGCGGCGAACTGGTACCGGACGAGCTAACCATCGAGCTTGTCCGTGATCGGCTTTCCCAGGAAGACGCGAAGAAAGGCTTCATCCTGGACGGCTTCCCCCGCACGATCCCTCAAGCGGAGGCTCTCGACGGATTCGCGCGAATCGATAAGGTCGTCCGCTTCATCCTCGGGGATGAAGAGATCGTGAAGCGCTTGTCGGGCCGACGCGTTCACAAAGCATCCGGCCGGACCTATCACATCGAATTCAGTCCGCCCAAAGCGCCGGGGAAGGACGATGTAACGGGGGAAGAACTGATGCAACGTCCTGACGACCGGGAGGAGTCGATCAAAAACCGTCTCGAGGTGTATCGGCGTCAGACCGAGCCGCTTGTCGATTACTACCAGGAGCGCGGTCTCCTCGTAGACATAGATGCACGTCCCGAGCCCGATACGGTCTTTGCCAATCTGGCCAAGAGCCTCTAGGGCCGCAAGCTCTCCATGTACGGACGACCGGCCAGGGGGCGGGCCCGCTCGTTTCCCTGGACGCGCCGTTCTGCCGCTTGTGCCGCTTCGGCGGCGCTGCGCAACTCCGCAAAATCATAGCCGGCATCCCGGAGGATCGCTTCCACTTCCCCGGGCCGTACCAGTTCCGGTGCTTCGAGAAGCAACCCGAGCTCAGCCTTATCATCATATCCCCGGTCGAGAGCTTCTCGTAACGCCGGCAGCCCTGCGTCCGGGTCCTCGGCCGCGGTAAGCAGCAGCCGGGCTCGCCGAAAATACGCCCAGGGATCCTCGACCTCGGCCTCAACAAGGCGCGTGTAGACGTCCAGGGCGCGACTGTAGTACTCGCCCTCCTCAAACACTTCCGCTACCCGCTTCAGGCGATCGTCCCCGACGGAGGCTGCCTCCACAAAGCCCTCGAAGACCGAAACAGCCTCCTCGAGACGCCCCTGCGCGGCCAACAGTGATCCGTATGCGTAGGCAATGTCTGCATCATCCGAGGCCGTTTCGTAGGCGCGAGCCAAATACTCCTCAGCAGCAGCCGGACGGTCCAGTTCGCGGTTGAGCAAGCCAAGGTTGTAGAGTGCGGCAGTTCGGTAGGAACTTTCCTTGAGGACCTCTTCGTAGAGGCGCTCCGCACGGTCAAGGCGACCGCTTTGCAGGAGCGCAAAGGCGAGGGCCTCTTTGATTTCGACGCTCTCGGGTCGCTCCGTAAGGAGCTCCTGAAGGAGTGTGGTGGCACGCTCGTACCGCTCCTGTTCAATGTAGACGCGTGCCAGGTTGAAGCCGGCCGCCTCCAGGCTTGGGTCGAGCTCGAGCGCTCTTCCGTAGTAGCGCGAGGCCTCTTGCATGGCCTCCGCCTCGTAGAGCGAGTTCGCTACTGATAGATACTCCGCGGCGAGATCTTCCTTCGCCACCAAGGTGACGCAGGAGCTCAAGATCACGATCAGCGCAACTGCAGATGCAGCGTTGCGCCATATGCGCCCCGCACAGCCCCCGAACACGCCGTTGCGCATCCTACTCCTTCGAGTGGGTGAGTACCGTTCTCTCGACTTCTCTGACTTGTGCACGATAGAGGTTGGAAATAGTCGTTCCGTAGTCGGCTATGAGCTGGATCATGTCCCGAGGCTCCTCCGCGAAGTCGCTGCCGTTGAGCCGGTCGCCGGCGTCTCCGAGACCGGGAAGAATATAGGCGAGGGAGTTTAAACTCGGGTCCATCCACAGGGTGTACACGGACGCGCCCTCGAGGGCGCGAATGATCCGCAGGGTGCCCTTCAAAGCCGATATGACGTTACAGAACTTGATGGACCGCGGTTTCACCCCCTGTGAGAGCAGGTAGTGCACAATGGTCACCAGGCTGCCGCCGGTCGCATTCATGGGATCGGCGAATATCAGATCCTTGTCGTTTAAGGTCTCGAGATCGAAGTAGCTTCGGTCCAGGTTCAGGGCGTAGCGCATGTCGCGCTCGGAACGCGTCTCGTCCCGTTTGATACTGAACAGAGCGAAGGGCGTGACGTAGCCGGTTGAAGCGTACTCTTGGATCTCCTTGGACATTATCATGGACGGCAGAAGCGCACCGCGCAGCATGACGCACATGACCGAGTTCTCCAGCTCCTCGTCGACATCTGGAATCTTGTGAACGGCGTACTGCTGATTCGGCGCTGTCACCGGAGTCTTCACAATGAGGTGATTCTTACGACGATCCCCGGGGCCGGCGAAGGCCAGATTAAACAGCAACTCGTAGGCACGCTGGATGTAGTAGACGAACTCGTGATGTTGAGTACGAACGTCGCGAAGCTTGGCGATCAAGCGGGACGCCTCACCGTGAACGCTTCGAGGCGTCTCGAAGGAGTAGACGCGGATCGAGGCCTCATCCTTCGTCATCTCCTGCATTCTGTCTCCCATCTCCCCGTAGAGCTTGATGAGGCGCTGCTTTTCGGTATTGAGGCGGCTCTCATTTTGGGAGCTGTCGAGGACCTGACAAACCTTGGATGCCTCCGCGTAGAGGCGATCCATTTCTTCAATCCGCTCGCGGTCATTCTCAGAGAGATAGCCGTCGAGGTCACTGGCATTGAGCACTATTTCACGCATGATCAGCCTCACTATAGCGGCCGCGGAGGGGAATCTCAACCAGAAAGCTACCTGGCACGGCTTAAAATTCTACAATGCCTGCGCTATACTCCTGCGCGTAGTATCACACATTCGAGGAGTGCTCCATGCGAAAGATTGTTCTGATTGTTCTTGCGATCCTCATGATCGCGGCAATGAGTGCGAGTGCGGATACCTTTGGCGTCGGTGTAGCCGCCGGATTGAACCCTCTCGGGGGCCTACCCGGCCAGAACGTCATGTTGTCCGTCAAGTTTCCCCAACTCCCCGTCCTCTGGGGCATCGGGATGCAGCTCAGTCAAAACACGTTTGGCTTAGGCCTCACCGCCGACTGGTGGCTGTTCACCCAAAACCTTTTTAGTTTCGTCAACCTGTACATCGGGCCGGGACTGTACGTCGCGGTCCCGAACTTCGAGCTCGGTGGACGTGTCCCGATTGGCTTGAACGCCTATCCGATTGAGGTGCTCGAGCTGTTTCTGGAGTTTGCGCCAACCTGGGCGCCCATCACCGGCAACGGTTTCGATACCGGCAACTTCGGGCTCCAAGGATCTTTCGGGCTTCGCTTCTGGTTCGACACCTAGGCGGAGGTGCGCGGCACCGGCCGTGCACGGCAAAGAAACAGGGCTCCGGAGCCGAAAGGCAGCCGGAGCCCTTTTTTGGCATCTCCAAGGGGAGTCGAACCCCTGTTGCCGGGATGAAAACCCGGTGTCCTAACCACTAGACGATGGAGACGCGGTATGCCGCGGAGCGTACCTTGACGCCCCTCGCTTCGTCAAGCGAGTCATGAGCCGCGCAGGGATCGAACCTGCGACCCACAGCTTAAAAGGCTGTTGCTCTACCAACTGAGCTAGCGGCCCGGGTGATGGTAAGCTACCAATCGCCGTGAAACGCTGTCAACTCGGCAATTCCAAATCCGGGTCGACGTGGAGGCATTTCCGCGATGTTCGCCTGATCAGTCGCGAGTTGGCCCCGGCGGCGCCCCGGATCTGGAATGCTCCCTATCTGCTTCCGCCGCTTTGAAACCGAACCCCGAACATGATGTTGTACACCGACCGGAATCCAGGTTCCGACGTCAGCTCATCACCGAAGGCAACTGCATCGATCTCAACACGACCCAGATTCAGGCCCAGTCCCGCCGCGGGGAGCCCTTCGGAGAGACCGAGGCGAACACTGACGACGTCGAGAAGCGTTGCCTCAACGCCGGCTGCGACCTTGAGCAAGGGATTTTCGGTGTTGTTTGGGTCGGTCCAAAAATCCAGACCGTCGCGGTAGTCCAGAAGAACTCGAAAATTGGTGATGTGTCGTTCCAAGCCGCCGAGGCTTGGCGTAAAGGCAACGCCGCCCGAAACGTTTATGGGCACACGCTCCTGCCTCTCCGAAAGCGACGCCTCATTGTCCAGGAAACCGGTGAGAGAGCCGTAGGTGTTCACAAGGGCCGGCGCGAGAAGGTTCTGACCGGTCAAGCCAACCGCAAACCACGGGAGAATCTGATAGCGGACGCCGACGTCAACGCTCAAGCCGGTTGCCACGGAGAAGGGCGCACCGAGAATCAAGTCGGTGTCGAAGGAATTGAAGAGGTCCGGAAGCGCGAGGAGCGAAGTCTCGATGGATGACGCCCCTTGGACGAAGCCCTTTAACAAGACCCCGGTATCGAGCTCCCCCGCCCGCTCAGGGATTGGCACGCGAAGGGCGAAGCCGCCGGACAGTAGAAGCGCTTCCTGGGCGACCGCCGTGAGTCCTGTACTTCCCACGGTTCGCAGGGTCACGTCCGAAGCACTCGATATCGCAAAGCCCAACCCGTCGCCCACGAATCCAAAGGAAATGGGGCCAAAGAGCCCAAGCGAAGCGTAGAGTCGCTGGAGTTGGGAAAGCGTCTCCGGCGAGGTGAACACGGTATCGAAGCCCTCATCCACGCCCTCTAGAATGATCGACGAGAGACTCAAGACGGGCCCACTCAGACGCAGCGAAAGCTCTGCCGCCTGAATACCCGCAGGGACTGAGCGGAACCCCGCCGGATTGGACATGAGGGTGTCGTAGCCGTCGGCGAGGGTCGTGTAACGCCCCCCGACGGCGGCCATTCGCGGGGAACGGGGAAGCACCACGGATTCAGTTACGGAGGAGCTCTGTGCGAAAGAGGGACCCGCAATGACAGCGAGTACCACGAAAGCTATCACTGGGTAACGTACGAATCGCAAGCGGTGCACCACATTCCTCCTCGTCATCCAAGCGAATCAAGCGCGATTACGTTGTGCCGCTCATGTAGTCTTCTAGAAGCTGTAGAGTTTCCGACGTCTCGCCGCGAGACTCCAGGTCCGCCTGCGCCTCGTCAACAAAGGTCTGCGCGTCTTCAAAATCACTCGCATCGAGGTCTTCAATGCTTCCGCCTTCGGCCTCGGCCTCTTTGGCTTTCTTTGCGACAAGACCGGCCGTGGCGAGAACGTACTGGTCTTCGCTGACGGTACCGCCGTTCTCCTTGGTCTTCTTGATCAAAGCGGCAGCGTCGTCGAGGGCCTGCGTGTCTTGGATCTGATCGAGGGCGTCACCAAGCGCCGACTCGACATCATCTGAATCCGAAAGCTCCCCACTCAGCGCTTTCTCCGCCAATTCCGGGGCAACGTCGTTGATCCCGGAGGCACCAAGGGCCAAATCGGTCGCGAGGGAGGTGAGCTCAGGATCGCCGCTTTCCAACGCTTCATCTCGAAGCGCCGCGTAGGCATCCGCCATTGCCTCCTGGTCGCCCGATTCCAAGGCCGATTGTGCGTAGGATTTCTGCTGCTCCGAAGATAGGTTCTCCGGGTTTCGCTGAAACGAGGAAAACACGTTATATGTGAAGACCTGCTCGCACCCGGCAAGGGCCACCAGTGCGACGGTTGCCACTGCAATCTGCAGAACTCGTATTCTGCCCATACATCCCTCCTATCGACACGAATGGGTGTCGAAATAAGCGCTCGTTGCCAGATCGCTACGCTACTGACAGTATCGCGCTTCGAGGAGGAAAATCTACCACATTTTGGAGCAATCGGAGAGACCGAATCCTCGGAATTCTCAGAAAGAGCTTCTTGGCTGTACTCAGCCGGAAATGGCGGCTCGGACACGCTGCCGCCCCTGCGTCGCCGACCCGAGACTGGGATTGAGCTCGAGGGCGCGGGCGTAGGCCTGCAACGCGTACTGGTAATCCTCCAGCTGCTCCCGAACGAAGCCCAGACGACTCCACCACGACGCCACGCCGTCTTGGTGATAGACGGCGGCAGTCAGTGCAATATCCGCATGGTGATATTCCCCGAAGTCGATGAAGATCTCTCCGAGATAGTAGTACACCTGATCAATAAGGCTCCCGGTGGGGGCAATCGCAACATATTCCTGGAGGTACTCGAGGGCCTCCATGTTGTTGCCCAGGAAGTAGTTCGCCTCACCGACTATCTGAATGATCCGACTGTCGAAACGGGATACTTCAAGCGCTTGAAGGCCGTACTCCAGCGCATCTTCGTAGCGGCCCAGGGCCAGGAGGCTCCACCCCAGAACCGTGTAGGAGTTCATGTTCCGCGGCTCGGCCTCGATCTCTTCCAGAGTAGTCTCCACCGCGTCCTCGTATCGCCCCTCCCGGTATAGCTCGAGAGCATCGAGCTCCTGGGCGGCAAGGGTGCCGGCAAGGATAGTCGTCAGCATCGCCACTGCAGCGATCGTCTTCCGCCACGAGCTCATTCGGTCCCCCCGGTGGCCCCGTCCTCCATGCGACACGTTGCATTTACCGCACAGCCGCTTTGGACCACCAGGTCTGCCGCGACAATGCTGCCGGTAAGACGCGAGTTGGAAAAGAGCTCGAGTCGCGTTCGTGCGTGGACGTCTCCGTTCACCCTGCCTCGAACCGAGACCACGTTTGCCGTCACGGTGGCATCCACGGATGCATCTTCGCTGACAAAGAGGTCACCAGATGAGGTGATCTCCCCGCGGAAGTTGCCCTTTACCAGGACCGGTTCTTCAAAGGAGAGGGTGCCCTCGAAATCCACGTCCTCGGCAAGGACGGTATCGATATCGGCTTCGTCGATCTTTTTTAGTCGTAGTTCTGCCATAGTTTTCGCTAGGTAATGCTGAATATGGACGGTAGCACTAGCCTCATGGGGTGTCAATATTGTCGCTGCCGCCGAGGCTGGACAGAACGGTGTCCACCGCATGCGTGAAGCGCGTTCGCATCTGAGCGGTGTATGGATTGTAGCGCTGGAGGTCGAGGAAGAGCCGATAGGGGTCGTTGCAGGTCTGCTCCATGACCTGTTGCAGCCGCCGGTACCCGAGTGTGGCAATTGTACTGTCGGGCACGCCAAAATCCGCAAGAATACGTCCGACGAGGTGAGTAATGCCCTGGGTATAGGCCGCTTCCCGGTCGTGCGCCTCCGCGGACATCTCCCGCAGGGTGAGGCCCATTGCCGTGAAGTGGTCTTTCCATTGGGCGTAGGTGGCATCATCCACTCGATCCCGCGCCATGACAATGGGAAGATGCTCCGAGCTGTCCCGGACGGAGTCCGGGCCGAACATTGGGTGGGTACCAAGAATCTGCACCCCGGACGGCAGCGCCTCGCGCATCCACTCGAGGGGTCGCACCTTAACCGAGCACGTATCGGCGACGAGTTGGCCCGGACGGAGGACGGGCGCGATTTGTCGAAGCACTTCGGGAAGCGCCCCAATTGCTACGCATAAGAACACGGCGTCGCAGCTACCAAGATCCCTGCGAGAGACCAGATGTACCCCTTCCGGCGAATCCCGTACTTCACTCCGATTGGCGGCGACAACTTCGACCTCCCGCGCGAGCATCTCCGCCCACAACCTGCCAAAGCGACCCAAACCATATACTCCGACTTTCATGTCGCCATCATATCGGCGAGGCGACGGATGTTTCCACTGCTCTGAGAAAGGTGCTACCATGGACGTACTCAATTTCAAGGAGACCTCATGGATTTTGTAGAGCGGATGCACGCAAAAGCGCAGAAACTGCGGCGGAATCTGGTGTTGCCGGAAGGCACGGAGCCGCGGACCATACAGGCGGCCCGCATCCTGGTGGACAAGGGCTTGGCCGGATCAGTGACGCTCCTCGGCACCAAGGACGCGGTATCAAAGGCGGCATCAGACGCCGGCGTTGCTCTCGATGGCGTTACGGTGACCGACCCGGCACATTCCGAGCAACGAGAGGCCTACGCAGACGAGTACGTGGAGCTGCGGAAGCACAAAGGAATGGACAAAGCAACCGCAACGAATGAGATCACCGAACCCTTGAAGTGGGGCGCCATGATGGTGCGCAGGGGCGACGCAGACGCCATGGTTGCCGGAGCCGAGAATGCCACCGGCGATGTGTTGCTGGCCGCGTTTACCATCATCAAGACCGCGCCGGGGGTGAAATACGCGTCGTCCTGTTTCGTCATGAAGACCCCGGACCCACAGTGGGGCGTAGATGGACATCTGATCTTCTCCGACTGTGCGACCATCCCCGACCCCACGGCGGAACAATTGGCTGAGATTGCCGTCGCCGCCGGGCAGTCGTGTCGAGACCTCTTGGAAGTGGAACCACAGGTTGCCATGCTCTCCTTCTCCACGAAGGGCTCCGCGAAGCACGATATGGTAGACAAGGTGACTCAGGCGCTCGCCATGGTGAAGGAGAAGGCGCCCAATCTGAAAGTCGACGGAGAGTTGCAGGCCGATGCCGCCCTGGTCGAATCCGTGGGCAAGAAGAAGGCTCCCGACTCAGACGTGGCGGGCCGCGCCAACGTCCTGGTGTTTCCCGACCTCGGTGCCGGAAACATTGGCTACAAGCTGGTTCAGCGCCTCGGCGGGGCGGAAGCCTACGGGCCCTTCCTCCAAGGCTTTGCCAAACCCGTGAGTGACCTCTCTCGAGGCGCCTCGGTGGATGATATTGTCAACACATCGGCGGCAACGCTCTGCCAGGGGACCTAAATAATGCGACTGGCCTTGGTTGGATATGGACGCATGGGCAAGGAGATTCACACTCTCGCGCAGGAACGCGGCCACCAGGTCGTCGCCACGGTGGATCCGCACTCCCCCGCGGATGCAACACGTATAGACGACATCGACCTTGCTGGTGTTGACTGCGCAATTGAGTTTGCCCTCGCCGACGGGGTGCTTACCAACGCCCGAGCCTACGCCGGCGCGGGCATTCCAGCCGTGGTCGGCACGACGGGTTGGGAGGCCGACGAACAGGAGGTCCGAGAGACCGTTGCGCAAAGCGGAATCGCCTACCTCTACGGCTCCAATTTCTCTGTCGGAGCCAATCTCCTCTTTGCCTTAGTGGAGCGCGCCGGCGCCCTCTTCGACTCCTTCGACGATTACGATGTGTTCATTCAAGAGGCGCATCACCGTAAGAAGAAGGACAGTCCGTCCGGGACCGCGGTGACCCTGGCGAACAAGCTGCTTCGACAACTCGGCCGCAAAGACACCGTGGTCACTGAAACGCTGCACCGTGCAATCGAAGCGGGGGAGCTGCAGGTCTCATCCGTACGGGGCGGCGCGGTTCCCGGACAACATCGAGTGGTTTTTGACTCGGTCTTTGACTCGATCGAGGTCATTCACACGGCTCGCAATCGGAAGGGCTTTGCCACGGGCGCGGTCAGAGCCGCCGAGTGGCTGGTTGGACGCTCCGGTTTCTTCACCGTGGACGATTTCATTGCCGACGTGATCGGTGCATAGGAGGTCCCGCAATGTTTCGAGGAGTGTACACCGCTCTCATCACGCCATTTCACAAGAATACTGATATCGATGAAGCCGCCCTCCGGCGTCTGGTCGACTCGCAAATTGACGGCGGTATTGCCGGGCTGGTCCCTGTCGGGACGACGGGAGAGAGTCCGACCGTCTCGCACGAAGAGAATATCAAGGTCATAGAAATCGTTGCGGACCAGGCGGCAGGCCGTGTTCCCGTAATTGCCGGGACCGGTTCGAACTCCACCGCCGAAGCCGTGGAGATGACGCGCCTGGCAAAGGGTGTCGGCGCTACCGCGACGCTGCAGGTCACCCCCTACTACAACAAGCCCAACCAAGAGGGTCTCTATCGCCACTTTGCGACTGTGGCGGATGAGGGGGGGCTACCCGTGCTGGTGTACAACATTCCCGGTCGCACTGGTCGCAACGTGGAGACACCGACAATGCTGCGCCTCGCGGAGCATCCCGGAATCGTCGGGGTGAAGGAAGCGAGCGGGAGCATCCCGCAAATGATGGACGTCCTTGCCGGTCGCCCGGAGGGCTTCTGCGTGCTCTCCGGCGATGACAACTTGGCCTTTCCTCTGACAGCGATCGGCGGCGACGGCGTCGTCTCCGTCGCCAGCAATGCGGCCCCGCGCCACGTGGTCACCATGATTGAAGCGGCCCTCCAGGGCAAGCTCGAAGAGGCGCGCGCGGAGCATTACCGCCTGCTGCCGTTGTTCAAGGGGGTCTTCCTCGACACCAATCCGATCCCCATCAAGTACGCCATGTCGGTGTTGAAAGCGGCGGAGGAATCCTACCGTCTTCCCCTGGTTGAGATGGACCAGGGGAAAAAGCAACGGATGCGCGAGATCTTGAAAGAGGTCGGGCTCACCTAAGACAGCCGCGTTCCGATCAGCCCTGCTATCCGGGCTCGAGCTCCCGGTGGAGCTCTCGGGCCAGGATCATGAAGCCATCCGGAGACACGGTCTCCGGTCGCGCCTCCACCGCAATCCCGCAGCGCTCCAAGAGGGTCTCCGCACGCGTGGTCGCTTCGCTACCGTCGAGGCCCTCGGTATGCTCCCCCGCCACGAAGGCGGCAAGGGTCTTCCGCAACACCTTCCGTCTGGCCTGGAACAGCCGACGGGTCATCCGCAGAAAGAGTGCCCACTCCGCCGGCTGGAGCGCCACATGGCGCGGTGACATGCGCACGACGGAGGAGATTACCTCCGGCACCGGATAGAAGGCACCGGGCGGCACGTCGAAGCGCCGCTCCACCTCCATGGCGGCCTGCACCAGAACGCTGAACGCTGAGTACGCCTTCGTTCCAGCCTTTGCCACCACTCTGTCGGCGACCTCCCGTTGAACCGTAAAGGTGGACACCGAGGGCATCAGCCGGTGCTCAATGTAGGAGCCGATAATGGCGCTTGCCGATCGGTAGGGAAGATTGCCGACAATGGCCGCGGGCGCTCCACCCTCCTCTAACTCTGCGTGCCAGGTTTTGGCGGCATCTCCCTGGCGGATCGATAGACCTTCATCCCCAGTAAAGCGCTCTCTCAGAATGCGAATGAGGCCCCAGTCGATCTCGAAGGCGACGACCCGGTGGCCGGCATTCAAGAGAAGCCCCGTCAATGCCCCCATGCCTGGGCCCACCTCCCAGACGCCCTTCCCCGAGGAACGCAAACTCGAGTCGGTGACCACCACATCAACAATTCGCTTCGCGTAGCCCTCGTCAATGAGAAAGTTCTGCCCCCAGCGCTTCTTTGGAGCTAGGCCCTCCGACTCGATATACCCGCGGACAATCCGCTGCGTGGGAAAGGAGTAGACGGTCATGCAGCCCCGACACCCGCGCCGCCGGCCGCGCCGCCGGCGAGCAGGTATCCGGCGCGGCGTCGGCGGCGTCCGACGTCGAGAATGAAAACCCCAAAGGCAAGAGCCACGGCTCCACCAACTATGTAGCTTGCCGGAGAGACAAAAATAACCGCGGGCGCGTGGGCGGCCCCTCGAACGATGCTGAGAATTGCCGACTCTCCTATACTCAACCCGCGCAGAAGAGGGGCAAGCAACACCGGGAACCCCAGGGCGTGAAGAGCAGCCGCGGCGACGCAGCCCCAGAGATAGACGGTAACGAGGGGGGCCAAGACGACGCTTACAAACGCTCCCACCGGGTAGACTGCTCCGAAGGTAAGCGCCGCAAGCGGCGCGGTGGCAAGCTGCGCCCCAACCCCCACAGACAGGGGCTTACGGAGCCATACCGGCATCCACCCGTCGAGGGTCCAATCAAGGACCGGAGAGAGCAGCAGTATACCGGCCAGCGCAAGAAAGGAAAGATGAAACGAGAGCTCCGTGGTGGCCCCAGGGATGACGATCGCCATGAACAGGAACGTCACCGAGAGCAGGTTGATAGGCGCGGTTCTCCGTCCAATAAGGAGCGCGAGGCCCGACAGGAGCGTGAGTACCACCGCTCGAATCAGAGAGGGCCGCGGCCCTGCAACCCAGAGGAAGAAGAGTACAAAAAGCATGGCGGCGCAAACGGAAAGCCGCCAAGATCCAAAGCCGCGCGTGATGAGGTATACCAGGCCCAACAGGAGTGCGACGTGCATGCCCGACAGGGCAAGCATGTGCAGCGCGCCGGCGCGCCGGAATGCGCCTGACGTTTCGTCCGAGAGACCACCGCGGCTGCCAATAAGAAGCGGCGCCATTAGCTCGAGGCCGGCTGCGTCTGCAATCTGAGATATGGCGGCGCGGAGTTCCCCGCGCCGCGCCGCCGCGCCGCGTGCCACGGATGTCAAAGAGGCTGCGACAACAAAGCGGTCCGGTGCGCCCTCTTCGGCGACGCGACCCTGCACCTCGGCGGCGACACCGCTCCCTCGTATGACCCGAGTCCGCGTACCGACTTTGAGTACTACCCGACTCGGCAGGACGAAGGCGCCGCGGTCGGTGAGAATCCGTTCCACGCTCATTGGCAAGTACGCCTGCCGCCCCGTGCGCGCACTTCCGGTGAGGTCGTCCGCGGCGACGCCGTGAATTGCCTCAACGCGTCCGAGCACGGGCGATATCCCGTCGCGCGCCCGGTGCTCCGCCACGCCCTGGGCCGCGACAAAGCCCAGCAGCACCCCCGCGGTCACCGCGACGACAAGGCGACACGCATTGCTCAATCCCGAGCCCGAAGAGGGCCGCAGCGCATCGCCGACGGGAACGGAGTGGCAGACGAAGGCCACGGCGTGCCCGGCAAACAACACAAGGACAATTCCGAGACTCCAGACAAGCGTTGGGGGGAGAAGATACAAAACCGTGGCTGTCGTAGCGGCAACCACGGTTGGTAGGTGCGAGACGAGAATCGAAGGAACTGTCCGAGCAGCCGCGTTAGCGTGCAAGAGACGACATGGCGTCGCGGGCGGCTTCCTTCACGCGACCCGGATAGTCGAGGAGCGAAGCGTAGAACAGCGCGTTGTACGCGGTCGGATAGCCGAGGCTCTCAAGGTTTCCGATTACCGCGAGGACAACTTGCGTATCGTAGGCTCGATCGTTTTCCGTGTAGGTGTTGAGCAAGTCCAGAAACTGAGTCAGCCGCTCGGCGGCCGCCTCGGTCCCCATGGCGCCGAGCCCGGCAATAGCCTCCAAGACCCACGTCTTTCGGATCTGGCCTCTATCATAGTCGAGGAAGGTCTGATTGAAGTGTCGGATCATGGCGGAGCTTGCCTCGCTATAGCCGGTCCGTCGAAGCCAGGCGGCCGATGTGTAGCGCACCTGCCGAAGGGCATCTCGCGATCCTTGATCAACCGGATCAATTGAAAGCGCATTCTGCAACGCCGTCAGGGCAATTTGCGACTTCTGGTCATCGGAAAGCCCCTCTGAGGCGAGCAGGTAGTCCAATGCCGGCAGTTTGTCCGCAGGATCACGCTGCCGGATGGCTTGCGACGCCGCTTGGACCGGCTCCCCCGCCACGGAAAAAAGAGTGGACTCCGCGGTGTTCGTGACATTGGATGAGTACTGCACCAGTATTGCTTCGAGGATCAGATTGAACGATGACGGGTCGCTATAGTCACCAAGCGTCTCGAGTGCCGACACCATGACGCGCTCATCGATTGTGGTCCCCGACTTCTTGAGGTTGTGTCGGGCCGCCATCCAATCGTGCAGGCTGGGAAGAATTCGCTTGTTGTCCGCGTCAACCGCCGCAAGGGCTTCGAGGAGTTGTACGCGAGCCTGAGTATCCCGGAAGTTCTGAAAGAGCCGCCACAGGTCGAGAGCTGCCGGCGCATGGTCGGTCTCAACGACTCCCTGAGCGGCAAGGGCGGCGATCTCTTGCAACTCACCATCGCTATCGATATTGGAAACGTTGGTAAGAACGTACTGGAGAGCAGTGCGGTAGAGCGGGCCCATTCCCTCGGTGTCCTGCTCCTGCGTTGTACGCAGAATACGAAGCTTGATCTGCTGACTTGCATCCTCGAAGCGCTGGATCATCTGGTCCGCGGACGAGGAAGAGTCTTGAGCTGCAAGAAAGCCGACAACTCCGAGGGCTAATACCAGAACGAACAGCAAGCGTTTCATGATTTTGTGCTCCTTTTGTGGTGTCATACTACTAGTTCACCCCCGCGAATTCAACGAGGATAGGCAGTTTGCACACCTTGGACACGTGGCGCCGCGGGGTGGCGCGGCGGCGCGGCGAAGCTCAGATGGAAACTGAGTTGAGCTGTGTTCGAGAGCTTTCTTTGTCCTTGAAGATCCCGTACACATAGGTCAGGATGCGGTTCTTCATGACCGGGCTCGGCGGCGAGGCCTGAATGTGAAGAATGGAGACGTTCTTATTCTGCTTGAACGTGACCCCCTTGACAACTCCCGACAGGACGATCTGTTCTTCGCCGATCTCCGTCTCGATCTTCATCGGGAGCCCCGGTTTCGCGCGACCGCCAATGAGGACGGCGGCGCCGTCCTCGGAGATGTCAACCATTTTACACTTGTACCCACCGGGATTCCCGAAGGCTTCGTCCGCGTCTTTCACCGACTTGAGGGGAAAGACACGACCGGTGGTGTTCAGCTCGGCCCGGACTGAGCTGCGCCGTTGAGTGCGGATGAGCTGGTCGGAGTGCGCAATGTGCAGAATCGGAAACTTCCGGTCCAGGTAGTCACCAAGGACTTTGGATTCGAAGTAGTAGCCCGCATCGTCCACACGCCAGAAATAGACGTTGATCTTTTGCCCCTTCCAGGAAAAGCCGTAGGGGAGCGCTTTCCCCTCGGGATAGGAGATTGCCATGTAGCGGCGCATGTTCTCGACGACTTTCCCGGTGTACACGCCCTGTACACCGGGAAGGGTGATCTTGAGGTGTTGTTGAGCCACCATGCTGCGGCTCGACTGTATTCCAAGCCGGTACTTCGGCTGGTTGAACTCGACCTTTTTACGAAACTCGAAGAGCTTGTTCAGGAAGCCGATGGCGTTTTCATCGTCCTCCTTCCCCTGCGCCCGGAAGTTAATGATCGTACCACGAATACAACGGTCGAGGGTTCGTTCAGACCAGAAGAGAGAAGTGGGATTACGGAGGCGGTTCTCAACAGCGACCCGACGGAGAAGGTTGAGCTCCCAGAAGCGGAACCCCTGTTCCTTGCCGCGCACGTAGAACTGGATCCAGGGAAAACTGAAACCCCCGTTCCGCTGAATATAGATGAGAAAAGCAATCAGGAGTACAGCTATTACAACAAAGGCAATCCACATTTATACACTTCCAAAAGAGCCAAGGCCTCCACAGTTATTCTCGGCTGCGGGAGGGAAAAGATGTAATCCGTCGTCTGTCGCGCTTGAACCGTTATGCACAGTACACTTACTTCAATATATTTCGGAAGTATGCACTATTTGGACCCGTCCCGTCGAGTCGCGCTCAGGGAAATCCTTGTCCTCTTTGCCGCGCTGTTTCTGCCCGGGATCATGGCTCAAGCCGGGCCCATTGATCCAAACGCCTTCAACAGCATCGCGCATCACCTGCAGACCATGACGATTGCCCTCGCCCAGTCACTCCTGATCCTTCACATCGTGAATCTTCATGACGAGACCGATGTCGGTCGATTCGGTTTCGTCCCGCTCCGTCCGCGGGATCTGTTGCCTGCGGTGGGAATCGGCTTCCTCCTCCTTCTTGTCGTCTTGCCCATAGGGCTCCTCGACCAGACGCTCTTCGGTACCGAAGAGGGTCTCCCCTCCGGCGTCCGGTTTCGACTCGACCGGCCCGAGCTGCTGCCCTTGGTCATACCGACATCCCTCGCCATCGGCTACCGGGAGGAGCTCTTCTTTCGCGCCTTCCTGCTGCCTCGGCTCGACGATCTCGGCGTCTCCATGGTCGGGGCGGTTGCCATTAGCACTGCGGCTTTTGCCGTCGGCCACCTCTACCAGGGGCTTCTCGGCGGTGTCGTGGCCGTCATTATGGGCGTGATTCTCTCAGCCGTATTCCTCCGTCGCCGCAACGTTCACGTCGTGGCCATTGCCCACGCCTTCTACAACGCTGCGGTTCTCACGAGTAGCTATTTTATATTCCCCAGCATAGTTTTTCCTTGAAATTCTCGGCGAAACGCAATACTTATAGTGTAGAAGATACGCTATATAGAGGGATATAGATGCATAATACAATCAACCGAAGGCAGTTCATTGTGATACTGGCACTCGTCCTCCTCGCGGCTCCGGTCGCCACTACGTGGGCGGGTGGTTCCCAAGAAGGGGAGGCTACACCGGAACCGGACACCAGAGCCGATGCGGAAGCAGCACGCGACCAAGGCCAGTCCTCCGAGTCCCAGGACGGCGCCGAGGGGTCGGGATCGGCGGCGGAGCGCGCAATTTCGGGGGACCTTCGGAGCGCTCTCCAAAACGCCGGCCTCCAGCCCCTCGACCAGCGAGTACCATCGGAGGATTTTTCTCTTGCGATCTTGGACGGTTCCCAGCGGAGTCTCGAGTCGTTTCAGGGAAACGTAGTCCTTCTGAACTTCTGGGCAAGCTGGTGTGGTCCATGCGTCGAGGAGATGCCCGCCATGCAGACCCTCTACGAGGACTTACAGGACGACAGCTTCTCGATCGTAGCGGTAAACGTGCAGGAAGGACAAAGCGTCGTTCAAAGCTTCGTAGACCAACACGGCTTCACCTATCCCATTCTCATGGATCCGACGGGCCAGACGGCTCGGCGCTACGGTGTCCGGGGACTGCCCACGAGCTACCTCGTTGCACCGAACGGGGACATCATTGCCGCCAAGGTCGGCTTCCACGATTGGGACACCGAGGGCGTCCGTACGGCCATTGACCGGGTCTTGCAAGAGCTATGACGA
>CAYPTH010000061.1:0-18580 GCA_964413635.1 uncultured Spirochaetaceae bacterium
GCAGGGAGAGCCGGGGATCGCCCGCCAAGGCCGCGCCGGCCCCGTCGTTGCCGGCGACCGTACGCATCTCCGGTCCAACCCGCACCGGCGCAAAGTAGTCCCGTACTGCGTGCACGCCGATGACGATCTCGAGGAGCAGGAGATAGCCGATCTGGAAGGTCATGGACCCGAAGAGGAGGCCGTCGGCGAAGCCGGAGTAGACCGAGATGGCGATGAGCGGCGCGCACACTGCAGCCACCGCGACGACCTGCAGCGCGGCGGCGCGAACGCGCGGGTTGAGAATGCGCGCTCCGTGGCGGAGGACTATCGCAACGGCCGTAAGATGCGCAGCACCGAGGGCAATGTGGGTGAGCTCGAACTCAGAGCTCAGGGCGATGAGGACGACTTCAGCCAAGGCGTAGCCGCTTAGCAACAGGAGGTGAAGGACCCGCACGGCGCGGGGGGGCCGCAGCCGCACCACCGCTAGGGCCAAGGCCGGCGCCGCAAGGAACTGGAGCAACTCGCCGGCGACGTAGGCGCCCCGCGCCGTGAGATGGACACCGGGAGCCGCCACAATCGTGTTCGCCACGCAGTATACGCAGAAGATCTCGTCGAGCAGCATGAGCATGGCGCCGCCGAGAAAGAGGCCGAGATAGAGAAACCGTGCGTCACGATCGCGGCGATAGATGAGGAGTGATCCAACCGCCATCCAGATGCCGGCAAGCTCTAACGCGCCGTACACCGCGACCGTTGCGTGTCCCGAGATGCGAGCCTCCCTACCAAAAAATGCTACAGTTTTTACGTTAGTTAACTGTATTCGGTAGGAACGTCCACGTCAATCAAATAACATGGCCTAACTATTCAGTGAGTATATCAACCGCCCGTTCGCTTCCCATATCGGTGAGAAAGGAAATCCCCGCGGTCACGCTCCCGTCTGGCCCCAGGCAGTCTCATTGGCGAGGTCGGGAAACTGGCGGTGAATTGCCCGACGCTGGCCGTTGCGTTCCTCATCAAGCCCAATGACCGCGGCGTAGAGCACGCTCAGGTGCTCGCGGAGGTGGCGGACATTGACCTCCATGTTGGAGACCGTCATGGAGAGGACCACGCGGTTCTCCGGCGAGTGGTGCTGCCGTGGCCGGGAGAGCTCCGTCTGCATTCGTGGCTTTGCTTCCGTCAGGAGGGCGCGGGCGAAGGCCAGCATGGACTGAATGGCCGAATACAGGGCCTCCACATCGAGCTCGGACTCCCAGCGTTCGTCAGCCAGGGAGATGAGCTGCTCGATCTGGCGCCACTGATTGTCGTCGAGAGATAGGTTCCGGATGCTGCCCCGCAAGAGCGCGTTGTGCATGAATTCGTCGTAGTCGGTTTTTACCATATCAATCGCCTTTCGGACATTGGCGGTGTAGTCGCTCATGGCGTGCTCCAGAGTGGTGCGTGCGGATTGCGTACGAAGAACAGCTCAGATCCTGAGATAGGAGAGAGTACGATGTTTGAGCCCGCGCTTCAAGGAGCCGTGTCCATGAACCGGCCGGCCCATTCGAGCAGCTGTTCTGTCAGGGCGCGAGCATCCTGGAGGTCTTCGGGCTCGTAGCGCAGCCCTCCCTCCTCGTAGCGCCGAACACCGGCAAACTCGTTCAAGCGATTGATCTCGTAGCCCACCTCGGGCTGGGATCCTTCCGGCAGCTTTGCAAGAAACACGCCGAGATCGTGGACCAGCGGCACGGGGAGCTCCAGGCGACACAGAACCGCCTTCAAAAGTTTCTCGATCGATTGCTGATACAGAAAAAGGACGTTCTCCGGGCGCACCTCCCCGGACGAGACACCTCCCTCGGTAAACCGCGCCGTCGTGAAGTCCTTCTCGGCAATGGCAAGGAGTGTCCGTCCGTACTCGGGATCGAATCGTCGTTCCTGCTGCCGCGCCGTCACTGCTCGCCCTCCGGGTATATCCGCTGTCCTTCTTCGACAATTAGCATGGGGAGACCGCCGACCTGCGCACGCTCGTAGAAATCATCCACTTCCAAGAAGACGATGTCCTGAGCCCATTCGTCCGGTCGCCTCTGCCGGTAGACAGCCTCCCGGGCGTGCCGGACGCTCTGCGCATCGGCACATATTACCGCCAGATCGATATCCGAGGCCTCCGTCAGGCGGCCCGCCGCAGCCGAGCCGAAGACCCATATCTCCCGGGGCCGCCAGGCTGCCAGAATCCAATCCCGCTTTCGCTGAATGATCTCTTGCGTTTCCGCGGGTGATACCCCGGCCGGTCGAAACAGTCCCATGCACCTCAGTATAGCAGACTCGGGGCGGTGGGGTGCGCACTGTTTACGGTAATGATGCCACGCTCCACATCGTACTGCGAGCGCCAGAGCTCGCCGGGGGCATAGCGATAGGTGTAGCCGGGAAGCCCGCTCGATCCGCGCGCAGCCGAGGAACCACCACCGGCAAGCAACTCCGCGGTGACGGTGAGCGTGGCCTCGGCGCGGCACTCGACGTCACCACTTCGGGCGGTCACTTGAACACGGGCTAGCTCCGGCTCGGTCGGCGCAAGATACTCGACGAACTCTCCTTCCGTCGCGCTCAGAGTGCCCGCCCCCGGCGTGACCTCCCAGGTGAGCTCCACGTCCTCGTCGATCGGCCGGCAACATTGACATGGCTCGAGTCAGCGCCTTCGTAATGCGCTTGAGCATCGACCTGCTTGCCGCTTCCTCTTCCGCCCGGCGCTGCTCCTCAACACGGACCGTCACTGCCTCCTCGAGATCGGCAAGGGCGTGCACAAGGGAGTCGTAGGCCTCGTCGTGGATGACGCCGGTTCGGGATGCCTTCCACGTATCCGGAGGTCCACGGATGCCGACGAAAGGCGTCGAGCTCGCTCAGAAGGGAGATCACCCGCGTACCGTTCCGGTGGAGGGCCACCCCCTCCCCCACTGTGGGGTCACAGAGGTACAACTCCACGTAAACCTCGCCATAAGGTATGCCTGTATCTTATCCCCTGCCAGCATCCGGATTCCGGGCAGGAGCGGAGAGATCTTCACGGTCGTCCCGCGCCGCTCAAAGAGCTCACGTGATTCCTCGATCTTGTAGGAGGGGCTGTCCTTGACCATGCGCAGGCGTCGCGGGGTACCGTCCGTTCCGGCGGAGGTCAAGGTCATTTCCTCTCCCACGCTCCAGAAACTCAAGAGACCAATGCCGAACTCGCCCTGCAATCCGCGTTCACCCTGCTCCTTGAGTCTGCGTTTGATCGAATCCCCAATGTGGGTTGCCACGTAGCCGAGATCATCTATCCCCTCGCCGTCGTCGGAGATCTTGAGGTACTGGTCTCCTCGCTCCTTGCCTCGAACGACGGTAATACTCTTTGCCCGCGCATCTATAGAGTTCTCCACGAACTCCGCAATGGCTTTGAGAGGATTGCTCTGCGAAAGAGCGATAATGCGAATTGCGTTCCATTGATTCCCAATGCGAAGCTTGCCGGCTCTGCCGGTTGAGGCGGCGCGACGACTCCCCGTTCCCATGGGGGGATTCTACGGCACTGCGGGACAATGGGGAAGATGGCGGCAGCGGTGCACCGCCCTACAACTTCTTCGCCTTGATGCGCTCCAGGGCCCAGGCGGTGTACTTGCGAATGCGTCGCTCCGGGTCCTCCTCGAGGGCGTGGAGAATCTCTTCTCCCTCGGAGGTTGCAAGGCGCTCCAAGGCTTTCGTCACCCGGGCGCGGACCTCTTCGTCTGGATCGCGGGCCGCGAGGACAATGCCGCGGAAGGCCGATGCCGTCCCAACGCTGGAGAGGAAGGTTGCCGCATCCCGGCGAACCTTCGGATCGCGGTGCTTGAGCATGCGGATCCGGCTTTCGACGTAGCCGGTGCCTTCGAGGATTTCGTTCAGGAAGGGGCGCAGCGAGGGGATATCCTCCTCGAGGACCTCGCGGATGGCCTCCTCGCTGTGCTCACCCATGAGCTTGAAGACCTGTGTGATGGCGGTGCGCAGCGCCGGAGAGCCGTCCTTGAAGCGCTCAATGAGGCGCTTCATGCACTTGCCGTCCGTGGCCTTGGAGAGGCCGGAGGTGACCTCCTCCTGAAGCTCGCTGTCTTCTTCCAGCTTGTCCACCAACATGTCCGTGGCGTTCGCGGTCTGCGCCGCGGCCAGGCCCTCGATTGCGGCGCGCTTCACGGCCTCGACCTCGTTCTCGTCGAAGAGGGTGTTCTTGAGCTGATCGAGAGCCGCCTTCCCGCCGGACCGGCCGACGGCGCGGGCGACGTTGATCCGCACCCGCTCCAGCGGATCCCGGAGCATCTCGGCGGCCTGCGTGAGGGCGCGGGTTTCATCGTACTCAACAAGCGACCAGGTAGCGGCAATGCGCACGTCCGGATCCGCATCCCCGAGGGCCTTCTTGATATCGTTGAGAAAGGTCTTCTTGCCCGTGGCCGGCAGAGCGGCTATCAGGCTTGCTCGAATGCCGCCGTCCACGCTTTCGAGGAGCATCTTGGTCTTGCGCTCCAAGTCCTTGGGCTGCTGCTTCTCCAAGAGTGCGGCAAACTCCCGCGCCTCTTCGAGGGGCAAGATGGGCAGGTGTTCGAGAATGTCTTGAAGCGCGTAGGGAAGCTCCAACTCACCGAGGAGCAAGAGCGCGTCAATACGGACGCGGTGGGGATACTGCTGCCTTCCTCCGGTAATGATCTTGAGCGCCTCCGTCAGGACGCGGGAGGTGTCGAGGCGACGCAGGGCGACGCGAAGCTGCTCACGCGCCACTGTCTCGGGGTCCTCCAGCAAGCGGATCATGAGCCGCGCAAAGACCGAGTCGGACCCCATGGGCACACCCGACAAGGCGATCGGCAAGAGCTCCTCATCGTGGCTCACCCGCTCAATCTCCCGTGCAAGGAGCTCGAGGGCGCGTTGCTCGCCACGCTCGCGGATGCAGACGACGGTCTGCTCGTAGAGATCCAGGTAGGACGAAGTCTCTCCGCGGGAAACGCGAAACACCCGCTCCGCCAGATCGCTAATCAGCTCCGGTGGGCCTCCCTCCTGCAGGAGACGAGCCGCCATGAGGAGGCTGCTCGGGGAGACGCTCTCGCGGATGGCGGAGAGGAAACCGGCAACGTGGACGCCGGCGGCTTTGTGCAGGATATCGAAGTTGCGGTCGAGCTCCTCTTCGTCGGCCAAGTCGGACTGAGTGAACAGGCGGCGCAGCCGACCGGAGCGGTCCAAGAAGCGTGCGGCGGCCAGACGGAGCTCCAGGTCGTCCCCGACAAGGAGCTCGACAGCCGCGCTCTGATCCTCATCGGACTCGGGATCGAGAAGCTCAACGACGTGGACCGCCTCCTCGGGCTCGAGCTTCTTGGCGTCGAGCTCGTAGCGCTCTTCGAAGTCCGCGCGGATCCGGGCCCGCGCCGCTTCCCGAACCTCGAAGACCGGATCGTGCAGAAAGAGGTCGTGGACCAGCTCGTAGAGCCGGTCCGAATCTTCCGAGATGAGCTCCGTCGCAACCGTCTTCCGCACCAAGGCGTGGGGGTCGGCAAAGCTGTCCCACATGGCCCGGGTGCTGCGCTCCTCGTGGTCGTAGAGCAGTACCTTGACGGCAAAGTATCGGCTCGGCCACTCGGGGTCACCGGTCATCTCGCGTACTTCGTCCAGGCGGTCGGAGAAGAACTCCCGCGCGTCGGCACCGTTGAACTCCTCGCCACGTCCCGACAGGGCGAGGTTCCGCAGGACCAAGAAGTCGCTGTGCTCGCGGAGGTAGCTCTTGAGTCGCTCGGCGAGGCGCGGGTTGCGCAGCGAGACCAGGAAGCAGGCAAAGAGCCCGCGGCCGGGAGCGAAGCGCAATACACGTTGGAAGTCCCGCTTGCGCTCCTTCTGCTGGAGCCGCTCCGTCCACAGGAGATCCACCCCGAGCTCCGATACGACGTGCGCCCCGTGCTGCTCGGCGAGACGCTCAATGACGCGCGTCCGTCCGAGGAGCTCCTCCGTCGTGAAGTAGTCCGACGGGTCCTTTCGACCCGGGGTTTCCAAGAAGCGCAGCACCCGATTGCGAAAGCGGCGCCGGCGAATGCCCACAACAAGAATAAGGGCCAGAACAATGGCCACCACGGCACCCGCCACGGCGTAGACCCACCAATCCAGTCCGACAATGAAATTTATGACCTGTTCCATAGCGCCCCCTTTCAAGCGTTACGAACGAGCTAGCCTGCTTTCAGTCCGCTCACGTTGTAGATCTGAAGCGGCTTCGTCTTTCCCTTGACCTTCACCGGTTCCCGCTCTTCCAACACGAAGAGGTCACCAATGTGCTTCCGTGTATCCTCGGTAATAATGACCTCACCGGGACCGGCCACGCCCTCCAGGCGTGCGGCGACGTTTACGGTGTCGCCAATGACGGTGTAGTCCATCCGGCGGCTCGACCCGAGATTGCCCGCCACCAACTCCCCGGTATGCATGCCGATGCCGACGCGCAGATTCGACGCCTCCCCCTTAAAGAAGGTGCGATTCTTCGAGGCGATGAGCTGCTGAATCTCGACGGCGGCCGTGACCGCGGAGACGGCGTCCTCGTCTTCGCTTTGCATGGGCACTCCCCACGCCGCCATGAGGGCGTCGCCAATGAATTTGTCAATGTAGCCCTTATGCTTAATGACGATCTCCACCGCCTCGTTGAAGTACTCGTTCAACACCTCGACGATGTACTCCGCGCTGTGCTTCTCCGTAAAGCTCGTGTAGCCGCGAATATCGCCGAAAAAGACCGTGGCCAGCTTCGAGTCGCCCCCGGGTTTCACCAGCTCGGGGCGTTCCACCAGATCCTGCACCAGGTCGCTCGAGAGATAGCGGGCGAACATGTCCTTGATGACCCGCCGCTCTTCGCTCACAACGGTCATCTGTTCCTTGAGCTGGCTCTCGGCGGTTTGGTCCGTGAAGACCAGGGTGAGTCCCTCGAACTTGCCACGCTTGGTCTTCAGCGGCGAGACGTTCAGCGAGAAGTCCATGTCGGCATCCTCGCTCCCGGTGTGGTAAATGCCCTCGACACCGAGAACCGATTCCTTACTCTGCGCCACCGAGTCGATGTTCTTGGTTACCGTCTTGGTCAGCCCCTTGCCCATGATCTTCTTGAAATCGCGTTGGAGGTGCTCCTCGTCGAGGCCCAAACGCTCCGCGGCGGCGCGGTTGAAGTAGTGGATGCTCCCGTCGGGGTCGGTCGTGATCAGGAGGTTGGTCATGGAGCTGAAGACATTCTCCTGGTAGCGCTCGAGCTCTTCGATATGGCGAGCGTATTCCTCCAGCTCGCGATAGAGCCGGGCGTTGTGGAGCATGCCACTTGCGAGCTGCAACAAGCCGTCCAAGAAGCGCAGGCGCTCCCGGCCGTAGTGGTTCGGCTGTAAGGAATTCAGAATGAGTATGCCGATGTCGGCTTTCGGGGTCGTCACGGGCAGCGCAATTCCGCTCTGCATCCGCTCGTTCAGCAGAAGACCCTCGAAGGGGCTCTTTCTACGCGAAAGAAGCACCACCGCTTCGCGGCAGTCCTCCAAGAAGGTAACGATCTCGTCCTGGCTCCCCAAGCTCTTCGGTACATCATACCGGCCACGCTGAAAGGTCGACTTCAGCTCTTTTGAGCCGCCCTTTTGCTTGTCGCTGGGGTAGAGATAGAGAACGGCCAGGTCGGAGTGGGAGATATCAAGGGACTGTTCCACGAGCGCGGAGACCACGCTGCGGAAGTTGATCTCGCGCGAAAGAAGGGAGCTCGCGCGGACGAGCTCGTCCAGTACCTCGGGAGTTGCGCTAGTCATGGACCCTCCCTGCGCAAACTATTGTGCAATAGGTAGCATCAATCCATGATAATGCGCAAGGTCCCGTCGCGTATTGTCACGCCGTCCTCCCCGCGCGGTAGTCCCCGACGTGGAAGTACGCTATTGTTGGGGTAACACAGCCCGAAGGAGGCCCAGTGGCCGTATCTCCCGCCGGAGCAGCGCGACGTGGTCTCGCCGTAGCCCTCGTCATTGTTCTATTGATTCTCGTCGTCGGCGGAGCCGCCGGCTGCCGTCTGTTCTTCGACATCGACAACGCCCAGACCGTGGATGTTGGCGCCGTCGAGCCCAAGGGGGAGCGCATCCTGGGCTTCGACATTAGCAATCACGGTGCCACCGAATACGCGGAGGCGCTCCGCACGGTAGAAGACGCCGGGGTGGAGATGATCGACTTGCATTTCGGCTGGGACGCCCTGGAGACCGATGAGGGCGAATACGGGGGGCTCGAGGGCGAGGATAGTTTCGCCTTCCTCAACGACTACTTCGGGGAGACGTCGGTGGCGCTCACCTTGGCCGTCATCGACACCAACGCCTTGACGGTGCCGGAGCATCTGTCGGAGGTCTCCTTCGCCGACATGGTGGAGCCCTTCAAACAGCTTCTGGACAAGCTCTACGAGACGCTGCCCGATCTGAACGTGGAAGTGCTCTCCATTGGCAATGAGATCGATGTCTATCTCGGCGATGACGCTGAAGCGTGGCAACAGTGGCGCAATTTCTATGAGCAGGCCGCCTCTTACGCCGCCGAGAATGCCCCGGAAGCTTGGGCGAACATGGCCGTGGGAAGCAAAAGCACCCTTTACGGCAGCCTTTCCAACGGCACGCGGGGCGAGGTAGAGAGCTTGACCGCCCTTCAGGAGACGACCGCATTCCTCTCGACCTACTATCCCTTGAAGGACGACTTCACCATGAAAGACCCCGCCGTTGTCGAGGACGAGATCGCTGAGCTCGTTGACGCCTACGACAACAAGCCCATCTACATCCTCGAGGCCGGCTACCCCACCTCCAGCGCCGCCGGCGGCTCACATCAGGATCAGGTCAATTTCGTCCACGCCATGTTTTTGGCGTGGGACAGCCACGCCGCGGACATTGTCACCGTTGTCTTCTCCTGGTACGCCGACCTCTCCCTGGCTCAGGTGGACGACTTCGAGAAGCAGTACGGCATCTCCAACGGCGCCTTCCTTGCCTACCTGCGCACCCTCGGATTCTTCACCTATAGCGGAGACAGCAAGACCGGGTGGGAACAGTTCGTGGCGGAAGCGGACGCGCGGGGGTGGTAGTTTCCTTGCAGGTGTGCCCGTGAGCAATTCCCACAAACTCCACGTCTTCTATCACCCAAATCAAACCGCCGCGGAAAACGACAGCTTTTCCCCGAGCGCCGGGAAGCCGGCCATGGTCGTGGAAGCCATCCGGCGGAAGCCGCGCGTCACCATTGTCTCCGACTGGCGGCCCCTGACGGTAGATGAGATTTCCCTGGCCCACGACCGGGGGCACGTGGAGGCCATTCTGCGCTGTGAAAAAGACAACGGCTTCTCCAACAGGCTGCAGGCGGTGGCAGACACGCTCCCCTGGACCAACGGCAGCTTCTACCACGCCGCCGTGGACGCCGTGCAACGCCGCACGGCCACCTTCTCACCGAGCAGCGGTTTCCACCACGCCGAGTGGGATTCAGCCATGGGTTTCTGCACCTTCAACGGTCTCATGATCACCGCGCTCATGCTGCACCGGGAGGGCCTGGCTAATCGGATCGGCATTGTCGATCTGGATGTGCACTACGGCAACGGCACCGACGACATTGCCCGGCGCGTCGGTGCGAGCTTCGTCACCCACCTGTCATTTGGCGATGTTCGTCCGACCCCCGCGGCGCCGGCCGCCTTCGGCACCGGCGGCCGCAGCTCCGGCTACCCAGGCGAAGACCCTTGGGTAGCCGGCCTGGAACAGGTGCTGGAGAAGCGCTTCACAAACCAGGACGTGCTGCTCTACCAGGCGGGCGCGGACCCCCACGTTGACGACCCCCTCGGCGGTGCCCTCACCTCGGATCAGCTGCGCCTCCGGGACCGCGCCGTTTTCACCTTCGCCCGACGCCACGACATTCCCGTTGCGTGGAACCTGGCCGGCGGCTATCAGACGCCGGTGGACAAGGTCATCGACATTCATCTTGTCACGGTAGACGAGTGTTTGGCTGCGTGGTTCACGCCCGAATAGGGGGCGGTGGCAAACCGGCCGACATCTGTCGTATCCTAGACGCATGAATCCAGCCGAAGAAGGACTAACACCAGAACAGGCAAAGAGTTTTTACGACCGTTACGGTAGGCGCCAAGACAGTCACCGCCATGAAGACGCCGCGCGAGCCGAGTTGCAGAACCAGGGACACTTCGATTCTGCCTGCAACGTCTTCGAGCTCGGCTGCGGCACCGGGAGCTTCGCGAAGAAGCTCTTCGATGAGAGTCTGCCCACCACTGCGCGCTATACCGGCGTGGACGTGAGCAGCACCATGATTGAGATTGCGCAAGAGGAACTGAAGGAGCTCGGCCCCCGGGTCGAATTGCTGCAGACCGAGGGCGCCATGAAGTTCGACGAACCGGACAAGTTCTACGACCGCTTCATTGCGAACTACGTCCTCGATCTGCTGCCGGAGGAGCAGATCTACCGCGCCTTAGTGGAAGCACATCGGCTTCTTGCCGGGCACGGGAAACTCTGCGTTGTCGCGCTCACCCACGGGGCAAGCTTCTTCGAGCGTGCAATCAGCGGCGCTTGGTCTCGCGTTCACCGCATCTCACCGGCACGGGTCGGCGGGTGCCGCCCCATTGACGTCGGCAATTTTCTCCACCAGACACTGTGGACGGTGGAAGAAAACCGCAGGATTTCGGCGTTCGGCGTACCTTCGCAACTCGTCATAGCCGAGCCGCGGTGAGGACCGTCCTGTTTACGGGGAAAGTCCTGTGACATACCAAACACTCAAACCATTCCAAGGCAATACTGCATCCGTTTGATGCCTTGGACTTCTTGGCCGACGGTGAGGAAGTGTGTAGAAGGCTTAGAACGCGTCCGCACAGCGCTTCTTACCCACTGCCAATGCGCGCGAGCCGGCAGGAGAGCTTGATCCGGTATCGCGGACCATGCCGTCGGCGCCCTCGGCACGCGAAATGGTGCTGCCACGGCGATAACTTTTCCTGTCGTTAGCCCCGAGCGGCGCAAGAGAAGGCCCCGGCGAGAAGTCTCCCCGGGGCCGATAGCCGTAAACCCTACACTGCCTCTGTCACGAGCAAGCTCACGGGCTCGCGATCTCGTAGACCTCGTTCGCTTCTCTATCCAGGTTGCGGATCACTTCGTCGAGATTTTCACCATCAATGATTGCGTTGAAGGCGGCCTCGGTCATGTCCCGCACCTCATCGTAGCCGGCGAAGGGCGGTTCCGCTTGTGTCTCCGAGCTTGTCAGAATCTCGAAGGCCTGCTCGTACTGGGGGTTCTCTTGAAAATAACTGTCTAAGTTGTTCGCCACCGATCGGCGGACCGGAAAGTAGTTGGATGCCCGAACCCAACGCGCCTGCTGCTCCCGCCCGACAAGCCAGCGCAGAAAGAGCCAGGATGCGAGCTGCTTCTCCGGGGTCGACTTGGTCACACTCAAAGAAGCCCCGTAGACGTTGATCTGCGGGGTATTCGTAGTGTGCGGGGGAGCCGCGACGCCCCACTCGAATTCGCCGGCCTCACCTTCCTCAATGGCGCTCGCGTAGAAGGGCAAGCCCGAGGAGGAGCCCATGGTGAACAGCACCTTTTGGTTGGCAAAATCCGTCTGGTCGCCGTATCGCTCGGCAATTTTCCGGGCGTAGCCTTTGTCGTGAAGCTCTTTCATGAAGGCCATGGATTCGCGCATCTCAGCACTGTCGTAGTTGTATCCGCCGTCCTCGGCCTGGAGCGTGCCTCCGCGACTGATTATCTGCGTGAAGACGTTAGAGGGACTGGTGCTCAAAGCGTAGCCGTAGGTTCCCGCCTCTTCATCCGTGGCGGCGGCGGCCATCTCGGCGAACTCTTCCCAGGTCTCCGGAGGACCGTCGTAGCCAAGCTCGGCAAGCCAGTCGGCGTTGTAGTACAGAAGCTCCACCGACCGGTTTGGTGGGAAGCCAAGACGCTCGCCGTCAAACTGCGCGTTCAGATCCTGACGGATGTAGCCCTCAAAGAAGTCGTCCATTTCATCCTCGCCAATGCCATACTCCGGATGCGCAACGTAAGGACGAAGATCCACCAGCCCGTCGGCGACCTGATAGCCCGCTGCCTGGTTCTGGTAGGCTACCACGAGATCGGGCACCGAATCACCGGCAAGGCCGGTAATCATCTTGTTGTAGATGTCGCCGTATCCGCCGGCATACTCCCCGTTAACCTGGATGCCCCACTCGTTCGTCTGGTTGAACTCGGCGATCAGCTCCTGCAGGGCTTCCTCGCGGTCGCGCGAGTGCTGGTACCAGTACGTGATCTCCACTCCCGAGGGATCGACTCCCGAAAGGGAGCTCGTTTCCCCCGTGCCTCCGTCAGCCTCTTCTTGACCACCGGCGGCAAAGCTCAAACCACCGGCCAGTGCAAGCATGGCCACCATCAATGCGAGCAAGCGTATTGCTCTCTTCATCATCGTCCTCCTTCAAAAGGTATCTCCAACTCCGCAACGCGGAGTTTCGCTAACCAGTAATGCCCGTCCGGGAGATGGCTGCGGTGATCTGCCGCTGGGCAAGCAGGTACACCAGCATGATGGGAAGCAAGGCAATGAGAGCCCCAGCCATGCGCAACTGTGTTTCCGGTCCCGCTTCGGAGATGAACCGAAGAAGGCCCACCGAAATGGGTCGCCACTGGGGGCTTTGCGTCACCACCAGAGGCCACTGTAGGCTGTTCCAGGAGCCGGTGAATGCAAGAAAGCCAACGGTGAAAAGAGGAGCCCGGGACAGCGGAATGACAATGCGAAGCAGCTGGCCGAAGTGACCCGAGCCGTCAATTGTAGCTGCCTCAAGAAGCGTATCGGGGATCTGATTGAAGAACTGCCGTAGCAGAAAGATGAAGAAGGCGCTGCCCATGAAGGGGACCGTCAGCGCCGGCAGCCGGTCCAGCCAGCCGAGCCTGGCGACGGTAAGAAAGTTCGGAATAGTCAGAACCGTCTCCGGGATGATGAGTGTTGCAATGAGAATCGAAAACATTAGATCCCGGCCGGGGAAGCGCAGTTTCGAAAAGGCATAGGCAGCGAGGACCGTAGTAGCGTAGAGTCCCGTCAGCGTAACCCCCGCGATCACTACCGAGTTGACGAAGTAGCGGGCCAACCCCTCTCCATCTCTCCAGGCGATCACGAAATTCTCGAAGCGCAAGGAAGAGGGCCAGAAGCGCGGATGCAGCGGAGTTGCCGCGACGCGGGTTACGGTTTCACCGTAGCTCTTCAGGGAATTTGAGATCATATACAGAAAGGGCATGACCGCCACAAATGCTCCCGCCACGAGCAGCGTGTACAGGAGGATCTGCCGGCGCCGTCGTCGGAGGCGATGCGGCTCAGTCGCCATAAAACACCCGCCTCTCCATGTAGCGTCTTTGTACCACGGTCAGTCCGAGTACGATCACGAAGAGGACCAGAGCAAGGGCCGCCGCATAGCCGAAGCGTTGTCTGCGAAAGAAGGTAAAGAAAATGTAGATGCTCATTGGATCTGCTGCTCCTCGAGCCGCAGGGTTGCGCAGTACATAGACGCTATCGAAGGCCTTGAAAGTCCCGATGAGCCCAAGCAGCGACAGGAAATAGGTCGATGGAGATATCAGAGGCAGGATAATGCGAAAGAAGACGCTCCGCTTTGGGGCGCCGTCCACCTCAGCGGCTTCATACAGGTTCCGGGGAATATTGGAGAGGCCGTTCGCGAAGATCAGGGCGTAGTAGCCGCTGTATACCCAGTGATTGAAGAACATGATCGACACCAGTGCAAGGCTTGGCCCGCGTGCCCAATCCTGCCAGTAGGCTGCCACCCGCTGCGCCGATTCTCCGTTCCCCCAGCCGAAGAGCATCTCAAAGACACCGCGGGTTTCTCGTAGCCACTGAAGCGGCTCGTCGGAGAAGGTCAGGACGATCTGGTTTGCTAAGCTCTCCGGCCGTAGACCAAGGAGCCGTTCGAATACCGCCGCGGCGGCCACCGCGGGGACAATGTAAGGAAGCAAGTAGACCGCGCGAAAAAACTGTTTGCCCCGAAAACGCTGATCCAGAAGGACGGCAATGAGGAGCCCCACGATAAGCTGCACGGGAACCGTTCCGAGAGCATACCACACCGTGACCTGGAGAGAGTCAAGCATTGCGTCGTCGCCTAACTCGTGTATTGCCGGCAAGCCGGTTATCAGAGCAGCCAGGCCCCCCGCCAGTAGCCCCGCCCCGACAAGCAGGACCGGCGACAATTCTGCGGCTCCGAGAGAGCTGCGGGCACCGAGGCGATAGACGTTGCCCTGTCGGAGCAGACGCACTCCCACGACGATCGCGACGACCGCAACAACAAGAACGCCGAGCCAAAGGAAGGATCCAAAGATCTCGCGAAAGTTCTGCAAACGAACGAAGTCGCCCCGCCGGATGCGCCAGCTGTGACTAGCAACAAAGAGGGTGAAGAAGATCGGAAAAATGTAAAAGGTACCAATGACCAGCACTGCCGGGGCCAGGTAGGCGTATCCCTCGAAGGTCTGCCAGAACTTCGCGTTGCGTCGGCGCGAGACAACTGCCATGTGCCACATTTCAAAGGGTCTCGGTTACGATTGCTTTATCTTTCAGTCAGAAAACGATGAGGGGCACTCGCATCTCTTCGGGACTGAGTCCGCTGTGAGAACTCACGAAGGCTTTGGGACCACTGCCAGAGGGAACGAACTCCAAGCTGTTGTGATCTCGGGCAATGGCCGTGAAATCGCCCCACCGACACCGCACGGCCTCTTCCGGGACGCCCGGCCCAAGCAGCTTCGTCTCGATGAGCTCGTCGGTGGACACGAGAAAGAAGCGCTCGGCTCCAAGGGCTTCATGAAACCGGTCGGGAAACTCCCGGGGGTATCCGGACTTCACGAAGAACTGGATAGACCGGACGTCTCCGGAGGGCGGCGCCGAGAGGACCTCCATGAGGCTGTGGTCCGGCCCGATAACCGTCTCTTTGTCCCAGGGTGTTGAGATGTGCCCGTGATCCGCCGTCACGACGATGCGACTACCGGCAGGTAAACCGTAACGCATGTCTTGGACGGCCTTCTCCACAGCTGCGACGGCAGCCAAGGTCTCCGGAGCCCGAGGACCGTGGTGGTGGGCGGCGTGGTCAACATTGGGCAGATAGACGTAGCTAAGGGTGGGTCCCCTCCCGCTGCGAACAAGGCGGCGGACGGTTCCGGCGACTCCGGCTATCGGCTTCCGCCGCACCCGGCGAACTCCTTCGTGAAACCATTTGTTATAGCTACCCGGCTTGATGAGGGGAGGAATAATGATAGCCACGTCGCGGAGCGAAGATTCCCACGCCGACCGCACTTGAATTATCTCGCTTGCGGAATCTGCATAGGCGTGAAAGGAGCGCCCGGATCCACGCTCGGTAAAGGGGAGAATGGCAACCGTCCGACCGATTACCGGCAGATGCGTCCACCAGCCGGTAATCCCGTGACGATACGGCCAGACGGCCGAGGCAATCGTCGTCAGCGCCACCGCCGTGGTTGACGGGTATACGGCTCGTAGTTCCCGGAGCAGGAAGCGCCGCAACAGAGACTCTTCTCCGAGTCCCTCCAGCAAGGACATGCCCAGTCCGTCTGCAAGCACAACCACAAGATGCTCGGCGCTCCCGAGTTGCCGGGATAGTGGTAGAACATGATCACTGACATCGTCCTCGTCCAGTACACCGGGATCTCCTGAGATCAGACGTAGTGCCCGGAACAGATCCACGGTATTCGGAACTGAGGGATGAATCGGGTGGAGTAGCTCGTTACCGGTAGTAGCGTCTGCCAGCGTCATGTCTGCCTCCCCTTACCGAATCCATCATACACGCGTGTCAAGGTTTCATGAGAAAGGCTATGACACATATCTATGCTTCCGTATGCAACAGGGGTAACGCGCCGTCCTCAATTGTTTCAACACATGAAACCTCATATACTTCTTCCTATGGAGGAGAGAGGGTCCTGGGACCCAGTTTCTTACCCGCTTTGTTGAGGAAGATTTCGTGCAGGGCCTGGCCGTGGACGATGTCGAGCTGATAGACAAGAGCTTTGTCAGTGATGAGCTGCTGGAATTCCAATCCACCTCGGACAAGACTATTCCGGTGCGGATGTTGCTCTACATTTTCCAGCTGTACGACCTGCTCTTTCGTAGCAGCACCAAGGGTCTGTTGCCGGGGGTGTTCCCGGTCGCACTGTACAACGGGAGCCGCCGCTGGACCGTGCCGATCAACCTCAGAGAACTGATCCCGCAGGAGATACTGGCCAAGTATATTCCAGCATTTGAGTACTACCCGATTATTGAGCGCGACAGTTCAGCCACCGGATAAACCGGATGTTTCGCGGATCCCTTGAGACGAGTGACATCGACAAAGTCACTCAATTAATGGAGGTGAAACGCATGCCGGCGGAAGTAGTAGAAAAGATAGAACAACGCGGGGAACAACGGGGCATGCAGCAGAAAGCCCGCGAGGCTGCCCACAAGATGCGAAAGCGCGGTTTCTCGATTGCCGATATCGCCGATATCGCCGACCTGTCCGAAAAGGAAATTGGGGAGCTGTAGCACCCAAAGTGGCGAACCGGACCAACTCCGGGGCGTAGTTGCGAAAGCCATAATCGGAGATACGCGTTGTGGGATCCATCGTCTCGCCGGTGTAGTGGTACGGGTGATCTGGGGTGAGCTCTCCTTGGAAAAAGAACCGGGCGGTTACCGACCCCAACATGTCGTGGCCGTTGAAGGTGATTGCGCCTCCAGGGCCGCCGGTCATCTAGGGTCCACGGCATAGAATAGTAGAACAGTAGCGACTCCGGACATGCGGCGACAATGGTTTCACCGTCAGCCAGGTCGAGCTGCGCCGGGGCACAGGCCGTGAGAACGTGCCCACTCTCGTGTGATTCGCTCGCCCCCCTGGTAGGCACGGCAGTTGGAATAGTGACAGTGGGTCGCGCGGCAGACCAGAACGCCCCGGGGACGGACGTGCACCACTGCGGCTTCCCGTACGGACGGCGGCAGCTCATTCACCGGCTCGAAGAACTCCGCCACGAAGTGCGATTGCGGTTTTTCATAGACCTCCCGGGGCGTACCAACCTGCAGCACCCGGCCGTTGTTCATAACCGCAATGCGATCGGAGACCGCGAACGCCTCCTACCAATCATGGGTCGCCAGAATGGCGATGGTCCCCTCCGTACGAATGAGCGTCTTCACATCCCGGAGCAGCCGAAAGCGTGGCGTGCTGTCCAGATTGTTCAAGGGTTGATCGCGGAGAATAACCTCGGGCAAGCGGGCCAGAACGCGTGCCGGAGCGACCCACTAAGCCTGCCCTCCGGAAAGCTCGTGGGGATATCGCTCGGAGAGGCCCTCCAGCGCGGCCGGCTCCACGAGCTCGTCGATCCGCCTTCGACGCTCGCGCCGGCGCATGTGGCAGAGTCCAAAGGCAACATTTTGACCCATCGTCTTGTGTGGAAAGTGCGCATGCTGCTGAAACACGATTCTCGTGGGTCGCTTGTTCGGCGGGACGATGAAGCCGTTCCCCGTTACGCGACGATCTCCGATCGTCACAGTGCCGCCGTCAGGTGCCTCGACGCCGGTCTGACCGAGGGAGTGTATCTCAACGTGACCTCGGATAACGAGGACCTCGGGCGCAAGGCCGCTGAGTCTCTTGCCGAGGCAATAAACGAAGAAGGGGACATCGTTCTCTTCACGCGCGATCTGCACCCCGGCGTTCGAGCCCAGGCGAAAGGCGCGCGGGCTGCGTTCGAGCAGTATCGCGACATCGAGATCATTCGCGAGATTCATATCGAGGCCCCCGGCCCGGTGGACTTTGCCCGAAGTGCGACGGAGGATCTTCTAACCAGCTACTCAGAGCCCGGAAGCGTTGCGGGTATCTGGACCGGATGGGACGAACCCGCCTACGGCGCAACGCAGGCTTTCGACCGCGCCGGCCGAGGTGAGTCGCGAGTCGTCGGAGTCGACGGCACGGACTTTGCGGTCGAGGAAATTGACTCCGGGGAGGTTTTCGCCGCCACGGTAGTTCAGGACTTCGACGCCATGGCACGGCGCCTGGTGGACCTTAAGGATCGTTGGTTCTACGGAGCCGTCGCCGGATATGTGGCGGCCCCTATTTAGCCCCGCGTCCCACTCATAGTCATGCCCTCTACGAAAAAGCGCTGCGCGGTGACGAACAGGAGAAGCACTGGTGCTAACGCCGTGACGGCGCCGGCCATGACAATTTCCCAATTCATCGTATACTCGCCTCGAAGCATTTGCAGCCCCAGCTGAAGCGTGCGCATTTCGTCGCTGTTCGTGATGATGAGCGGCCAGAGGAAGTCGTCCCAGGTGAACATGAAGGTGAGCACCTCGCGGCTCCACTACCGCTTACCGCGATTCTTTCCGTTGTCTTCCGTGTGATCTCCAACTATTTTAGATGGTATGGAAGCGATAGTCGCAACTTCGAGTCAGGCAGCACCGGCATACGTCGGCGCCCGAAGGACGGCGACGGTACACGCGGCCAAGCTTACGAACTTCTACCCGCTCTACGACGCCGCGAACGACCAGGTCGACCGGGTACTGCCGGTGCGACGGACGATCTTCCAGCGGGTCCTTCCCCGCTACGAGCTCTCCACCAGTGAGACCCGGGATGAGGGGCTCGGGCCGAACT
>CAYPTH010000062.1:0-15898 GCA_964413635.1 uncultured Spirochaetaceae bacterium
GGCAAACACTTCACGATTGTCGTTCCTCCGTCGGACCGTGACAAGCTCTCCAAGTTGCACGACGACTTCGTTGCCGGCGCGGGTGAAGTGCGAGGTGAGTGGCGTGTGCTGAGGAAGGACGGCGAGGAAAGGGCGGTTCTCGCTGATGCCGCCTTGGTCACAGACCTCGACGGCCAGGCCAAGAAAGTTACCTTCATCATCGATATCACTCAGCGACGGCAAGCCGAAGAGTCCCTGCGGGAGGTCAACGAGCAGCTCCAGCAGGAGATCGAAGAGCGCCTCCGGGTAGAGCGCACGCAACGAGAGGTGGAGCGGATTATCCGACACGATCTGCGCAACCCCCTGAACGGCGTGTTTACCGCCTCAGAGTTGCTCAGACGAACAGAGCTCTCCGACGAGCAGAAGGATCTGATCCGCATAATTCGGGAGTCCGGTCAGCGGCTCAAGAGCATGATCGACAGCTCCTTGGATCTCGCAAAGATGGAGCTGGGTATTTTCACACTTGAAGCGCAGACTGTTGAGATTCAAGAGACACTTCTCGCGGTTCAGTCGCAGTTGCTCGGTCTCATGGCGGAGCGCAACGTAACGGTGACCATGCGCGTCGACGAAGAGGCCCTCGAGACGTCGCCCCCGTCGGTGATGACGGGTGAGGCACAGTACCTGGAGAATCTCTTTGCCAATCTCGTCCGCAATGCTATCGAAGCGTCGCCGGAGGGGGCGGAGGTTACGGTTCATGTCACCGACGAAGGAGAAACGTTCCTCTTTGACATCCACAACTACGGTATTGTGCCGGAAGAGATACGAGATCGATTCTTCGAACGCAACGCGAGCTACGGAAAACAGGACGGCAACGGCCTGGGTACCTTCGTGGCTTCGCTAATTACAAGCGCTCACTCGGGGAGCATGTGGTTCACCACGTCGGAGTCGGAAGGAACGCACCTTTTCGTGCGGCTTCCAAAGTCACCTCCCGTGCGGAGTTCCGCCGCAACGGACAAACAGTAGGCCGAAACGAGCGAAAGGAGATCGGAATGTCTCATATCGCGTGGATTGGTACGGGTATTATGGGCGCCGGCATGTGCCGTCACCTTCTCAAAGCTGGGCACACTGTGGCGGCCTACAATCGGAGTATTGAAAAGGCGGAAGCCCTGCAGGCGGACGGCGCGACGGTGGCGCGGTCCATCCCAAATGTGGTTCGGGGCGCCGACTTTGTCTTTACCATTGTCGGATACCCGGACGACGTTCGGCAGGTATACTTCGATGACGGTATCCTCGACCATGTCGCCGACAACACCACTCTCATCGACATGACGACATCGCAGCCCAAGCTGGCACAGGAGATCGCCGCTGCGGCGAAAGAGAGGAGTTGCCCGGCACTGGACGCGCCGGTTTCCGGCGGCGACGTGGGCGCCCGGGAGGGAACGCTCTCGATCATGGTTGGCGGAGAACAAGACGCCTACAATGCAGTCGAGCCTCTCTTTGAGCTCATGGGAAAGAGCATCCGTCTCCTCGGCCCCGCCGGGGCGGGACAGCATACCAAAATGGCCAACCAGATCCTCATCGCCTCTACCATGATGGGCGTTGTTGAGTCACTTCTGTACGCCCACCGAGCGGGGTTGGACCGCGAACAGGTCATCGGCATCATCGGACAGGGGGCCGCTGCATCCTGGTCAATCAACAACCTCGGCCCACGAATCACCGCCGACAACTTTGAGCCCGGCTTCATCATTGACCACTTCGTGAAGGATATGGGGATCGCTTTGGAGGAGGCTGAGCGGATGCGGCTCTCGCTTCCGGGCCTGTCACTTGCCAAGCAGTTCTACGTCGCCGCCCAAGCGGAGGGACTCTCTCGCAAGGGCACGCAGGCGCTCTATCGGGTACTCGAGCGTCTCAACGCCGCCCAATAGGGGCCCGGCACGGAGGGGCCGTTGCCTGCGAGCTCTGCCAGCGCAGCATCGAGTTGCGGGACAATGCGTGACCAGTCGTAGGTCATCATTGCCTCCTGGAGCGCGGTCATCTCGCTCGGGCCGAGATCCCGACCGTGCTCGGGCGGACCATTCACCGCCCGCCGCAAGGTATCCACAAGGCTCCCCTCAGAGCGGTAGAGGCACGTGGAATGGAAGCGCTGCGGTACGATCTCCGGGTACGAGAGGCGCTTCGGTAAGACAGGGCGACAGCCGGCTGCAATTGCCTCAACCATTGCAATGCCGAAGTTCTCCTGATTCGATGTCGACACCACAATGTCGCCTGAGGCGAGGAGCTCAACGTACTGAGCACGATCCTCGGCGTATCCGTAATGGAGGACTCGACTCCCTAAGCGCTCCCGAGCGGCCTCGAAGTCCTTTGGGTGCTCCTGAAAACTCTCGCCTAGGAGGCTTACCGTGAACTCGAGCCCCTCTTGTGCAAGGGCGTCCACGGCGCGAAAGAAGGCGGGAGGGTTCTTATCGTACTCCCACCGGTGATTCCACACGATATTCGCAGGGCGGCTGCCGCTGTCGGGGCGGGGATAGGATGTACTGCGCCCGGAGCCCGCCGTAGCTTCGGTGCTGATCCTGTCCGCAACGTTTCGAATGGCTGCAACATCGACACCGGGGTACACGACGGTGGATCGCTCTTCGATCGAACGAAGCCACTCCGTGCCGTTGACTTCCGTGGCGGCGGTCACGCGAGGCGCAGTTGCTGTCAGAAATGCGTCTCGATGAAAGGCCGAGTTGAAGACAACGCGGTCGGCAAGGAGACAGTTCTTTACATCGAAGAAGACGGTTTCATCGCCGTGACTGCCTCCCTTCGGAAGCGGGTAGGTGCACTGCGTCTCGTGCATGTAGAGCAGCGTCGGCAGGGAAATGCCGGAAAGGGAGCGGAAGTCGGATAGGCTCATGAGGTCGGTGGCTAGAACCGCGTCATAGCGAGCGGCACCGCGAACCATCTCGGCGAAGGCGGCGCCGGCAAGACGTTGCCGCCGGCGCCACTCCTTTCCCGGAAGCGTATGGAGATGCACCTCATGGTGACTGCGGCTTGCAAAGCCTTCAGCGAATGCCTGGTGCGAGCCGCCGAAAAAACTTTCGAGAAACAGGATCCGTAGACGCGTCATACGTGTTACCCATCTTGCCACATTCCCCATCGCACCGGTAGAGTCAGCTGCGGCGACTACCATGCAAGATGTCGGTGCTTCCTGGTTTCCCCTCGACAACGCGGCAAAGATCTTTCCGCCCGCACTGTCCAGCCACTTCACGACGGTCTTCCGTATTGCCGCCGTTCTATCCCAGCCGGTGCACGTCAGGCATCTTCAGGACGCCCTGGAGGCGCTCCTTCCTCGCTTCCCTGTCTTTCGCGTTCATCTAAAGAAAGGGCTCTTCTGGTACTACTTGGAAGAGAACGACCGTCGGCCCCTCGTACACCCGGAGACCCGGTACCCCAGTATGTGGCGCCCCACCGGCGGGACCGGAGTCTTTCCCTTCCGGGTAAAGGCGCACGGCCGCCGGGTGGCTCTCGAGGTGTCACACATGGTCACCGACGGATTCGGCGCCCTTTCATTCCTGCGCGCCCTGTTAGGCGAGTATCTGAACCGCCGTGGGCACCATGTCAGTGATTGGGGGGATCTTCAGCGGCCGGGAGAGAGTCCCAACCCAACCGAGCTCGAGGACGGCTTCCTACGAGCCTTCGATCCGCGGGTTCCGGACGCCCAGGCGCGACCACGAGCTTCCCATCTACCGCTCCCGATCTCCGTGCGCGGCGCCTACTATATAACCTCCGGCGTGCTTTCCGCCGCGTCCGTACGCGATCAGGCAAAGCGCTTCGGCGTGAGCATTACCGACTATCTGCTCGCCCAACTCTTCGCGACCTACCAGGACGTCTTCGCGGAGCTGTCGTCGAGTGAGCAACCCGCGGTTCAGCGGCCCATTCGTGTGCTTGTGCCGGTGAATCTGCGACCCGTGTATAATGCGC
Organism: uncultured Spirochaetaceae bacterium; assembly: GCA_964413635.1. Taxonomy (GTDB): domain Bacteria; phylum Spirochaetota; class Spirochaetia; order DSM-27196; family PWMO01; genus CAYFQV01. Next base: position 3,943 of record CAYPTH010000062.1, read on the forward strand.
TTACCACGCGCAATTTCTTTGTCTTCGTGGAGCCTGAGATAGATCTTCGACTGGGGGAGTACAGCTTCGAAGAGCTCACCGATCTGGCATACCACTCCATGCGCTTGCAGACGACGGCCAAGAATCTGAGCCGGTATGTATCGCGAAACGTTCGACCCGAGTCGAGAATGATCATGCGCCTCATCCCCCGGGGCGCCAAGGACCTTGCGCTCTCATACGCGCATAAACGTTATGGTGAACAATCGAACACCGGAAGTCTCTCCAACCTCGGACGGGTCGATATGCCGGAGGAAGTCCGGGACGGGATTTCCCATTTCGAGTTCCTGCCGATTCCCAGCCGGGATACAAAGATCAACTGCGCCGTGATCTCCTACGGCGACGCCATGACGATCTCCTTCGGAAAGATGACCGAGTCCCGTATTGTCGAGCGCACATTCTTCCGCCGCCTTCGGCGTCTCGGTATCAGGGCGCGGATCATCTCGAACGATGATCGCCTCATGCGGCCACCGACGGATTGATGGACGGTATGATGAGAAAGGAGAAGGCACCATGCCCTATTGCTCACGCTGCGGAGTAGAGGTCGATGACTACACCGACTTCTGTCCTCTCTGCGAGGCACCAATACAACGCCTTGACGAAAACGGTGCCGGCCGGGCCGGCATGGGAGCTAAGCCTGAGCTCCCCGAGTATCCCCGGGACGACCGGGAGCATCCGGAAGACCGAAGTGAGCGATTTCGCGTTGGGCGGATGATTGCCTTCCAAATTGTGACGACCGTGTTGGCCACACCTCTGGTGGTCGTGTTGGTTACGGACGTGCTGTCCGGACAACATATGACCTGGTCCGGTTATGTTGTCGCGTCTCTGATCGCCGTGTGGACGTACTCCGTGACACCTCTGCTTCTGCCGCGGCGAGCCATGGCAATCTTCGCGATTGACCTTGGCGCCTCGGCCGCCTATCTGGCGGCGCTCGACTTGATCACGGGGGGATTCGAGTGGTTTGTACCCCTCGGGCTGCCGCTGATCGGGGCGGTGGTCGTGGTGGCACTGGCCATTTGGCTACTGGCCGCCCGGGCCAAACGGAAAGGGGCCAACCTCGCCGGCTATATCATCGCCGGCGCCGCACTTGTCTGCGTTATCACGGAGACGGTGGTTGAGGCCTATCTTCCGAAACCCATCTATCTCGACTGGTCACTGATTGTTGCGGTAGCTACGCTTCCCGTCGCCGGGCTCATGTTTTACATCCACTTCTATCTCAGCAAGCACATCGATTTTCGCCGCAGGCTGCATGTTTAGAGCGTCAGCCGGCTGCTTCGAGCAGCTGCAAGCCCGTTTCTTCGGCGCGAATGACGCGAACCGGTAGATCTCTATCGATGCCGGATAGGAGCTCGCGTAGCTCTCCGGCGGTCTCGAGGGCGGCTTCGGCGTCGCGAAAGATGGCAAAGAACGCCCCACCCCCGCCTGCGCCGCTGATCTTTCCACCGAGGGCACCGGTATTCCCGGCGATTTCCAGGCAGCGCTCGGTAAGGTGTGTGGAGAGGCCGAGGTCCCGGAGGAGCTCATGGGCGCGGCCCGCGAGAATTCCGAGTTTCGCCGGCGTGTCCCCGGCACCTTCCGCTCGGATCAGCTTCGCTGCGTCGTCGGCAATCTTTCCGAGCTCAGCGAGCTCGTCGATGACCCCCGCTTCCCGCTGCTCAACTCGCCGCTTCAGGTCTTGTACGAGCGTCTTCGTATTGGAGTCACGGGGCGTAGCCCCGGCAACGATTACACCGGGCGGGAGGGGGAGTGCGGATGCCTGGGGCAGTCCCGGCTTATCAAAGCGGAACGCCTGGGCGCCCCCCAGGGTCGCCAAGCCGGTGTCGATGCCGGAGGGACTACCGTGAAAGAGGCGTTCCAGCTCATTTGCCAGTGCCCATACCTCCATATCCCGATTAACCTTGGATCGGCGCTGAACCGCCGGTACTGCGCCAAGCGTCGCCCGCGCAAGGGCAACGGAGAGCGCTGCGGAGGATCCAAAGCCCAGGCTCATCGGGACGATTTGGTGAAACCACACCGCTCCCTTGGCAAGGACAACCGCATCTGCACCGTAGCGTTCGTGGAGGTGTGCGTCGAGATGTTCCAGTACCGGCTCCACGATCGCGTGGAACCTCGTGGGCACGTTTGCCAAGCTCCACTCGTCGGCCCGCTCGATCTCCAGCTCTACCGTTTCCGGCAGGGCAATTCCCAGAGCCGGGTACCCGTATACGGCGGCGTGTTCGCCAAAGAGGAGTAGCTTTGCGTGGCCGGAACCTTTCACTCCCATATGAGCCCCTCCTGTTCGACGATTAGCGGAAGGACGGCTGCGTTACCGTCTTGCGAAGCGTTGTGCTCGTCCTTCGGCTCGCGGAGGCAGAGGGCGAGCTCCGATCCGGCCCCAACCGCTTTGCACATCCGCTCCGCGGGCAGCCGTCCCCCTTCGAAGGTGTCCTCGGTACACGCCGAGACTTCGATTGCCGCGCCGATCTCTCGCCCCGCGTCACGGGCGCGGGCAAAGGCGCGCTCGACTTCCTTCCAGTTTCTCGCACCGGCGAGCGCTTCCGTGGCATCCCGGCTCTTTCGGCGCAATTGCTCCCATCTTTCGGGGTTCTCCTCGCGCCAGTCGGCGTGACGGGAGACCGCACGGGGGGTGCTGCTGTGTTCCCGATTTACCACGAGGGCTCCATCCCGCAGCCACCAGCCGTCTGAAGGGGTCCACGAAGGACGAGCCCCGCCGGTGAACACGCCCACCCCACCGTAGAGCGAGGTCACCACGTCGTAGCCGCTTCCTCGACCGCCCTGGAGATGCCGATGAGCGTCCAAGGCAAGAGATAGGATGTCGTTCGTCGGCGTTTGGGGCTCTGCACAGAGCAGGCTCGTGAGCGCCAATGTTACCGCCGCGCTCGAACCAAACCCGAGTTTTCGACCGTCCGGCCCGAAGAACGCTGTTGAATCGATGACCACGCGCCCGCGGCGCCGTATCCGATTGTGGTCCAGCAAGAAGGGGAGCACCGCATCGAAGAGCGAAGACGAGCCCCGACGCGCACCGGCGTTCTCCTCCCGCCACTCCATCACGCTGTTGCGGGTTCGTCCCTCCACGTGGAGCTCCGAACCCTCTTCCAGCCAGGCGAGGACCCGTGGTGCGATTGCGCAGGAGAGACCGATGCCACCTTCCTCCACAATTACGTACTCCCCGGTGATGAGTAGATTGCCCGGGACGGTCACGCTCTTCACGCCGGCCCTCCCTGGGCGGACCCAATCACCCTCGGCGCGTCGGCAACCGTGCAGACCAGCGGCTCTGTCGCGAGTCCGACGGCGGCAATCGTCTCTCGGACCTGCTCCACGTCCGCCGCCGTGGTGGCGATCTTCACCTGCGGTCCCGCATCCATCGTCTCGTAGGCGGCAATGCCGCGCCGCCGCAGCTCCTCACAGGCGTCGAGTACATCAAGAGACTTCGACTTCCAGTACCGAACCGGCGGACTCGCCGCAAGCATTGAGGCGTGCATCCTCAAATAGCTGAGTCGCATGAGCTCGCCGAGGGCTTCGATGTCGCGGCGCTCGACGGCGGAGATCGTCTCATTGCCGATACGCTGCGCGTCCTCAGTCCAGGCGCCGTAGTAGGGAGATGTCTCTCGGGTGCGTTCCATTGCCTCCCGGGAGGTGATCTTCTTTGCGTGATCCGTCACGGTTGCGACGACAATTCGAAAATCGGGCCAGGCGGCCGCGGACATCAGCTGCGTTGCATGCATCCCCCCGGCAGGGAGGAGTGAGAAGCCACCGATCACCGCCCGGGCTGCCGAGCCCGAGCCAACCCGTGCCAGGGCGGAAATTGCTTCGGCCGGAAGTGGCGGCGAGCCGCCGGTCCGAGCGTACTCAAGGCATCCAAGCGACAGCGCGGCGAAGCCCGCTGCCGAGCTCGCCAGTCCCGCACTCTGCGGGAAAGACGCGGTGCTCTCCGCCACGATTCCGCCGGTATAACCGGACGCTTCCCGGAATGAGGCGAAAAAGGCGGCGTATCGCTCGAGGTCTTGCTCCCGGCCGTTTACGCGAACAACCGTACGCTTGAGGTCGGGGGTTCCCGAGATTGTTGTCTTGACCGTGAGCTCGCCCAGGTTGACGCCGACGCTCGGCGTCGCGGGCAGGTTCCGCACGGCATCCGCCTTGCCCCAGTACTTCACCAGGGCAAGATTGGCGAAGGCCTCCACCGTCACCGGTGACGGCGCTTCGTGGTCACCGTTATTCCCCATGGGGCGCTCCAATAATCGCGCTGCGAAGGAGTGCCTGAGCCTCATCCGTACTGAAGATGCCGTCTCGATGGAGCATGGCGGCGAGCTCGTCGATCTGTGAACCCCGGGCGCCCGCCTTCCACGCTACTCGGCGAGCGTGGAGCCGCATGTGCCCCTGCTGGATTCCCTCCGTCACGAGCGCCCATATGGCGGCGAGGTTTTGCGCCAAGCCCACCGAAGCAACCACGCGAGCTAGCTCCTGGGCGTGCGGGTTGCCGAGAATGCGCAGTGCGGCCTGAGCCGCCGGGTGGAAGCTGACCGCGCCGCCCACGGTGCCGAGGGCCAGCGGAAGCTCCAGGGCGCCGACCAGCTCGTCCCCCTGCCGGGTGAAGCTGCTCAGGGAGCGGTAGCGGCCGCTCCGGGAGGCGTAGGCGTGGGCGGCGGCCTCGACGGCGCGGGTGTCGTTGCCGGTCGCCAGCGTGACCGCCGTTATGCCGTTCATGATCCCCTTGTTGTGGGTGACGGCACGGTTCTCATCTGCATCAGCGAAGCCCGCGGCAATCTCGAGCCGCCGAGCGACCTCTTCCCCGTCGAGGCCGCCGCGGGCGAGCTGCGCCACGGGCAGGCGAAACGAGGTTCGCACTGTGCGTCGGCGGCCGGCGTTCGTAAGGATCGCCATGAGGGTGGTTCCGCCGGTGATCTCGGCAACAAGGGGACGGATGCGCTCCGCCGCGGTATTCAGAACGTTGGCTCCCATGGCGTCTCGCACATCAACGTGGATCTCCACGACCAGCAGGCGTCCATGGCCATCCACATTGATCCAACGCGTTTCCAGTTCGCGGAAGCCGCCGCCGCGTGTCTCCATTGAAGCCAGGACGGGGCGAGCTTCCGTCTCGATCTCGTCCCTGCGGGCGGCCAGTCGGCCCGGCGCCTCTTCGGCAGCACCCTCAACCAGCAGTTGTGTCGCCATGACCGGGTCATCCGCCTCCGTCGAGAATCCTCCGTTCTTTGCAATCACCCTGCATGCAAAGCCGGCTGCAGCAATCACGGAGGGCTCTTCCGTGGCCATGGGAACGTTGTACGATCTGCCGTCTACACGTGCTCCCGCAACCAAGCCCAGCGGTTCGGGAAAGGTGCCGAAGGCGGACTCAACCATGACGTTCGCGAGATCCAGGTTCTCTTCACTGAATATGCACCTCCGCTGATCCTCCGACAGCCCCGCTTCCGCTCCAATAGCCGCTGCTCGATCATGGATGGCGAGTTTCCGGAAGCTCCGGGTCATGCCTGATCCTCCGGCGGGGGAGCGGGGGTCGTCTGCACGAGGCTGGAAGCGTCCGATCCGTCTGCGCGCTGTAGCTCGGCAACGCTATCCGCGAAGCTGCGCGTGCGCATGAGCTGTCGTTGCCGGAGATCCTGAAGGGTGCGAGATCCGGTCAGCATCATGACGTTCCGGAGAACGGTCTCTAGGCGCTGAATGTAGGAGAGCACCCCTTCTACGCCCCGCTCGGTGACGGTACGCACCAGCGGCAGGGCGAAACCGGAAAGGCGTGCACCTAAGGCTGTCGCCTTGGCCAGGTCCAGGCCGCTTCTCAAGCCACCGGAGGCCAGTACGCGGTCGGTGTTTCCCTCGAGTGCGGCAAGGACCACGGCGGTCGGTAGTCCCCAGGCGTTGAACTCCTCCGCCGCGTCTCGGGTGTCTTCCGGGAGCCGGTGCGACTCGACGCGGACCCAGTTTGTTCCGCCGGAACCGGCAACGTTCACGTAGTCGGCCCCGCGGTTCAGAAGCTCGCGGATTAGCGACGGCGCGATACCGAAGCCGGTTTCTTTGACCAGCATGGGAATCCGTAAGCGGTCTCGAAATCGAGATATCCCGTCTAAGACGCCGCGAAAGTCGCGGTCACCGTCCGGTTGAAAGAGCTCCTGCCCGGGATTGAGATGGACGGCAAGCGCGTCTACTTCAAGACGTTCCACCATCTCAATGATTTCGGCGTGATCCATGTCCCGTAGCTGCACCGCTCCAATGTTGGCGAAGACCGGGACATCCGGCGCCACCTCCTTCAGGCGAAAGTGGTCGAGGACCTCCGGTTTTCGAAAAAGAATACGGATTGAACCCATGCCGACGGGGATTCCGGCCTCCTGCGCCGCCTGGGCGAGTTGCTTGTTCACCTGGTAGCCTTCGGCGGAGCCGCCGGTCATAGAGGAAATAAACAATGGAAGCCGGGAGCGATAGCCGAGGAAGTCGACACCGGTGTCCACTTCCTCCATGGCGATTTCCGGAAGTGCCCGATGAACGAAGGAGAGGTGCTCGAAGCCGGTTGTACCGGACTCTACGCCGTACTCCCCCTCACCGACGCAGATCTCGAGGTGCTGCGCCTTTCGCGTGCTCAGATCGGCGTTGTCGATGGGCGAGCGACTATGAGTTCTTGAAGACATACTCACGGTATCCGTCTTCGCGTATTCCCTGGAGGTAAAACATGTTCGCTGGAACCCGAGCGGACTCTACTCGTCTGGCGTACTCTTCACGGTCCAAGGGAGCCTCGAGAAACTGTTCGTAGGTGGCAAAATCCGCCTCACGCTTCCCGTTTACTACGCCTTCCATATCCCAATTCCGGATGACACCCGGTGCGCCTTCGGCGACCTTGGCGGAGAAGACCACCATGGTATTACCGGATCCGTAGGAACCGAGGAGCAGTCGCTTTCCGACGATCTTGTCGCCGAGTTTCTCGTATTGCTGCTTCAGGAGAAAGTACAGCGCCATGTACGCCGACCCGGAATATATGTTGCCGATGTGCCGCGTCGGCTGTATCGAGGCGTCAAAACCGCGCTCATTGAGAAAGGCGTCTATAGTGTCGCTGTCGTAGTCAGTGTAGCGATGGACCAGCTTGTGCATGGCGGTGATCGCCATTCGGTAGAAGGGGACGTGCAGCACAAAGAAGTCGCTAGAGAGGAGCAACTCCTTCGGATCGGCTCCCAGTCTCGTGGCATGGTCCATGAATGCCGCCTCGAACGCCTCATTGTAGCATTGTACCGAGTAGCCACCCTTCACCTTGGCGATGGTGGAGCCGAGGGGCCGGAAGAAGTCGTCCACATCTTGTGAAGCGTAGCCCTGTGTGGAGATGTCCAACTCGAGAAGCTTTGGATTTGTCTCAACGAGCATACCCACGGCGCCGGCGCCCTGGGTGATTTCCGCCGTGGAGGGCACCTCGTACCGTGCGACATCGCTGCAGATGACGAGACCTTGCTCGCCGCCACGCGCCGCGGTTCGCAAAAGAGCGCCGACGCTCAACAGCGCGATGGTCCCTCCCGCACAGGCGTGCTGAACCTGGAAGGTTGAGATGTTGTCGGGAATGGAAACATCGCTCTGCTGCATCATGCCTTGTACGTACGCCGCTATGGGCTTGGAGTGATCAACGCCTGTCTCGGTTCCAACGGCAAGATAGCGAAGTCGATCGAGGTCCTGTCCTTGGGATGCCAATGAGTGCACAGCTTGCGCGCTGAGCGTCGCCGGGTCCTGCCACATCTCCGGGTACCGGATGGACAACTGCCCGGTCGATTCCGCCGCGCGTCGGAGGCGCCGCTCCAGATCGGGGCGTTGCGCCACCCGATACTCCAGGAGGTCGGCAAGCTTGATTTCCGGCGCGGGGACGTAGAGTGAAAGGTCACTGATTCCGACGGATTTTTCTGCCATGTAGTGTGAACCCCTTTGTCTACTTCGTCCTAAAATAAATTCTGCCCCACAATGTACACATTGATATTGTGAGCGGATACCTTTAAATATATATCGGTATGAGAGTTGCCGTCTTGCTGTCGGGGGGAGTTGATAGCGCAACCGCCCTCGTGCGGCTTCGCCGACAGGGATACGACGATATCCGCGCGTTTTACCTCAAGATCTGGCTCGAGGACGAGATGTCCTATCTCGGGCAGTGTCCGTGGGAAGAGGACCTCGCCTACGCCCGGGCGGTCTGCCGCGATCTCGACGTGCCCCTCGAAATCGTGCCGCTACAGCTCGAGTACCATGACCGCGTCGTCTCCTACGCCCTCGGCGAATTGAAGGCCGGCCGCACGCCGAGCCCCGACATTTTCTGCAATGCTCGCATCAAATTCGGCGCGTTCTACGACGCCGTTGCGGATGATGTCGACCTCATTGCGACCGGCCACTACGCGCAGGTCGACTCCCGGGGTGGGGAGTTCCGGCTTCTCCGAGCCGCAGACCCGGTGAAGGACCAGACCTACTTTCTCTCCCACCTCACACAGGAGCAGCTCTCGCGAGTGCTCTTTCCGGTCGGTGACCTGACGAAGGCCGAGGTTCGAAGCCTCGCGCATGAGACAGGTTTGGCTCCCATGAATCGAAAGGACAGCCAAGGCATTTGCTTTCTCGGAAAGCTGAAGTATCCCGACTTCGTCCGTCACTACCTGGGCGAGGAGCGTGGCGCCATTGTAGAGCGTGAGACCGGTGAGATCCTCGGAGAGCACCGGGGATACTGGTTTCACACCATCGGTCAGCGGCAGGGGCTTGGACTGGGCAACGGACCGTGGTATGTCGTCGCCAAGGACATCCATGCGAACGTCGTATACGTGTCGCACCGGTCAAACGTTGTCGCTCAGGCGCGTCGTGAGTTCCTGGCCGGTGAGCTGCACTGGATCGGTGGCGCTCCCGGCACGGGAGCCGTACAGGTGAAGCTCCGTCACGGTCCCGAGCTCGTCGGTGCGCGCATTGAGCCGACGGCCGTGCCCCGAGCGGGGGCCCGCGGCGGGGAGGAAATGGCTGTCTCCGTCACCATGGAAGAGGCCGACCGCGGCGTTGCTCCAGGTCAATTCTCCGTCTTCTACGACGGGGAGCTGTGCCTGGGGGCGGGGAAGATCCTCGCGGAGCGGGAGCTTTTGACGAAGGTGTGTGCGCCAAGTATGATCAGGTCATGAATGCCGTCATCGTTCGTTCCCTTGGTGGGCCGGATGTGCTTCGTCTTGAAAGCGTCGAGACTCCGCGGCCGAGGGCCGGCTCCGCGCTGGTGCGAGTTGAGGCTATCGGCGTCAACTTCATAGACACGTATCACCGTACGGGCCTTTATCCCGTGGAGCTCCCCTTTACCCCGGGATTGGAAGGAGCGGGTGTCATTGAGGCTCTCGGGGCGGACGAAGACGCGCGGAGCCATGTCGAACCTCACGTCCTCTCCGTGGGCGATCGCGTGGCGTGGTCCGACGCGATTGGCTCTTACGCGGAGTACGTACAGGTGCCGCTGCACCGCCTGGTAAAGCTCCCCGAAGACGTCGGCACGGATCTCGCCGGGGCGCTGATGCTGCAGGGTATGACTGCCCACTACCTTGCCACGGACACCTATCCAATAGATCCGAGCACGCGGATTCTTGTCCACGCCGCCGCAGGGGGCGTGGGGCTGCTTCTTACCCAAATCGCAAAGATGAAGGGTGCCTTTGTCTTTGGCACTGTGTCGACCGCGGAGAAAGCGCGGCTTGCCACCGAGGCGGGGTGTGACCGCGTCATCCGATATACTGAAGAGGACTTCGCCGAGATTGTTCGAGATGAGACGCACGGCGCCGGCGTGGACGTCGTCTACGACTCGGTCGGCCGGAGCACAATCATGCACAGCATGGACTGCCTGCGTCGGCGGGGAATGCTCGTCTCCTTTGGGCAGTCGAGCGGGAAGATCGAGCCTATTGATCCGGGTATTTTTGCCCGGAAGGGCTCGCTGTTCTTCACGCGCCCATCTCTTATGCACTACGTAGCCGAGGACGAGGAGCTGCAGCATCGAGCTGGGGAGGTCCTTGCGTGGGTCGGCGCTGAGCGGCTGCGCGTCCGCATTGGCGAGCGTCATCCCCTGTCGCAGGCCGCCACGGCGCACGAGCGTCTCGAGGGTCGTCACACCACGGGAAAGGTGATTCTCGAGCCATGAGCGGGAAGGGCAGCCATCGATCCAAATCAAAGCTAAGCGGTATCGCCCTGCTATTGAAGGCCGGCGATTTTAGCGCCGAACGTCACGCCGCGCAGCGTCGCAAGGGCGAGCAGGACGTTCCCTACGTGAACCACCCGCTGCGCGTCGCACGGTACCTTGTCGAATTTGGCGGTATTGAGGACGTGAACGTGCTGGCCGCGGCGCTTCTCCATGACACGATCGAGGATACCCGCACGACCGAGGAGGAGTTGCGGGAAGAGTTCGGCGACCCAATTGCCGATCTGGTTCTCGAGGTCACGGATGACAAGTCCTTGCCCAAGGCGGAGCGGAAGCGGCGTCAGATCGTCCACGCTCCGAGTGTGAGTGTAGAGGCAACTCAGATCAAGGTTGCAGACAAGCTCAGCAATGTGCAGGATATTGCGGAAGCGCCTCCGGTCGACTGGACTCGGGAGCGTCGCATTGAATACCTTGATTGGACCGAGAAGGTAGTGGATGCGCTTACGAATGCCAATCCGGCACTGCTCGCTCGCTATCGGGAAGCCCTTGCTGAAGCTCGAGGAAAGCTAGCCGGCGAGTCCTGAGCCTGTCGCCCTGATCAGGGCAAAGGCCGTTCCGCCGTCGCACAAAGAATACGCCATGAGTCAGGCGACACCTCTTATCCACTCCAACTCAGATCCCGGTCCCGTGACCGAAACGCCACCTTCATGGCTGGTCAGCGTGGCTCCCATGATGGAGTGGACCGACCGTCATTATCGCTACTTCGCGCGCCGCCTCACCAAGTACGCTCTTCTCTACACGGAAATGATCACGACGGGCGCCATTATTCACGGCGACCGCGATTGGCTGCTCGGCTTCGACCCTGCGGAGAATCCGGTGGCCCTGCAGATCGGTGGAGACGATCCGGCGGCGTGCGCCGAAAGCGTGGGCATTGCCGAGGCCTACGGATACGATGAGTTTGATCTCAACGTTGGATGCCCCAGCGATCGCGTACAGAGCGGCTCCTTCGGCGCCTGTCTCATGGCCGATCCGGAGCGCGTAGCCCGGATTGTTGACGCAATGAAGGGCGCAACCTCGCGGCCGGTCACCGTGAAGCACCGTATTGGCATTGACGGCCGGGAGAGCTACGAGGAAATGGCGGACTTCGTGCGGACCGTTGCTTCGGCCGGGGCCGACCGCTTCATTGTGCACGCGCGGATAGCCGTATTGAATGGCCTGAATCCGAAAGAGAACCGCTCCATTCCTCCGCTGCGCTACGACGATGTGTATCGACTGAAGGAAGAGTTTCCTGAGATCCCCATTGAGATCAACGGCCACATTGCGGGGGTGGACGCAGTGCGACACCATTTGCAGCGGGTAGACGGCGTCATGGTGGGCCGTGCAGCCTACGAGCGTCCGTTTTGGCTCCGGGATGTGGATGAAGCGCTCTACGGTGCCGCGGGAGCCACCGCTGCGTCCCGCGCCCGGCGCGATCCCGGCCGGCGCGCGGACACGCCGACGCGTCGCCGTGTCATCGAAGAGATGATTCCCTATATCGAGGCTGTTCAGGCGCGCGGTCGCCACCCTCGGGTGGTGCTCCGTCACATGCTCGGGCTCTTTGCGGACCGACCCGGCGCGAAGGCCTGGAAGCGCGCGTTGAGCGGGAAGCTCGATCCCGGGATGGACGTCGGGGCATTCATTCACGGCATTGTCAGCCGCCTCCCGCGGGAGGTGCTGGATGAATGAGCAGCTGCGCGGTCACGTCGCGGATCTGCTCACGCGGTCCGGTGTGACCGGGCCCGGCACGGACGGCCGCGGGCGTCGCCGCGGGCG
>CAYPTH010000062.1:15998-18557 GCA_964413635.1 uncultured Spirochaetaceae bacterium
GCCGCGGGCGTCGCCGCGGGCGCGACGACGATGGCTCCGCTCGCGTCCTGGATCTGGCCTGTGGGGACGGAAGCTTCACTCAGATTCTCCACGAAGTGCTCGGTTCCTACGATCACCTGGTGGGGATGGATATCGATGCGAAGCTTCTCGAAGAGGCGGAAGACCGCTTTGCCGACGCCTACGTGGGACGGGAGCTTCCCATCCACTTCCTCCTCGGAGATGCCCGGGATATTCGCTATTCCGATGCTGCATTTGATCTGGTGTCCATATCGAACGGTCTCCACCACCTTGCCAACGTCGCAAGCGGCCTGACCGAAATGGTGCGCGTCTTGCGCCCGAGTGGAGCTCTTCTCGTTCACGAGATGGTGAGCGACGGGCTCTCCGAAGCGCAGGAGATCGCGCGCGATGTACACCACTTCAAAGCGTGGATCGACCGCGCCTACGGGGTCAGTCACCGACCGACCTACACCCGGGCTGAGCTAGATGACTTCATGCAGACGCTCCCGGTCGAAATCGTGGGGCGTCGCGAGTACGTGCCCCGGGATGACGACGGCGCTGCGGCGGATCGGGTGGATGAGCGAGTTGAGTTCGTCGAGGACTACGCCGAGCTTGCCCGGGACCTCTCCTTCTATCCGGCGGTGCGGAAGGAGGCATCTCGCCTCACTCACCGATTGCGGACTGTTGGTTTTGCGTATCCACCGCAGATCCTTCTCGGATTCCGGAAGGATGGAGCGAGGGAATGAAACCTCATGCCGGACAGCCAATTCGCCAAGCGGGCATGCCTCTCGAGCACGCGAAGGCGGCCGTGGTGCTGTTTCACGACCGTGCATCGAGTGCGGACGACATCATTGAGCTCTGGGAACAATTCGACAACCCCGAGGTCGCCTATCTGGCGCCTGAGGCTGCGGGGCGCTCATGGTTTCCCAAGAACTGCCTCGCCGCCTACGCCGAAAACGAACCCCACATCTCCTCCGCGTTTTGGCTTACCTCGAAGATTCTCCAGGCGCTGGACGACTCCGGCCTTCCCGCCGATCGGGTAGTGCTTGCGGGCTTCAGCCAAGGAGCGTGCCTCGTGTTGGAGTACGTCGCTCGCTATCCGCGCCGCTTCGGCGGTGTCGCAGCGTTCTCCGGCGGCCTCATCGGCCCCCAGGGGCGCTTGCGGCGGCACGAGGGGTCCTTGGAGGGAACCCCGGTTTTCCTCGGCTGTAGCGACATTGACTTCCACGTCCCCAAGACGCGCGTTCTCGAGACGGCGGAGGCGCTCCGCGGAATGGACGCAGTCGTCACCGAACGAATCTACCCGGGTATGCCACACACCCTGAACGAGGATGAATTGAGCGAAGCGCGGGAGATGCTGGAAGCCTTGGTGATCTAGCGCGCGATCGGCGCGCCACGCCGCCGGACAATCCGAACGACAATCTCACTCACAAAGAGTAGGGCGGCGAGGATCACCAGGGGCTGCCACATCTGTCGTGGCTCGGCGGCCTCGCTGCGGACGCGAGGCAGGTCGTGATGGGGGAAGCGCTCCTGCGTCACCGGCACGGCCACCCCGCCGCCGAGCTGCGCCAGCGCTTCGAGGAACTCCGGTCTCGGTTCCAGATCCGCGTACTCGCGCGGGTAGGGAACCGAGACGGGGAAGACGGCTGGACCAATGCGGCCTGGTGCCTCGCCCGCGGCTGCTTCGGTGCCGGTGGTTGACGCTGTACTTCCGGCAACGCTGAGTACGTGTACTCCGGCGTCAGCCAAGTCGACCTTCCCGGTGTAACGTCCGGGTCCCACTTGGGTAAGTTGGATCTGTTGATCGCGGCCGTCGGGACGGGCAAGAGCCGCCGTTACGATTGCGCCGTTGACGTAGCGCGAGTCGCCGTCCGTCACCTCCACCTGCACGTTTCCGGTCGTTCCGGAGCGAGCTACCCTAGCGCTCACCGCGCCGGCGTAGGCGGGCCGCTGCACCCAGTTCACGAGTTGCCCGGCGAAGCGCGGAAGGAGCTCCCAGTCGGCCCACGTCGCTCCCCACCTTCCGTCAATGCTCGACGTGAAGGCGGCGGCGCGGCCGAGCCCGTACTGCCACGTCGCCAGGAGCGGGTGACCCTGCGAGGCGTCCATGAGCTGTCTCGCGCTGTCCTTCGGATAGGTCATGACGAAGCCGTCGAGGGCGGGGAGGCGATCCCGGGGAATGCCGGAGAGGAGCGGGTCTTCTGCCTTGCTGGTGGGGAAGAAGGCCTCCTCAACTACCACGTTGCGGGCGACAATGCTCGTCTCTTCGGTGAAGATGCGCGGAATTCGAGACAGGTCATCGGTGTGGTAGTAGCGTCCGCCCCCTTCCGTCGAGATCATCCGCATGAGCCGCTTGTTCGCGTCGCTCCCGATGGAAACCGTCGAGACCGTAATGCCCTCTTCGGCCAGGGAGCGTGAAAGGCCGCGGAAGTCGGCGTCTCGCGTCAGGCCGTCGGACAGGACGATGACGTGCTTCGTGGACGCCTCGACGTCCTTCAGCACCGTCATGGCTTCCTCCATGGCAGTGGCGAGAACCGTGCCTCCGCCACTCCTGAGCCGCGC
>CAYPTH010000063.1:0-18440 GCA_964413635.1 uncultured Spirochaetaceae bacterium
GAAAGCGTCCAGGTATAGGGACTTAGTAGCCCCGAGGTGTGAAATTTCAGGTTTCCCGCTTCGCCATCCGGGATCTCCGGCGGTATGTTTTCCAGCATGCGACGCACACTCCTTCTCTTCATAGCGTTCTATATTGGCGGCGCCACCTTGACGGGGGCTCAGGAACCGGGTTCATCCGTCGCGACGGGCGATGGATACGCTGCGGTCCTCACGAATCCAGCCGCGATCGGCGTGGGAAACGCCGACGGTGTGGCCCTCTCCTACTCCTATCCGGTCACGGCGGCAGCACAGCCGGCAACATTTGTAGAGGGCCTCGACGGCCTGAGCTTCTACACGACCGGGCTTGGATCGAGCTACGCCTTTCGCCGACGCGGTGGCAGCAATTGGCACGACCTCGGCTTCGGGATGGAAGCGGGCCGGAACGTATTCATTGGCGGGGCAGCGGGCATCGAGAACCTGAGCTTTGAGCAGGTATCCTACCGCGCCGGCGTCCTCTACCGTCCCGTGGACTACGTCTCCCTCGGCCTCGTGGTGAGCGGCACCAGCGCTCCACAGATATCGGGGCGTATCGGCATTGGCGTGCGCCCGCTGGCGTTCTCCGAAAAGTTGGAGAATCTCCTTACCTTGGACGGCGATGTAGCCTACACTGTTGACCAGGGAGTCACCGTTCCCCGCATTGGTGTCAGTGTAGCGGCACCCGAGAGCGTGACAATGAGCGCCGCGTACAACGTCGAAAGCGGCGCCTTCACGATCGGCGCCGGCTTTTCATACCAAAACCTAAAGACCGGTGGGGGCTACCGCTCCGCGGAGACGGGACCCGGCGCAATCGGTGACCTGCACATCTCTCCGAGAGAGTTCCCAACGGCGGACGCCCTGGGCCGACCCTACGTGGCCGAATACGAGCCCGGCCCCGCAATAGTCGAGCGGGCCCCCGGGACCGAGCTTCCCGGCTTCGCCGAGTTAAGCCAAACTACTTCCATTAGCCAGGTGGTTTCGGATATCCGCCGACTCACGGATGACCCTCGGGTTACGGGCATTCTCTTTCGGAATCACACACTCCAGATCTCGTTGGCCAATGTATACGAGCTCCAAGAGGCATTGCGAGAGTTCAAAGACGCCGGCAAGAAGGTTGCGTTCTTCTACGAGACCGTCGGCAACATCAACTACGCCTTCGCGGCCGGAGTTGCGGATGAGATCTACCTCCACCCCCACGGCGTGGTCGGCCTCACGGGACTCGCCGTCGCTCGTCCCTACCTCGCCGAGCTCTTTGACCGGCTCGGAATTGGTATCTCCAACATCCGCAGTCATCCGCCAAAGAGCGCATATAACATCTTCTCTGAACCAGGTCCGACGCCGGAGGAACGGGAGAACCTCGAGCTTCTCTACGACAGCCTCTATGATGAGTTCGTCTCCATGATCGCCGACGGCCGCGGCGACCGACTCGAGGGCGACGTCCGCGACGTGATTGACGGCGGCCCCTACCTCACGGCCACGTCGGCAATGGAAGCGGGGCTTGTCGACGAGCTTCTATACTCGGACGAGGTCGATGAAGCCGTCGCTGAGCTCGCCGGAGGTGCCAAGCCGCAAGAGGCGGACTTCCCGCGATACCTGCGCACGAGCTGGGCCGATCCGCCTGTTCACCGCGTGGCCATTATCTACGCCGTCGGGAACATCACTACCGGTGAGGGACAACCGGGAACCACCGTCGGCAGCGACACGGTTGTGCGGGCAATCCGGAATGCGCGGGAAGACCGAAACGTAGATGCCATCCTCATTCGCATCGACTCCGGCGGCGGGTCGAGTCTGGCTTCCGACATGATCGCACGTGAGGTTGCACGTACCAGCACCGGGGACCCGTCCAAGCCCGTCGTTGTCTCAATGGGAGCTACCGCCGCCAGCGGCGGCTACTACATTGCCGCGCCGGCAACGCACATTGTTGCCCAGCCTACGACAGTCACGGGATCCATTGGTGTCGTCGCGCTGCTTCTCGACATTGAGGAGCTCTCCGATAAGATCGGCGTGACCTGGGACGCGATCCTTCGCGGTGAGAATGCCGACTTCGGCGCAATCTACCGTCAGCTTTCGGAACAGGAGCGCGAACGCCTCCGGGAAAGCGTCGCATATAGCTATGACGCGTTCGTCGAGACCGTCGCAACGGGCCGCGATATGACCCCGGAAGAGGTGAATGAGGTCGCGCAAGGTCAGGTCTGGACCGGTGCCCAGGCGCTGGAGCGCGGACTCGTCGACTCCCTTGGCGGCGTCCAGGAGGCGGTACGAGTGCTCGAGGATATCCTTCCGGGTGACCGCGACCTGGTATTCAGAGAGTTCACCGGCATCGAGAATCCCCTCGACACCCTCCTCAACGTGGGGCTCCTCTCCTTCCGCGGGAGCGAAACCGGAAGCGCTCTGCCGCCGGAAATCCAAGGCCTCATCGATCTTCGCGCCGAGCTTGCGACCTACGGGGAGGAGCGCAGCTTCGCCCGGGCTCCCGCTGATTTGGCACCGCGCGCCGAGTAGGCGCCGCGGCGGTCCGGTCACCGCCGACTGCAGTATCACCACCCCGCCAGCGCCGGGTGACGGAGCATCTCCGCCATGAGCCGCCACCCCCGGCGCTGGTCGTCGACCACATTGCAGGGGACAAACCCGTAGTCGAGGTACACCTTCACCGCAACGCTACTTGTCGTTTGTGTCGTGAGGTATGCGCGGTCGTGGTGAGCACCGAGAATTCGCAAGGCCTCGGCGACAAGCGGCTTGGAGAGGCCACGTCTTTGCCACGCCGGGTCAATACCGACCCAGTGAATGCGTCCCCACGATCTGGAGCTTGAGCTTGTGCCGGCCACGGCCGGCTGCGGCTGCACCCCGGGGCCGGGGCCAAACCACCCCATTGCCGTTCCGACATCTTCGCCACTTGGGCCGATGAGAAAGAGACAGCGTTGCCTGAGCTCCGCGTCATAGCCCCCGAACTCACGGCGAAAGCGCGCCAGGGCCGCATCGCGTGTGGAGAACTCGCCGGCCGCCGTCTCAATGCGGGCCCAGGTTCGCTCGTCGTCCCGGCCAAAGAAGCGGAATCCGTAGCCCACGGGAAGACGAGCGGTCGGAAGAGCCTCCAAGGTCTCGCGGCACATGGTCAGTGCTATGCGTTCCAGATCCGCCTCCTTTGAAGCGCCCCAGCTCCGGGCAACCACCCCCGGCGCGCGGTGTCCCCCCGGGGCTATCGTCGCCAGAAACGCGGGGTGAACAGAATCAGTACGGTGAAGACCTCGAGGCGTCCCATCATCATAATGAAGCTCAAGAACCACTTCACGTGGTCGGGGAAGAAGGCGTAATTCTCCGTCGGACCTACCATGGCAAAGCCGGGGCCGATATTGCCGAGCGTCACCAGGGCTGTTGATATGGACGTCAGAAGGTCGAAGCCGGAGAGCCCGACAAGCACCGTGGTAACAAGAATCAGAAACATATACAGGATCACGAAACCCGCAATGGCAAAAACGACATTCTTCTTCACCAAGGAGCCACTCAGCTTAATGAAGAAAATGCCCCTGGGATGCAGAAGGTAGTTCATCTCGTTCACGGCCTGTTTGAAGAGCGTGATCACGCGGACCACTTTGATCCCGCCGCCGGTCGATCCGGAGGAACCGCCGACGAACATGAGCAGAAAGAGCACTACCTGGGCTGCGGCGGGCCAGATGGCGAAGTCCGCCGTGGCGTAGCCCGTCGTTGTCAAGATCGATGCAGCCTGAAAGCTTCCGTAGCGCAAACTCTCGCCGATACTCTCGTACACGCCGTTCGCCCGGAGCACCAGCGCCAGGACGACGGTGGCAAGCGCGAAGATTCCCAAGTAGGCGCGGATCTCCGAATCGCGCAGGACCGACTCAACCCGGCCGACAAAGAGCTTGTAGTACAGCGCGAAGTTGATTCCGGCCAAAACCATAAAGATGGTGATGATGAGATCAATGAAGGCCGAATCGTAGTGGCCTACGCTCGCCGCCTTTGGTGAGAAGCCGCCGGTGGCGAGGGTCCCGAAGGTGTGGGTCAACGCATCGTAGAGGTCCATGCCACCGACCATGAGGAGAATCACCTCCAAGGCCGTCAGCACGAAGTAGGTCAGCCAGAGAATCTTCGCGGTCTCGGTGACCTTGGGCGTGATCTTGTCCACCGTTGGACCCGGCGCTTCCGCCTTGATCAGCTGCAAACCGCCGATCCCGAGGATGGGGAAGATGGCCACGGTAAGCACAATGATGCCCATTCCCCCGAGCCAATGCGTCAGCGAGCGCCAGAAGAGCATGCTCCGCGGCAAGGCTTCGATGTCGGTAAGGATCGACGCACCGGTGGTGGTGAATCCCGACATCGTCTCAAAGAAGGCATCCACGAAGGAAGGGATGGCCCCGGAAATCACAAAGGGCAAGGCTCCCAGGATGCTGGCAGTGACCCAGCTGACCGATACCAGAAAGAAGCCCGCCCTCGTGGAAAGACTCGACCCCGTGGTTCGCATGAAGTACAGATAGGTGACGGCGGCGACGGTGGCGGCGACCAGGGGAATCAGGAACGAGGGAAGGAGGTCGAGCTCACCGTAGATAATGGCCACGGCCACGGGAGCGAGCATGACGCCGCAGAGCATGAGAACCAGAATGGAAACGATTCGGAAGACGAGCTTGAGGTTCATCAGGCAACACTGAAGAAGTTCTGGACCCGGTCGACGAAGTCTTTTTTGACAATGACCACAACGTGGTCATCCGGTTTGATCCGGTCATCCCCCCGTGGGATGATGTGCTTCCCTTCACGCGAGAGCGACACAACCAGAGAGTTGCCGGGCAGCTTCAGCTCTCGAATTGAGATGTCGGCGGCGGGGCTCTTGGCGTCCACTTCGAATTCCAGAACCTCCAGCTTTCCGTCGGAGATGGTGTGGAGGCTCTTAATTCGTCCGCGTCGAATGAGCTTCAGAATGGAGCTCACAACCGCCGACTTGAGGCTAACGGCAACATCTATCCCGAGATTGGCGGCAATCTTCGTGTAGTTGGCCTTGTTTACCAGCACGACGCTGCGCTTGATGCCGAGGGTTTTGGCGTAGATCGCCGTGACAATGTTCAGCTCTTGGTTCTCGGTGGTGGCAATGACGAGGTCGGAGTTGGCGAAGTGCTCCTCCTCGAAGATCCCCTCGTCCGCAATGTCGGCGTTGATAACCAGCGCCTCGGGGAATTGCTCGGCGAGTTGCTTGGACTTGTGATAGTCCCGCTCGACCACCTTGATGCTCTGCTTGGTAGCCATTGAAAGGCGATGGAGGAGCTTGCGTACGCCCGGACGCGGCTTCTTCTGGCTCTCGAGAATGCCCCGGACGACCAGTGTCCCGATCTTTCCGCCCCCGACCAGGACCATCTTGTTCAGGGCGCGCTTCGACTTCCCGAGACGCTCGAAGAGGCGTTCGAAGTTTGCTTCGTTGGCCGCAATGTAGAGGACGTCCCCCTCGTGGATCACGGTATCACCGGAGGGGATGATGTAGTCGTTTTCTCTCAGGACCGCGGCGACGAGAAAGTCGAAGTCCGCCTCCATGCTCGCCTGTTGCAGGGTCTTCCCTAAGAAGTATGAGCCCCGGGCAACCGTGACGTTCCGCATCTGCACGTCGCCCTGCTCAAAGAGCATGACGTCACTGATGGCTCCACGCTCAATGCTGCGCAGAATGGCGTTGGCGGCTTCGATCTCCGGATTCACGATGTAGTCGATGCCGAGGAAGCTCTTCTCGGAAATGCGGGTCCGCGTGTAGTCGATGTTCCGCACCCGGGCAATGCGGTATGGCCGCTGGAACTCGCTTGCGGCCAGACCGCAGGCAATGAGGTTGACCTCGTCGGAGTCCGTGACGCTCAGGAAGAAGTCGGCGCTTTCAGTCCCGGCGCGGCGAAGGACGTCCAGATTGTTCCCCACATCCTGGATGACCATGCAATCCAGGCGATTCGCAGCGTGATCCGCCTTGGCGGGATCCTTCTCGATCAGCACGACATCTCTGTTTTCCGCAATGAGTTGCCGCGCAAGCTGGAAGCCCACGGCTCCCGCACCGACGATGACCACCTTCATGACCCACAATGTATAGCGGAAGCGCGAAAGAGCGTCAAACCGCGTGGCCGAGAGCCGGCCGCTCGCCCTTCAACAAGGTGCGGAATACGTCATACGCTTGAGGGCCTGCACCTCGGAAAGTAACCTGTATGCAGGAGGCGTCCATGGAAGGGGTTCGGATTGGCTCGTGCAGTTGGAAGTTCCCCAGTTGGGAAGGACTCGTGTACAGCGCGAAAGACGGCATCGACTATCTGGCCGAGTACGCGAAGCTCTTCAACACGGTGGAAGTCGACCAGTGGTTCTGGTCGCTCTTCGGACCCGACAGCATCGGCATGCCGAAGGTAGAGGATGTCGCTCGATATCTCGCGGCCGTCCCGAAGGACTTCCGCTTCACTGTGAAAGTCCCCAATAGCGTGACCCTCACCCATTTCTACAAGCGAGACGCCAGGCATGGAGGGAAGGAAAACCCCTACTTTCTCTCCGCACCCCTGATGCTGGACTTTCTCTCCCATATTGAACCGCTGCGGGAACAGACCGCTGCCCTCATGTTCCAATTCGAGTATCTGAACAAGCAGAAGATGAAGAACATCACCGCCTTCAAGGAGCGTCTCGCTCCATTCCTGGAGCAACTCCCGGACGCCTGGACCTATGGCATGGAGACACGGAATCCCCAATACTTGACGGAGGACTTCTTCGAGTTTTTGCACCAACACGGCCTGGCGACGGTCCTCGTCGATGGGTACTACCTGCCGCCGGTGTCACAGACCTTTGAGACTGCCCGCAGGTGGCTCCGTGACCCGGTGATCATCCGTCTCATGGGCCCCGACCGTCAGGGAATCGAGAAAATCACGAAAAAAAAGTGGAATGAGGTAGTTCAACCCATGGACGACACCCTTGATCGCGTGGCCGAGATAGTCCTCACGCTGGTCGCCGACGGTCACCAGGTGATCGTGAACATCAACAACCACTTCGAGGGCTCCGCGCCCATTACTATTCGGAAGCTGCAGGAACGCGTGGCCCGGGCGTAGGTGCTTAGTCCCCTGGCGTCCCGGCGGGGGGCGCGGAGACCTCCTGGTCTTCGGAGGCCAAGAGCTCTGAGATCACCTCCCACGCTTCGTCGCGGTAGCGGCGAAAATCAGAACTCTCCCCGGAATCCGAGACGAAGGTGACCAGCCCCTGGGCTTCGCTGATAAGGAGGCCGTGGGCATCTATCATTCGCTGGAGAATGGGCCGCTCCGCCTCGGCAACTCCACCCCCTGTCAGCAAGCCCCGGAGCGCGCGGCGGGCCGTGCGGTGAAACGCGATCGACTCCTCCGCCAAAGACGCCGCAGTCGCGGCGGAATAGGCGCCCGAGGCGTAGCCGTCGGCGACACTTGCCAAACTCACGTAGCCAAAATAGAGATTGGAGATCCCGACCGCGCCAAGAGCGACCAGAGCGGGATCCGCCGCGGCCTCAGTCGAACTCGCACTTCCGGCCGAACTGTCCTGAGCGCCGAGTGACACCGCGACCAGAGTCGTGACAACAAGAAGGGCAATCAATCGTTTCATTCCCAGCCTCCTCCTAAAGGCGACGGCGTCACACCGGGACTTCCAAGATGTTCTCGGCGAGCTCCGGAACCGTCTCGGCTGCGTCCTCGATAGCCGCGCGTCCGCCGAGCACTGCCACGTAGGCCTCCGGCAGGCGCTCGTTCAAGTCCTCCGCGGCGCGCCTGAGCATGTCAGGCCCCAATGCAAGCGTCGCATCTCGGTGCGCCTGGCGCAACTCCGGGGTGAGCCCGAGCAGGTGCCACCGCAGCGCGAAGGAGTTTCGCTCTCCCGGCGAAAGGGGGCGCTGCTCCCGGCCAATCAGGGCAATGACGGCCAGTTCCACGGTGCGTGCGTCCGGCGCCGTACGAGCAAGCTCTTCGACAGCTTGGCCGTACGCCTCGATTGTCGGCAATACGTGGGGATCTCGATAGGAGACGAAGCTGAAGAGTTCCTCCAAACCTCGCGTCGTTGCAAAGGCGCCGTAAGCTCCCCCCTTCATACGAATCAGCTCCCAAAGGCGCCCGGTGCGAAGAATGTGTGCCAGGGCGGCCTCGGCGGCGTACTCCGGTGTACCGTAGTGGGTACCGCGGAGGGCCAGCGCAACGTAGTTCACGGAGGAGCTGACAATGAGCGACTCGTAGCGCGGTACTTCCGCCCTCCCGACCGGCAACCCGGGTCCCTCCTGGTCGGAGGTCCCGACCGGCAGCCGTGCCAGTGCGCCTTCCAAGCGTCGAAGTGTCGAGTCCTTCGCCTCCGCCTCCGTCGTGACGCTTGCAACAATACGGCTTCGAATCAGCACGCTCTGCCGAAGCGCCCGAAACGCCTCGGCCGGCTCGGCCCTCGCCTCACCGGTATCAAGGCTGCGAAGGTAGAGGTACTGCGAGAGGCCGCGCCAGGAGTCTTCCACCCGCGCGGTGGCGGAGACCCCTCGCGCGGCGCGTAGGGCTGCAAAGCTATGACCACTCGGAATCACCGCGGCACGGTAGTCGTTTCGGGTCTCCTGGATTATCGTCTCGAGGCGCTTCTCGTTGGTGAAGTCGGCGTCGGTGAGCATCCGCATGAGCAGGTCGAGGGCTCCCTCACACTGCTCCTCCAGGCACTTCATTCGCACGTGAAGATAGGCACGCGGGCTGTCCCTGCCCGCGTCGGTGGTGGGGCCGGCGCCAGGTGTGTGTGTGGCAGGGGCCATGGGCGGTGCGTGAATCCGTGACACCTCCGCGGAGACGTTCAGCCCTCCCATGCGCAGGGAAATCTCGTTGGACAGAGCGTCGTAGGATAGGTCCGACAGTCCAATCTCGGTAAGGGCGGTAGTGAAGAGGGGAATCGCGGGCAGCAGCTCGTCGGAGATTCCGTCCAAAGCAAAGGCGATGTCGAAGTAGACCACGCCGTTGGTGAAGGTCTGATGGTGCAGAATGGGCACCCCGTCGCTTGTATGCAACTGCTCAACGGGAATGTGGGGGACTTGACGGGGCGCATCATCCACCGTGAGGGTCGGCAGGCGGGCAATGTCCTCCTCTCGGTCCGGAGCCGCTTGGAGTCGCTCGAGGGCATCCTGATCCCTACGAATTCGCTCCCCCTCCTCCTCTGTAAGCGCCTCGGTCACTGCCGCGAGGTCATACTCGGCCTCTTGGCGCTCCCGCTCGAGTTGCTCCTTGTCGGGCCGGACCACCAGCGTCGTGCGGTGTGGATTCTCTAACAGATACCCGCTGATCATCTTCTCGAAGTAGCGATGATCCGTGGCCAGCTCTTCCTTCAACGCCGCAAAGGGGCGGCGGAACTCAACGGTCGTCTCCGGCGGCACATCGTGCAACCATCCACGGAAGAGACGGCCGGCCAGCCGCAGCCCCGTCGGACCGCTGCGGACCTCTCGGTTTCGGAACTCGACAATGCGCATGGCGCCCGTGATCAGATCCTCGTCAATTCCTTCGCGGGCCAGGCGACTGAGCTCTCCCTCAATGAGAGCGATGATATCGTCCTTCCGCTCCGGCTCGGTGCCACGCATCCCTACGGAAAAGATTGCCTCGCGCAGGTCGGTCTCGATTCCGCTCGGCGCGGAGAGGTCCTCTCCTAGGTCGGACTCGCTGATCAGCTTCTGCAGGGGCGAGCCGGAGTGCCCCAGAAGCGCCTCGGCCAATACTTCGAGAGCCTGCAGGCGAACGGGATCGGTGACAGGGAACAGCAACCAGTTGAGCGTGACGGAGGACTGAGCCTCCTCGCTTTCGGCGGGCTCGAGGGGAAAGCTTCGTTCGAGCTCCCGCGATTCCGACCAGCGCGGCTGAGTTGGGATGGGCGCGGGACGATCTTGCGCATCAAAGTGCGATAGAAAGCGCGTGTCGAGAAGCTCTAGGTACCTGTCGGTCTCAATGTTGCCGTAGAGCATGATCCGGCAATTCGAAGGGTGGTAGTAGCGCCGGTGGAACTCGACGAATCCCTCGTATGTGAGATGGGGAATCTCGGCGGGATCCCCGCCGGAGTCAAAGCCGTATGGTGTGTCGGGGAGCAGGGATCGTACCGCCCAGTCGCTTGCAACGGCGTCATGGGTGCTCCGGGCGCCCTTCATCTCATTGAGCACGATCCCGGTTCGCTCGAGGGTACCGTCGGCACGATACTGGAGGCGGTGCCCCTCCTGTTGAAAGAGCTCTCGCTTGAGGAGGGGGAAGAAGACCGCATCGCCGTAGACCTCGAGGATGTTGAACAGGTCTTTCGCGACGGGGCTGCTCGCCGGATACACGGTCTTATCGGGAAAGGTGAGAGCGTTGAGGAAGGTGTTCATACTCCCCTTCAGGAGGTGGAGGAAGGGATCCTTCAGGGGATAGCGCTTCGAACCGGACAAGACCGTGTGCTCGAGAATATGAGCCACCCCGGTTGAGTCCGGCGGGGGCGTTCGAAAGACAAATGCGAACATGTTCTCCGGATCGTCGTTGCGGAGGTGGTAGACCTGCGCACCGCTTTTCTCATGTCGAAGAAGGTGGCCGGTCCCGTGGTACTCGGGAAGCTCAGTTGTCGAGAGAACCGTGAATCCGTGCATGGGGAGTCCTTATGAGCTGTTACGATCCGATTTCACCGAATCACTTGAGTCTACTTGCTGTCGCACCGTGACGTTCTCGAGAAGGTGACGCACCATTGCCCGTGCGTGCCGCGCGGCGAGGGAAAGTACCGTCTCAAAGTCTTTCCCCGTTTCCTTGTCCGCGTGATCGGAAACGGTTCGCACGATGAGGAACGGGAGCTCATTGAGCGTGGCCACCATGGCGACCGCCGCCCCCTCCATTTCCACAACGTCACCGAAAAGCTCGTCCCGAAGGTAGGCAAACTGCGCGTCGCCGGCGGTGGTAATGAAGCGATCCCCGGTGAGGATGCGGCCTACGTGAACCTTCTCCGTCTCGGTCGGAAGGGAAGAGGCCAATCGTACGAGCTCCGGGTCACAGGCAAGCTCCCGCAGTCCGGTGTAGGGCACTTCCCCTTTCGCGAAGCCCAGGTCGGAGGCATCCAGGTCATACTGCACGCAGTCCCGAGCGACAACAATGTCGCCAATACGATAGTCCTCGTTGAGGGCGCCGGCGACACCGGTAAAGATGACGCGCTCCGGCCGATAGCGGTCTATGAGATGCTGCGCCACTGCCGCGCTGTAGACCTTGCCGACACCGCTTTTCGCAACAACCACTTCGGTGCCCGCAATCCTCCCGCTGTACACGCGGTGGGTGCCCCAGGACTGCTCCTGGCGGTCGGAGAGCCCCTCGATAATTTCGGTAATTTCGCCGTCGAGTGCGCCAAGTATGAGTGTCATGGTACTGGCCAGTATACGCCTCAGCCGGAGATGGCGTCCACGGCGCGACCAATACGCCGCACTCCCTCCCGGACCAGGTCACGCGGAGCAGCAATATTGATCCGCTGAAAGCCCTCGCCTTCCTCGCCGAAGAGCGTTCCGTCCGACGGCCATACGCCGGCGCGCTCCAGTGCCGCCCGTAGCTCGGCGTGAGTCTTCCCCGTTTCCGATAGGACGGCTCGAAAGTCCAGCCAGGCAATAAAGGTTCCCTCCAAGGGGCTCACGCGTACGGGAGCGTGTTTCGGGATACCACGCGCCAACTCCTCTCTCAGGAGCGCATCCGTCCCTCTCAGGTAGGCGAGCAGCTCTTTGAGCCACGGTTCGCCGTGCCGGTACGCCGTCTCTGTTGCCACCACGCCGAAGAGATTGGGCATCCATATGCCCCGGGACATGACGGCGCGCTTGAAGGTCTTGCGGTGCTCCGCGCTCGGCACGACCGCCTGAGCGCAGGAGTTGCCGGCAATATTGAAGGTCTTGCTCGGCGAGGTCGCAACAATGCTGTGCTCCCGTACCTCGTCACCGAGGGACAGCACCGATGTGAAGGTGGAAGCGCCTAGAAGGATGTCGCAGTGGATCTCATCCGATAGGAGAAGGGCTCCCTCGTCCACGCAGATCTGCGCCATCTCCGCAAGCTCCTCCCGGGACCACACTCTTCCGACGGGATTGTGCGGCGAGCAGAGGAGGAGCATCTTTGCGCCCTCGCGCAGGGCACTGCGGAGTCCGTCGAAGTCAACACGGTACTTCCCCTCCTCTTCGATGAGGGGGTTGCGCAGCAAAGTGCGTCCTTGCTTTGAAACGGCGTCGTAGAAGGGAAAATAGACCGGCGTCTGAATGACCACGCCGTCGCCCGGCTCCGTGAAGTGCGCAATGGCAGCCTCTACCGCGGGCATGACGCCGGTGACCGTTACAATCTCTTCACGCGAGATCTCTGTGCCGTGCCGCCTCTCGTGCCAAGAGCGGAAGGCGTCCAGCAGCGATTCCGGCACCAGTGTGTATCCGTAGATAGGGTGCGCGGCGCGCTCCCGAAGGGCATCCACTATCTCCTGCGGACACGGGAGGTCCATGTCGGCAACCCACATGGGCAACATGTCCGGATCCTCGCCCCGGTGACGGGCAATGGGCCCGTAGTCCCACTTCACGGCGTGCGTGCCGCGGCGCTCAATTTGGGTATCGAAGTCGTAGCTCATGGCGACAGTGTAACATTGCCGGCTCATGATGTACCTTCGGGTCAGCATGAAATGCAGTCCTGAGGCCCAACGACTTCGCAGCCGCTTGTACCAGGAGACGCGCCGCTTCTTTCTCGGTGCCGGTTATCTGGAGGTGGAGGTTCCCGTCCTATCTGATAGCTTGATTCCCGAGTCCCACCTGGAGGTCTTCGAGACAAGGTTCATGGACACCTATCGCGAGCCGCCGAAAGAGAGCTCGCTCTACCTCACGCCCTCTCCGGAGGTTTTCCTCAAGCGCCTCTTGGCGGCGGGGTGGCCGTCGCTGTTCAGCCTCTCCCGGGCGTTTCGAAACGCCGAGTCACGTGGGCGAAACCACAATCCCGAGTTCACCATGCTCGAGTTTTACACCCGGGACGCCGACTACGAAGATTCGATTGGGGTCACGGACCGGTGGTTTGCCCACCTGGTTCGGGTGCTGCAGGCCGAGGTGGCGGACTACCGCAACGCGCGCCGCCGCGCCCCCGACATTGCAAACCTCAGCGACAGCTTCACCACGGTCACGCTTGACGAGCTCATGCAGCGCTACGCCGGATTCCATCCCGGGTGGGCTGAGAGTAGAGAGCGGTTGATCGCGGCGGCGCGGGGCGTTGGCATCGACCCGAATCCGAAGGAGAGCTTCGAGAGCGTCTTCAATCGCGCATTCGTGCACTTCGTAGAGCCTGAGCTGGTCAATTGGCCCGCGGTCGTGGTCCGGGACTATCCCGCCGAGATCCCTACCCTTGCGCGGCGGAAGAGCGGCCAGGGAGACGGGGCACAGAGCGTCTGGGCGGAACGCTGGGAGCTTTACCTTTGTGGTCTGGAAGTGGCAAATTGTTACACGGAAGCGACGCACCCGGACGAGGTGCTCGCCTACTTCGATTCGGAACGACAGAAAACACAGTCGAATCTCGTTGCGCATCCGGTGGACAGTGAATACCCGCTGCTCTTCGGCGCCACGACGGAGCGAATATCCGGTGTGGCGGTTGGGATGGATCGCGTACTAATGGCCCTCTTGGGTTCGACAGAGATCGAAGAGGTTCTGGTCTTTCCGACGAATTCCATGCTATAGTAAACCCATACGCAGAGGTAAGGAATGGTCAAAGCTGGACAGATCGAGAAGGGTATGCATCTTATTTTCAAGGATGCACCCCACCTCGTTGCAGAACGCGAGTTTGTGAACCCGGGAAAGGGTTCCGCCTTTGTGCGCTTGAAATTGAAGAATCTGCGGACCGGGCAGGTGCTTCGGGAAACCTTGAAGTCCCATGAGCAGGTGGAAGAGGCGGACGTCTTCGAACGGCCCGCACAGTTCATGTACGGCGACGGGAGCGACTACCACTTCATGGACACCGACACCTACGATCAGTTTACCGTCCATGAGGACGGGCTCCGGGACAAAGGCCAGTACATGCGCGAAGGCGACACCTACGAGATCATCATGTGGGAGAGCGAGCCGATCGACATTAGCATTCCGTACAAGATGGTCTACACCGTCACCGAGGCGCAGGACGCCGTAAAGGGTGATACCGTGACCGGCGCCACCAAAAACGTCACGGTCGAAACAGGACTGCAGGTAAAGGTCCCCATCTTTATCAAAGAGGGGGAGAAGATACTCGTAAACACGGAATCTGGAGAGTACGTGGAGCGGGTCAACAATTAGCGCGGCATCGAGCATGCACGCGGTAGGGGTAATGCCATGAGAGTAACAACAAAAGGCCGCTATGCACTGAGGGCGCTGACCAAGCTTGCCCTCTACGAGGGAGATCGACCTGTTCCCATCAAGCGGATTGCTGAGGAAGAGGACCTGTCACCGGAGTTTCTCGAGCAGATCTTCTTCCGCCTGAAGAAGGCGGGAGTCATCAAGTCGGTCCGCGGCCCAGGTGGCGGCTTCATGCTGGATCAGGATCCGGCCACCATTACGGCCAAGGACATTTTCGAGGCGGTGGGTGAAGGAATCGACCTAACGCCCTGCACCTCCTCTGCGGACGACTGCGACCGTAAAAGGGATTGCGTGGTCAATGAGGTCTGGGAGGATGCATCGGCCTATATTATTGACTACTTCTCCAAGCTGACGCTTGCGAGCATCCTGGAAAAGCACGCGGAACGATCTCAGAGCACTGTGAGCGTCTAGTCCACGGTTTCAGCCGGCGCGGCACCTCTCGCGTGCGCCCTCTCGCGGCGAGGTGTTTTCACCGCGCCGCGGCCTGTGGTACAACACCACTCGATAGGGAGGTGCGCGATCGTGAGAATCCTTCAACAACACGCAGTTGGATTGATTGTCGACATCCAAGAGCGACTCTTCCCGGTCATGAGGGCACAGGATACGCTCACCGCCAATCTCCGGACCGTCATTTACGGCTTGAATGCCTTGAACGTCCCGGTGGTGGTTACGGAGCAGTACCGCAAAGGACTCGGGGAAACCATTGCCCCGGTTCGGGAAGCGGTGGAAGAGACGACCGGGACATGGGAGCCCATTGAGAAGACCGCCTTCAGTTGCTGCGACGAGCCGGACATTCTCCGCCGCCTCGAGCAACTCAGCCGCAACGCCGTCATCATTGCGGGAATCGAGGCGCACGTCTGCGTCTTGCAGACGGCAATGGACCTCGGGGAACACGGATTCACTCCGATCGTCGTGACCGACGCCATCTCTTCCCGGAAGGAACACGACTACGAGATTGCCCTGCGGCGGATGCAGGACAGCGGCGTCATCCTCACCACCTACGAGTCCATCCTCTTCGAGCTAACTCGCTACTCCCGGAGCGATACCTTCAAAGCGATCTCTAAACTTGTGAAGTAGCGCGACGCCTTGACGCGCTCCCGAGACTATATGGGCTTCAGCCACATGACCTCGTAGGGGCGTAGCTCCAGGGAGATGCGCGTTGGGCCGTCCCAGTGCGGAAAGAAGGTGTCTGAAGTAATGATATCTGAGAAGCTCTTGGTCTCGCCCACGCCGGCATTGCCGAGATCGACGTGGCACACGACGTCATCCGCGGAGACATTCATGAGACAGATCACCGGCGCGACTGTGGGTGGGCCTTGCGAACCGGTGCCGGCGCCGACCGCGCCACCACGGATCACACAGAACACCTGGTGCGGCATTTCCACAATGCGCTGCGCGGCGGCGGGATGGAACGCAGGCTCCCGGATGCGCGCTTCGAGAAGCTGCTTGTAGCCCTCGAAGACGAGGCGCCGGAGCGTGCCCTCCTCGAGCAGATCGTGGATCACCGCATCGAAGTCGAGTCTCTCGCGATTGATTGCGCGGTTATGCGCGCTCTTTTCAACGCCTTCGCTCCAGTTTTCCGAGCCAATCAGACTGTGGACGTAGATGCCCGGCACACCGGCCAGACTCAGCATGATCGCTTGGCTCGCCAGAAAGATCCGCGCTCGCTGTTCTTCGGGCAGCGCGGGGTCGGCGACTGCGGATAGGTAGTTTACGTTCATCTCGTACGGAATCTCTCCCTTCGACGTCGCCTTGTAGGAGATACGTCCCCCCCGCTCTTTCACAGCGTCGATCATTCCATCGATCTCTTCCTGACTGAGAATACCGGTCGCCGGCAACAAAGCGATCCCGTCGTGCGAGGCAAGGAAATTGAAGAAGGTAGTCGATGTTGACGGCTCCGGTAGCGACGTCGCCCACCGCTGGAGATGGCGCGTATCCTCCCGGAGCAGGGCGTCGAGGATCAGCGGGGGCAATGAGAAGTTGTACACCATGTGCGCCTCGTTGCTCTCCGTTATAATCACGACCCACGGCGCGAGCTCCTCCAAGACGGCGCGGAAGAGCTGGACAATGAGGTGCGTCTTCGGATGATGAATGGAGGGATGGGCGATCGCATCCAAGCTGACGATCTGCACCCCCCGTTCGACGTAATCCAGGAGAATATCGACCATCTCCAGAAGCACGATAGGATCCGCAAAGTTCAGGTCGACCTGGTCGGCGCTGAATGTTGTCCAGACGTGCCGGGTGTCCGGCTCTTCGCCCTCCTTGAACTTGAGAAACCACTCGCTCTGAGCCGAGCAGTGGTCGAGAACGAGATCAACCATGAGACGATACTCAGAGGCAATGTCCTCCACGTCCTCCCACGTGCCCAAGTCGGGATTCACCTCTCGGTAGTCGGAGGATGAGGGGCTGAAGGGGAGAATGTGAACGCCCCGAACCACCTCTTCCAGGTGATCCTCCATGAAACGCCGGAGGTACTGCAGGGGTCTGTCCTCGTTTCCACGGAACTGGTCGCCGAAGGTGATCATTACGCTATCCCCCTCGCTCAGAGGGAGCTTACCGGGCTCGGTGTCGGGCGCGTGGGACGGCTTGGAGATGCGGCCGGCGTGGTCGAGCATGATCTCATTGAGACGGCCCGCGGCGGCGCTTCCGCTATCTTCACCGTAGATCGTGGCCAAGAGGGAGTGGATTCGTGGATTCATGCTTCCATTGTAACCGGCCGCCCCGCCGCCGCAAACGCCGTGGCGGAATCGAGTCAGCCGGTGCAAGGGCGGGGCTTCCTTCATGTCGCA
This sequence comes from uncultured Spirochaetaceae bacterium, assembly GCA_964413635.1. Lineage (GTDB taxonomy): Bacteria > Spirochaetota > Spirochaetia > DSM-27196 > PWMO01 > CAYFQV01. The sequence goes on from CAYPTH010000063.1 coordinate 17,107, forward strand.
AACATCGGGTATATGCGGCTTCTCTACTCGGGCGCCTGCTTTTTGTGACACGCGTAATTTAAATACGGCGTTCATTCTATTTTAATGGAACTGAGGCAGTTAAAACGTGCGTGCCCTCCGTTAACGCCTTGCAGGATTTTCCGCGGCAGGTTATAGTGAAGTACACACGGAACAATTAGAAAGCCGTGAGCCCAGGGCGTACCGGTATGCTTGTACACAGACGTGCTTGGTCCGCATTCAGCTCTAGGTCTGTTAATACCTTATGCAAGAGGAAGCCTCTATGCCAAAGAACAATACGGTCATGATCGATGGCAACACCGCGGCCGCGTACGTTGCTCACGCGACCAATGAAGTCGTCGCGATCTATCCGATCACACCCTCCTCACCCATGGGTGAGCTCTCCGATCAATACTCTGCCCAGCAGCGGGCTAACATTTGGGGAACCGTTCCCCACGTTGTTGAGATGCAGTCCGAAGCCGGTGCGGCGGGTGCCGTACACGGAGCACTCACTACCGGAGCCCTTACGACCACGTTCACCGCGTCGCAGGGTCTGCTCCTCATGATTCCGAACATGTTCAAGATTGCCGGCGAGCTGACGCCGACGGTTTTCCATATAGCCGCACGCTCCGTCGCCGCCCAAGCTCTGAGCATCTTCGGCGACCACAGCGATGTCATGGCGTGTCGGTCCACCGGCTACGCCCAACTTGCCTCCAACAGCATTCAGGAGGTCATGGACTTTGCTCTGATCGCACAAGCCGCAACCCTTGAATCCCGCATTCCCTTCCTCCATTTCTTCGATGGATTCCGGAGCTCCCACGAGATCCAGAAGGTCTCCGAAATTCCGTATGAGGTCATGAAGGAGATCATCAAGCCGGAGGCAATTCGCGCACACCGCAAGCGCGCACTTGATCCCGAGCATCCGGTGATCCGCGGAACCGCACAAAACCCGGACGTATTCTTTGCGGCTCGCGAGACGGTGAACGGATACTACGATAAGGCGCCGGGGATTGTCGAAGACGTAATGAAGCGCTTCCAAAAACTCACCGGCCGCTCCTACGAGCTGTTCCAGTACGTCGGTGACCCCGACGCCGAGCGCGTCGTGATCATGATGGGTTCCGGCACCGAAGCAATGCACGAAACAGTGAGCCACCTCGTCGAGGACGGCGAGAAAGTCGGTTTGGTGAAGGTTCGCCTCTTCCGTCCGTTCTCCGTTGCACACTTGGCAAAGGCGCTCCCCGCATCCGTGAAGTCGATTTCAGTTCTCGATCGCACCAAGGAGCCAGGCACCTACGGCGAGCCCCTCTATGAAGACGTGATTGCCGGCGTCGACGCCG
>CAYPTH010000064.1:0-18424 GCA_964413635.1 uncultured Spirochaetaceae bacterium
CGGGGGCAGCGGGAGCGGCGGGGGCAGCGAAGACGCAGCTCTCCCAGGGGGACGAGCAGACGTTCTCTTCCCGGACGTCGCCCCTTTCGACGCCGCGTCGAGCTCGAAGAGAGCGCGCTGTCGGCTCCACTGAGAGTGGCCGGTGAGACGCACTGGAGCGCATGCACGATGGACCGCATTCAAAATGATCGCAGTGGCGACGTTCGATCTCGTTTAGGCCGCGGCGCGCGAAAGGCCGAGGCCGGCGGGATTTTCTCGGGGCTCTTGCGGACCGATGAAAGCGGCGAGACGCAGCGGAGCTCCGACTTCACGGCGCGCCCACCAGACGGTGAGGCGGAGAAGCTTCTCGACACCGTACACTCACGCGGAGACGAGTTGGTGCGCAAGCGCACGTATACCGCTCTCAAGGAATACCGCGTGGCGGTGCAAGCCTTTCTGGCCAAGATTGTTCACGAGAGCGTGGATGTCGAAGAGCAGAGCTCCGGTACGAACATTCTGAATCGGAAGCGTTTTTCCATTCTTCGCGTAGTGGACCAGCGATTGGAGCGGCTTGCTCGTGGTATGATGGAATCACAAGGCGAACAACTCGAATTACTTCAGCGTGTTGAAGAGATCTACGGCATGCTTGTGGATCTCCTGCACTGAAGGCGGGATACGATAATGTGCTGTGATGCAGAGTTTGCATGCAAAGAGTTCCGAACACCGGACTTTCCGATACCCGGAGGGGCCTACGTTCTGGTTAAGATCCTATATAGCAGCGAGACCGAACTGTGCAAAAACGTGGATGATACCGAGTTGCACGTCGGAGATCACGTCGTTGTACCGACCCGGTACGGTTTGGACATGGCGAGGGTTCTCGGGGCCGTGCGAGAGCGTACCGCAGCTGCCTGGAAGGAAGTTCCCGGTCTCCAACGCGTCGCAACGGAAGAGGATTCCAATCGATTCAATGCGAATCGTGAACTGTCGAAGGCGGCCTTCGAGACCTGCCGGGAGAAAATTGAGAAGCACGGTCTTGACATGAAACTGGTGTCCGCACACTACGTGTTGGACGGCTCGCGCCTTCTGTTCTTTTTTACTGCGGATGAGCGTGTGGACTTTCGTGACTTGGTGAAAGACCTGGTGTCGGAGTTTCATACGCGAATTGAGCTACGCCAGATCGGTGTCCGCGACGACTCTCGCGTTCTCGGCGGGATTGGCGTATGCGGACGCACGCTTTGTTGCCACGGCATGACCGACCGACTGAAGCCGGTTTCCATCAAGATGGCGAAGGTTCAGAACCTCGCGTTGAACTCCATGAAGATTTCCGGCCCCTGCGGCCGGCTCTTGTGCTGCTTGGCCTATGAGTACGAGACCTATGTCGAGGCGCGCGCCGGTCTTCCGCAAGAAGGTGCCCGCGTCGTTTTCGAGGACACCACCTTCCGCCTGGTGGAGCTCAACGTTCTGACGAAGACCGCAAAGCTTTCCAGTAGAGACGGACGCTACATCAGTTGCTCGACGGACGAATTGGAGTTCGACGGCCACGCCTCCCGGTGGCGGCTCCGGGAACACGCTTCGGTAGACTGAAATCTCCGCCGCGCAACGCCCTGCCGCGTAACGCCTTCGGTCGCGACAGCCATCCCAGGCTATTCACCTTCCGCATATTGCAAACGGTAGAGACTCGCATAATGCCCGCCCGCGGCAATTAACTCGTCGTGGCTGCCTTCTTCGATGATCTCACCATGTCCGAGGACAATGATACGATCGGCGTGTCGAATGGTGGACAAGCGGTGCGCGATTACCAGGGACGTCCGATTCTCGAGGAGAGTGTTCATTGCGTCCTGGACGAGCCGCTCGGTTTCGGTATCGATGCTCGAGGTTGCCTCGTCGAGAATGATGATTCGCGGGTCGTGCGCGAGAGCGCGAGCAAAGGAAATGAGCTGTCGCTGCCCGACGGAGATATTGGCTGCCTGCTCATCCAGGTGGCTGTCGTAGCCATGCGCTAGCCGCCGAACGAAACCATCGGCCTGAACAGCCTGGGCGGCCTCCTTGGCCTTCATTGCGGCGTCCTCACTTCCAAGGGCAATGTTCTCCGCGACGGTTGCACGGAAGAGGAACACATCCTGTTGAATGGGCTGTACAACCGTCCGAAGGCCATCGAGAGTGTACTCACGAACATCGATGTCATCGATCAGGATGCGCCCTTCGTCAATGTCCCACATGCGCGTCAGGAGATTCGCGATGGTGGTTTTGCCGGCGCCGGTGTAGCCGACGAGGGCCACGGTCTCACCCGGATTCACGGTGAAACTGAGATCGCGCAGAACCGGCTCGTCTTCCTTGTAACTGAACCAAACGTTTTCGAATCGCACCTTGCCGTTCGGGGCAGCATCCGACCCGTGAGAGCCGGTGTCCGGGATGTGGTCTTCCGTATCCAGGATCTCGAAAACGCGCTCGCTTCCCGCCATGGCGCTCTGGAGCACGACAAAGCGTTCGGAGATTTCCATGAGCTGACGATAGAACTGCCGGATCAGATTAATGAAGGCGATTACGACGCCCAAGGACACGAGCCCAGTCAATAGCGAGCTGGCGGAGAAATAGATAATGATGGCCACCGAGGTGGACGAGAAGAAGTCCACGATCGGGCGGAATGTTGCGAAGACGTACATCTCGCCGAGGTTTGCCCGCATGAGTTTCCGGTTCTGCTCGTCGAACTCCCGTTCCGTTCGTTTTTCTTGCGTAAAGAGTTGGACCACACTCACGCCGGAAATGTGCTCCGAGAGAAAGGCGTTGACCCGGGAGACCATGCTACGGACTCGCCGAAACGCGTCTCGCGCTTTTCCGCGAAAGAGAAGGGTTGCAATGACCACCGGCGGCAACGTTGCCATGGTGATGAGGGCGAGTCGTGCGTCCAAGAGAAAGAGGGTAATGACGACACCAACCATCATGGCTACGTTCTTCAACAAGTTGATGAGGACATTCGTAAACAGCTCATTGATCGTCTCTACGTCATTGGTTAGGCGTGTCACCAAGCGCCCCACCGGGTTCCGATTCAGGTAGGACAATGAGCGTTGAATAATGTGGTCAAAGAGCTCGATCCGCATGTCTCGCATGACTCGCTGACCGGTAACCGCCATGAAGTAGACCTGAATGAAGGTGAAAAAAAGTACGCCGACGAGGATCATGAGGAAGAGCCCGGTCTTTTGACGAATGCCCTCGAGATCCGCATACCGCAGGGCGCGTTTCTCCTCATCCGAGAAGCGGTCGAGCTGGTCGTAGGGAATTGCGGCGTGGGAGTCGTTGAACACGAAGAGCTGGCTGTTCCGCTCCATGACCTCACGCGTCCGTTCCGCGGTGAGGACGGAGACGTAGTAGGAACGTTCGCTCAGGACACCGGAATCTTGCAACTCGCTTCGCCGCGCTCCCGACATCCCCTTGAGCTGGTTCTCGAGAACGTAGAGATAGTCGCCTATCTGAACGTGTTGGGAGAGATCAATACCTTGCAAGGCCTCGCTGTTTGCATCTTCGGCGGAGATTCGCAGTCGCTGCGTCATGAGGTGCTGATCGACCCCGCGCTGCACAATAACCGGAATAAGCAACTCGCCGAGGCTGGAGAAGGCGAGGGCGACCACGGCGACAATTACCACGCCCAGATGGGGACGCAGATAGGCTATCAATCGGCGCGCGGTCTGCGGATTGTACCCGGTGATTACCTGTTCATCATCCATGATGGCGCGCCTCCGAGCGTGTTTGCTCTTCGCTCTGCTGCAAGCGGTAGATGTCCCGATACAGACCCTCTTGGACAATGAGCTCTTCGTGGGTGCCCGACTGGACCAGCTCTCCGTCGTCGAGAACGTATATCAACTGGGTATTCTGGAGGGTGGAAACCCGATGCGAGATGATCACGCTGCTCTTTCCCGCCCGGTGCTCAAACAGAGCGCGCAGAATTCTGCTTTCCGACTCCGTATCAACAGCCGAGAGGGCGTCGTCAAAGATCAGGACGTCGGGATCTCGCAAAAGGGCGCGCGATATTGCCACCCGCTGTTTCTGTCCACCCGAGAGGGTCACTCCGCGCTCTCCCACCGGAGTCTTCCATCCCTGGGGGAACTCCCCGATATCTCGGGAGATGGTCGAAATATCCGCCACGCGTCGTATTTCCTCCTCCGGGGCGTCCGGTCTGCCAAAGGCAATGTTCTCATCAATCGTTGCGGAGAAGAGAAAGGTATCCTGCGGCACGATTGCGAATGTCGACCGAAGCGTCTCGACGTCGTACTCATGCACGTCGATACCGCCGAGAAATACGCTGCCCGGAGGAGGATCGAGTATCCGCGGTAGTGTGTTCACCAGGGTGGATTTGCCGGAACCGGTGCGTCCGAGGATTCCAACGACGGTGCCCTCCGGGATATCGAGTGAAACATCTCGCAAGACCGGGGCCTCTCCCTCGCGGTAGCTGTACGTGAGATCGCGAACGGCAATGTCGTGTCCGCTGCGCTCAGTTACGGCGCCGGGGGGGCTGGTTATGTCGGGTTTCGAATCCAGGATCGCGTTGATTCGACCGAGAGAGGCGGCCCCCCGCGCCATCCAGTTGACCATGAGGCCGGCGCCCAGCATGGGCCAGATCAGCATCTGCAAGTAACTCATGGTCGCGACGAACTCACCGGGAGTCACCGTGCCGAGAATAACCATCTCTCCACCGAAGCGGAGCAACAGAAGCGTCGTGAGGCCGGAGAGAAACGTGATGACCGGAAAGAACATCCCCCATATGCGGATATAGCGGAGGTTTTGGATGCGGTAGTTCTCGTTTGCTTCCGCGAAGCGTCCCGAAAAGTAGCGCTCCTTCACGAAGGCTTTGATTACCCGGATTCCGGTAATTGACTCTTGGGTGCGCTCGCTCAAGGTCGAAAAGCCCTCTTGGACTCGCCGAAAGCGCTCAGAGATGAGCTTGCCCACAAAGAGAATGGCAACTGTTAGGAGGGGCAGCGGGATAATGACCAATGCGGCGAGGCGGGGCGTCCGCGTGAATAGAATGACCAGAATGGCAATGGTCATGAAAACTGCATCCACCATGGCAACGAGGGCCATGCCGGCGGCCATCCGGATTGCCTGCAGGTCATTGGTGGACCGCGCCATGAGATCACCCGTCGTCCTATCTCGGAAAAAATTGGACGAGAGCGTCATGAGGTGGTTGAAGAGCCTGCCGCGGAGACGCTTTTCGATGCGGCGTGAGGCGCCGTGCAGGAAGAAGCGCCAGCCGAAGCGCGCGACGGCGATCGCGAAGGCAACTCCAATCAAGGAGAGCATGTACGTGCCCACGGCAGACAACTCGAAGTCACCGGCGACTATAGTGTCTATCGCGACGCGGATGAATTGTGGTATCGCGATCTGCCCGCCGCTCGTTACGAGTAGGCAGAGTACCCCGAGGATATAGTGCCACTTGAATTGCTTCACATAGGCAAGGAGGGTGCGGAACTCTTTCAGCATCCCGCCTAATCTAACGGTCTCCAAACAAAAAGAGAAGCATTGCGGTGGACCATCCGGTGTCTTGGTTGACACCGGATAGCTATTTTGCTACGTTTTGAAGCCATTCTACTAGGGGTCATTCAAGTACGGAGGTAATAACTCTTGATCGTAAAAGGATCTGCGGCTAAGAGCCTGCGAAAGAACGAGAAGCGACGGCAGCACAACAAGACAATGCGGAGCCGGCTTCGCACCAGTGTGCGTCGGATGCGGGAAGCAATCAAAGCGGGGGACAAGAACCTCGCTACCGAGCGTTTTGCGCTGGTGACGAAGCTCATGGACACGGCTACGCGAAAAGGGCTGTATCATAAGAATACTGCGGCGCGCACGAAGTCCCGTCTACAGAAGCAACTCAACGCGCTCGAATAGCTAGCCCAGCGGTACGAGACCGATGCATGGGAGCTTGGAGCGAGAAGGAGTAGACGTGAGCGATCACAAACTGACGAAGGCTGAAATCGTTGATAACATTGCCGAGCACACCAACGTCAGCAAGAAGGACATTCAGAACATAATTGATTCGTTCTTCTCTCAAGTGAAGGACGCGCTGCTCGAGGATCGCATTGTCGAGTTCCGCGGCTTCGGAACCTTCGAGATTCGCACACGCAAGGGTCGCGAGCGCGCACGAAATCCGAAGACTGGGGAAACGGTGAGCGTTCAGAACCACGGCGTCGTGGTGTTTCGACCCGGGAAAGAGTTGAAAGACGCATCTTGGTCCCTCAGAGGATAGCGTGAAGACCGCAGGTTCGAGGCTTGCGGTTGAAGCGTCCAACCGCTCATTTGTCAAATCACTTCGCGAAGTTTTTATCCAGATTGGCCTCGTTGCGCTTGGTGCGGTTCTGTACTCCCTCGCGTACCCATCGGTCATATCGCAGTGGGGCTTGTTCCCAATTGCCTACATTAGCCTCATTCCCGCGTTTCTTGTGGTCCGCCGGACAAGCTGGATCGGCTCATTCTTAACCGGGGCGTTGTACGGATTTGTCACGTACTCCGTGCTGAACTATTGGCTGCTCAACTTCCATCCCCTCGCCATATTCATTGTTCCGCTGATCTACGCGGGCTACTTCCTCGTGGTTTTCCCGCTCTTGAAGTTGGCGGACACGCTGTTTCCGCGTTACGGCTATGTGGTGCAGGTTCTCATATGGATGGCCTTTGAGTACCTGCGGCTCCAAGGCTTCCTCGGCTACGCCTACGGGATATCCGGGTACACGCAGTACCTGTTCCTTCCGCTCATCGGCATTTCATCCATTACCGGCGTCTGGGGCGTCTCGTTTCTCGTCGTGTTTCCGTCTGCCTTCCTGGCCAAGATGATCTCCCGCGGCCGTGGCGGCATTCGCCCCTTCGTGCGGAAACATCGATTCGTGGCCATTGCCTTTGTGGCGCTCTTCGTGGGAGCGGTAACGTTCGGGTTGATTTCGCGAAGTGACTACTCCGAGGCTCCGCGCTGGCGCATGTCTCTGGTACAACAAAACATCGATCCGTGGCGGGGCGGGGTGTCGGCGTATGAAAAGTCGCTCGACATCCTGGTGGATCAGAGTAGCAAGGCGCTTGCAGACAAGCCCGATATTATCGTCTGGTCGGAGACCTCCTTTGTCCCTCCAATTGAGTATCACACGAGGTATCGTGGAAACCGCCAATCGTATGAGCTGGTCAACGAGCTCATGAGCTTTTTGGAGACGCAGGATGTTCCCTACGTCATCGGTAACGGTGACGCGCAACTCGTATCGAGCCCCGAAGGTGACCTCGAGCGTGTCGACTACAACGCGGTGCTTCTCTACGACGAAGGTGAGTTGCAGGATACCTACCGAAAGATCCACCTTGTCCCCTTCACGGAGCATTTTCCCTACGGCGGCATCCTGTCGGGTATTCGCCGGCTTCTGATCGAGAACGACACGACGTTCTGGGAATCCGGAGACGAGTACACCATCTTCAATGTCGATGGTTTCGCCTTTGCCACTCCGATCTGCTTCGAAGACACCTTCGGCTACCTTTCGAGAAATTTCGTCAGGGAGGGGGCCGACCTCATTGTAAATCTGACGAACGACTCCTGGGCCTATTCCGAAGCCGCGGCAATGCAGCACATGCAAATGGCGGTCTTCCGTGCGGTCGAGAATAAACGGAGCGTGGTCCGGAGTACCAACGGCGGCATGACGACGGTTATTGACCCAAATGGGAAGATCCAGGCCATGCTCCCCGCCTTCACGCAGGGCTATCTTACTCACGATGTACCGGTCTATACTGAGGAGAGCACGCTCTACACAAAGTGGGGCAACTGGCTGGCAATCGCGTTCGTCATAGCGGCTGGGCTATCCTTGCTGTTCGGCGTCGGACGAGCCGTTTGGAAACGGCTGAATTGACAGATACAGTTCCATTTGGGAGAATCACCTATTGTGAGCGAAACACCATCCAGCAAAGGCAAAATTCTCATCGTTGATGATGAGCAAATAAACCTCGACTTCTTTGACGTCATGCTCACGAAGCTGGGATTTGTCGTGGAGAAGGCCGAGGACGGCGAAGAGGCACTGGACAAGGCCCTCGAAGTGGGCCCGGACCTCATTATCCTGGATAATATCATGCCGAAACTCTCGGGATGGGAAGTCACCCGGATGCTCAAGCAGTCGGAGGAGTACGCCGACGTGCGGGACGTTCCGATTGTCATGTTTTCCGCCATGGATGACGTCAAGGATAAGATCGAGGGCTTCGACCTCGGCATTGAAGACTACATCACGAAGCCGTTCAACTTTTCCGAGGTGCTTGCACGAATCAAAGCCGTTCTGCGCGGGCGGGAGCTCTCTCAGCAGGTGATCGAGCGGGAGCGCCGCATTGCACTCGTGGAGTCTCTCAACAAGTCACTGGTCTACTTCACCCGTCATCTTCGGCAGCCGGTGTTGGACCTCATCACTGCAGCAAAGGAGCTTGATCCCTCCGACCGCAGCGCCGTCGATTCCTTTGTGGAAAAGGTGAGACAGGAATCCGAGGGGACGCTGGCCACACTCGATGGGCTCGAGGATGAGATCAAAGACCTCCAGAGCAAGGGCGATGAGATTCGCTCCCGGGAGGTCACCTTGGAAATGCTCGACGAAAAGTACCAGAAGCACTTCGACAGCTATCAAAAACGCCAGAACGTAAACGAGGTATCCGGGTGATCAGCGAAGAGCGGAAGCAGGTGCTCGAGCACTTTGCACACGGCCGAAAGCTCTATAAGCTCATGGACTTCGCCGAGGCGGAGAAGCAGTTCATTCGCGCGTTGAAGATTGATCCGAACGACGGCCCGTCCAAGGTGTACGTCGCACGGTGTCGTCACTATGTGGAAAACCCGCCGCCCGAGGACTGGGACGGCGTGTTTATCATGCAGTCAAAGTAGCGATTCCTTCATGGCAAAAGACGTCGACCCCAAAAGCCTCCCACGCTTTGCAACGCGCCTGGGAGGCCGAACCCACTTCAACGGAACCCTGCGCTTTCGAGAGCCCCTGCGTATCAGCGGGCGCTTTCAAGGAGAGATTGTTTCCGGCGGCTTCCTCTACGTTGAAGAGGGAGCGGTCGTGGAAGCGAACATCAAAGCCGAGGCGGTGGTCGTCGCCGGAACGGTACGGGGAAACATCCACGCAACTCAGCGCCTTGAGATGTTGCCGTCGGGCGAGATCCACGGGAACGTAAAGACCTCCAAGCTTCGGATTGCAGACGGAGTGGTTTTCGAAGGCAAGTGTGAGATGCTTCGCAACTCGGGGGATGTAGACATCTTCGCCGGTCCGGTGCCACACGTAAAAGACTCTGTGCAGCGTGTCTGATTCAGCAGCAACAACAAGGTCGAATACCTCAGTCCGTCAGCCACGGGTGGTAGTGCTCGGGGTGGGAAACGAGTTGACGGAGGGGCGTACGCAAGACGTGCATGCGCGGTACCTCGGCGGGTTTTTTCGGGAGCTCGGAATGGAGGTGCGCCGGGTGAGCCTCATTCCGGATGACTACGCCTTGTATGTCTCCGAGCTTCGCCGAGGTGGCGATGAAGCAGAGATTGTTGTCACAACCGGTGGGCTCGGGCCGACCTCCGACGATCTCACTCGAGAAGCAATTGCCGAGGTAACCGGGCACGACTTGGTCTACCACGACGATCTCTGGGATCGATTGAAAGCGCGGTTTCCGCACCGGAAGATCTCAGAGACAAACAAAAAGCAGGTCATGATTCCGCGCGGTTTTCATGTTTTGGAGAACGCACATGGGACCGCTCCCGGGTTTGCCGGGCTCGTTGGCGGGACGTGGTTCGTTGCGCTGCCGGGGCCACCGCAAGAGTTGCTGCCAATGGTCGAAGAGCAGCTTCGCCCTCTTCTCGCACAAAGGTTTGAAGTCGTTCCCGTCGGCCTGCTTTCGGGGACGGCGCTCATGGTTCCCGAGTCGAACTTGGAGGAGGCGCTCCAGCGTCATCGCGAGGGGGATATCCACTGGGGAACGCGGGCCGAGATGTTTCGAATCTCTTTCGCTATTCGCGGTGAAGACGAAGGTGTTCGGGAGCGCGTGTTTGAAAAACTTCAGGCAGAGCTCGGACGGGGGCGCATTCATCGCGGTGACACCAGCGCTGCGGAACTGCTCCTCGGCGCCGGGGAAGCGCAGGGAAGGCGGATTGTAACCGCCGAGTCGTGCACGGGTGGGCTTGTGAGCAAGCTTCTTACTGATATTCCGGGAAGCTCGTCGGCGTTCTTTGGCGGTGTTGTGGCCTATTCGAACGAGGTCAAACGAAAGATTCTGGGGGTAGGCCCGGATGATCTCGCCCTGCATGGGGCGGTGTCGGCGGAGGTTGCGGAGGCCATGGCTACGGGTGCATTGGCCATGGCGGGAGATGGCGCGGATGTGGGGATTTCGGTTACTGGAATAGCCGGTCCCGAGGGAGGAACGCCGGAGAAGCCGGTGGGAACAGTGTGGTATGGCGTGGCAACGCGAGATGACAATGGACGGAGGTGCGAAACCAGGCACATGCAATTGCCGGCGAGTCGAGATCGAGTGCGCAGATGGTCGGCGTTGTCCGCAATGCTGATGGCGCACGAAATTCTCACCCGTTCTTCCGATTCGTCGGCGTAATTGCAAAGTGGGTGGCTTGACATCGAGAAGTAGTGGTTCTATATTTAGTCGGACCCTGCAGCTGTATGCGGGCTCCTGCATAGCCTTGAAACGTCATACACGCTCGTTAGGCAGTGCGTTGCGTAGTGCGCTACGCATTGCGTAACCCAAACGACTCTGTCCGAAGCAAACACGGAAATAATCAATACAAGTAGCAATGTACGTTTGTGCACACAAACGATTCCGGACTAAAGACTCAACTCGTGGAGAATCTTCATGGCAATGATGGGTAGAAGATACCGCTCTTCCGGCGAGTCCGGTGGGGACTCCTCTCAGACCGACACGCAAAACGAGCTCAATCTTGACGACGAGGCCAGGGACTCTCAGGACAACGCCGGCAGTTCCGAGAAGAAGAAGAACGGCAAGAAGAAGATTCGTGTAAGCCTGGTCAAGGACAAGGACGGCGGACAAGCCGAGGACAACTCGTCGTCGGAAAACGGCAGCTCCACGAAGAAGAGCTCGACAGACAGCCGGGGCGGATCCGACCGGAACAGCTCGGATGGTACCAAGTCGGAGTCGCGAGGCGGCGGCAATAGAGGAAGCAGCGGCCAGGGCCGCAGCCCCTCGTCACACCCGGGCTCCGGTAAGCGTCGCGGTGACGGACGCACCGGCCACGGCGGTAAGACCGGCGCGCGTCCCTACGGCAGCCCGGCGCCTCACAACGAGAACGACAAGAGCCTGAGCATAAACGAGCTCTCCAACATGAACATGAAGGAGCTCCGGAAGTTTGCTTCGAAAATGGGGATCAGCCAGGAGAACCTCCTCTCCCTGAAGAAGCAGGAGGTGATCTTCGCAGTCCTCAAGGCTCACACTGAGGCCAACGGCACAATCTACGCCTACGGCTCCCTCGAGATTCTGCCCGACGGATACGGCTTCCTTCGCTCGCCGCAGAACTCCTATCTGCCCGGTCCCGACGACATCTACATTTCGCCGTCCCAGATTCGCCTGTTCAATCTGAAGACGGGTGATACCGTGTATGGTCAGATTCGGCCGCCCAAAGAGGGCGAGCGCTTCTTTGCCATGCTTCGAGTCGAGACGGTGAACTTCGACAATCCCTCCGTAGCGCAGACGCGCATTCCCTTTGACAATCTGACGCCGCTCTATCCGGATGAGCGACTCAACATGGAAATGCCCAACGGGGACATTTCCACGCGGATGATCAACCTCTTTTGTCCCATCGGGAAGGGACAGCGTGGCCTCATTGTCTCGCCCCCGAGGGCCGGCAAGACAATTGTGTTACAGAAGATCGCAAATGCGATTACCTACAACCATCCGGAGACGTATCTCATCGTTCTGCTCATTGATGAACGGCCGGAAGAAGTCACCGACATGCAGCGCAACGTGGATGCGGAGGTGATCTCATCGACCTTCGACGAGCAAGCAACGCGACACGTGCAAGTTGCCGAAATGGTGCTCGAAAAGGCGCGGCGTCTGGTCGAACACAAGAAGGACGTCGTAATTCTGCTTGACTCCATTACGAGACTGGCTCGAGCGTATAACCAGACAGTGCCGACGAGCGGAAAGATTCTCTCCGGCGGTGTCGACTCCAATGCCCTTCACAAACCGAAGCGGTTCTTTGGCGCCGCCCGCAACATTGAGGACGGCGGCAGTCTCACCGTAGTCGCCACGGCGCTCATCGAGACAGGCAGCCGAATGGATGAGGTCATCTTCGAGGAGTTCAAGGGCACCGGTAACATGGAGATTGATCTTGATCGGCGCCTGGCGGACCGCCGCCTCTATCCGGCGATCAACATCAAGAAGTCGGGAACGCGTCGGGAGGACCTGCTTCTCCAGGAAGAGGAGCTGCAGAAGATGTGGGTTCTCCGCAAGGTAATCAACCCCATGGACGACGCGGAGATCATTGAGCTTCTCATTGACAGGATGAGTAAGAGTAAGAATAATGAGGCCTTCTTGCGGTCAATGAATACATCACCGACTGCGGAATAACAGGCCGGGAGGAAGAGTATGAGAGACGGAATTCATCCGAAATACCGTCCCGTTGTTTTTCGCGACACAGCATCTGGAACCCTTTTCCTCGCGCGGTCGTCTGTAGAGACCAAAGAGACTGTCAAGTATGAAGACGGGAACGAGTATCCCGTCTTTGACGTGGAGATCTCCAGCGCTTCTCACCCCTTCTTCACGGGTAAGCAGAAGCTGGTCGATACGGCAGGACGTGTCGAGCGGTTCAAGCGAAAGTACAACATCAAGACGTGATGAAAAGGCGACGCCGAGGCGTCGCCTTTTTTAGATCCGTCGTCGATCCCTCACAAACAGTCCGACCAGCACGGATAGCGAGATGAGAATGCAGCCACGCGCAAAGAAGTCGCCGAGCTGCGTATAGACGGTCTTCCCGGCTTTCTCGTAAATCGGTACGTCGGCGTTCAGGTAGGCTTGCTCAAACATGGGAATGTCGGCAATGACCGCACCCGTGGCGTCTACAACCGCGGTGTATCCGGAGTTCGTGGAGCGAACAAGGGCCATGCGGTTCTCTACGGCGCGGTAGCGCGACGCGACGAAGTGTTGGATCTGTGCTGAGCGTGTCTGCGACCAGGAGTTATTCGTGAGGTTAATGAGGACGTCGGCATCCAAGCGTGCGAACTCGCGGCAGAGGTAGCCGAAGGAGTCCTCGTAGCAGATGGGAGTGCCGAACCGAAGGACCGTATCCTCCTTCGCGCCCGCGGGCTCGGATGTGACCCCCGTGCGCGCGCCGGCGGCTGCCTCTTCCGGGAAGGGTATGGAGAAGACCGAATAGCGGTCTCCCGGAGTCCACACCCCGACAACACCCACGACGTCCCGAAAGAATGCGCGCATAAGCGGAACGTCCCAGAAGGGTATGTTCTCGGCCATGGGGACGAGGTGCCGTTTGCCGTAGAAACCGTAATAGCGCCCCTTCGGGTCCAACATGATTGCCGAGTTCACCGGCTCAAAGGGGTCTACGCTCTGAATAGAGGGGGCCCCGGTTAGTAGAGGTGCCGGGAGCGACCGGACAAAGCTGACGAAGGGGTCCTCGCTTGGACGCGACTCGAAGATTTGCCGGTTTTGCGGAAAGGGGCGGCGAAGGATGGTTTCGCTCCAGGCAATGAGGTCCGGCGGGCCGGCCCGCTCGGTTAACGCAGCACGGGTGAGGTCTTGCGCGGCCTCAATGGAGGGCCACTCGTTGCCGGAGAGCCACGAATCAACGTTTTGCTGTACCAACGTCATCTTCAAGGTGTCCGTCGGCTGTGGAGGCCGAGCCAGTCTCAGGATACCGTAGCCGACGATGATCGTCAGAAGGATCGTAAAGAAGCCGACGAGGCGCAGGAGTTGGTCGGAGGACGCTGATGCGTGTCGTGAGTCGCGCGGCCAACGAAGCAGCACAGCCCCCGTCGTGTCGCGACGGTGAAGCAACTCTGCGATCATGGCGTTTGCGAAGGCGGCCATGAAGGATGACGCCCAGATTCCGGTAACATCGACGTGTTGAATCAACAGCGGCATGTCGTTGAAGGGGAATGCAATGAGGCCCCAGGGGAAGGCAAAGAAGCCGATCGACTTCAGGTACTCATAGCCCGCCCACGCGAGGGCCAGCACGACCGGACGAAGGTGCGGTTTGGTGTGCGCAAGTCGCCAAAGGAAGGGCGCCAGTAGCGCGTGATACCCCATGTACCCGAATGTGGTGCCCCCGAGCGTCCACACCGAAAACTCGCGAAAATAGGCCAGCCAGTAGTTGGACCCGACGGTAGAGACGATCGCAAAGGCGACGCCCACCAGGGAGGCCCACCGCGCCCTGCGGACGCGCATCAGCGCCAGAAAGTACGGGGCCAAAGCCAGCAGTCCGAAAAGGCCGTGGCCCATGGGGAAAACTTCGTTGGGTATGGCGATCGCCATTATGAGACCCGCAGCGGCCGCAATGAGCACGTTCATGAGGCGGATCATAGCGCAGCTATCGGGATTTGTTGAACAGGCGGCGAGGTTGAAGTACAATATGAGGGACACAGCGGTCTGGGAGGGGCGCAGTCTGATTTCTCCGATATCGGTTTCTTTTCTGCACCTATTCTGGGTATCCTCTCTTCGTCACTTCCAGATCTCGATGCGTAGAGGATATGCATGACGATTTTACTGACCAACGACGACGGCATTGATAGTCCCGGCCTCGCCGCAATTCGCGGCGCCCTCGGGGAGGAGCACGACGTCTGGGTCTTGGCTCCGGACAGCGAGCGCAGCGCCACGTCGCATTATATAACACTCAAGGACCCGGTGAAGTGTATCCAGGTCGATGCCCAAGCCTACGCTTCGAGCGGCTCCCCTGCCGACTGCGTGATACTGGGAATGCTTGGAGCCCTGCCCATCGAGCCCGACGTCGTGATTTCGGGTATCAATATTGGTCCGAACCTTGGTACCGACATCATCTATTCGGGGACAGCCGCAGCGGCGCGCCAAGCGGCAATCATGGGCAAGCCCGGCATTGCGATGTCGCTTGATGGCTTCGAAGAGCCGCTGTACTTCGAGCCCTTTGCCGACTTCTTACGTGAAAACGTAGACGAGCTCGTCTCGATCTGGGATCCGCAGCACTTCATCAACATCAATAGCCCGAACACCGAGGAATGGAGTAAACCGGTGGAGATAACATCGCCGAGTACCCGGATCTATCACGACAAGCTGTCGGAGTACCGCACCCCTCGCGGCGAGGTCTACTTCTTCATGGGAGGGGCGCCGGTTACCTCCGAGCTCGAACCGGGCACGGATTGGCATGCGGTCTCTCAAGGATCCATTTCGGTAAGCCCGATCTATCTCAATCCGGTGAACCACAAGGAGGACGCTGCCTACCGCGGAGCAGCATTCTTGCGGCAGCAGGCGTAAGCCCTATGGACGAAGCTATTCGGCTACTCGAGGAGAAGCGGTACCGGGAAGCGTTGAAGACGCTTCTATCCTTGGATGTCGAAGAAGAGGATTTTCCCGAGCTGTCCTACCACATTGCTCTGTGCTACACCCACCTCGAGCGCTACGACGAGGCGGTGTTGTACCTGGAGCAGGCCGTTACCTCCGAGCTCGACTTTCCCAAGCAGTATCAGAGTCGCATGATCCTGGGCTACATCTACGCCGTTACGGAGCGCTACCGTCTTGCCGAGTTCGAGTTCTCCCGCTTGGTCGAGGAAGGCTACGAGTCGGCAAAAGTCTTCGCGGCCCTGGCGCACGTGACCTTCATGCAGGATAAGATCTCAACCAGTATCTCACACCTAGAAAAGGCTCTCGAGATTGATCCGGAGAACGTGACGGCGAAGAACTCCCTCGGCTTCATTATGGCGGATCAGAACATTCGTCTCTCCGACGCCCTGAACTACTGCCGCCAGGCGGTACAGGCGCACCCCAACAATGCGGCCTACCTGGACTCCCTCGGCTGGGCATTCTACAAAATGGGAAAGAAAGCAGATGCCAAACGTCTCTTGGAGGAAGCGTCAAAGCTGGCCCCAGACGCCGGCCAAATCCGGGATCACCTCAGGAAGGTGAGCCGTGTCTAGCGCCGTCGGCCGGTGGAGCTTGCGCCGTCCCGGCGTATGGCGTGGCTTCTGCATGGTTTGCATCGCGGTGACCTTGCTGGCGATGCCGGCGGGGCACATCTCGGCGCAGGTGGACTTGGAGAGTGTTGAGGCGCAGGAAGAGTTCCAGTGGGGTGTGCGCGCATACCACAGCGCCCAGTTCAACGAGGCAATTCGGTCGTTTTCTCGGACGCTCTCTCTTGCCCCCGACAACCTCTTGGCGCGACAGTGGCTCGGCCACGCCTACTATCGCTCCGGCTTGGTGGATGCGGCGGTCGCCGAGTGGGAGTATGTCGCGGAGCGAAGAAGCGAGAGCACCTACCTCCAGAGTGTGATTGAACGCGTGCAGCGTCAGCGAAGCATATCCTCCATCCTTGAGCAGGCCGAACGCTGGGTTACAACTACACAGCTTCAGGGCCGGGACGGCGAGCGCGTGCTCTTCAAGAATCCGACCTCGGTGCGGCCCAGGCCGGACGGTAGTTTCTACGTCGTTTCCTTTGCCACCGACGAAGTACTCATCATGAACCCGAACGGGATCGTCATGCGGCGGGTTCAAGGTGGTGTGCAAGGATTCGTGCAGCCCTTCGACATCGTGGAAGCGGAGGGCTTGCTCTTTGTCACTGAGTTCGGTGCGGATCGCATTGCAAAGGTGGGCCCGAACGGGGGCCGGCAACTGACCTTTGGTCAGAGTGGGATCGGTGACGGGAACCTTCTTGGACCTCAGTACATTGCCTACGACGGAGAAGGCGTCCTCTATGTCACGGATTGGGGAAACTCCCGGGTCTGCAAGTACAGCACTGAGGGCGAGTTTATCCAGTGTTTCGGGGAAGAGAGTAGCTTTTTCCGCGGCTTGAGCGAGCCGACCGGTATTGTCGTTCGTGACGAGACGGTGTACGTGGCGGATGCCGCGGAGCGAGCGGTGTTTGTCTTCGATACGAGTGGGAACCTCATTCGCGAGATTCGTGATGTCGGATTGATACATCCCGAAGCGCTTCGCCCCTTCGATAGCGAGCATCTTCTCGTGGCGGACCGATCAAGGCTGCTTCTTCTGAATACGAGCAACGAGGTGGTCTCCGAGTTCTCCGATGTAACCGACTATCAGGGGCGGGTGACCGCGGGTGCCGTGGATGCAAACAAGAATCTGGTCGCAAGCGATCTGGAACGCGATCGTCTTCTGTTTTTGAGTCCGCTCTCCGAAGTTTACTCGGGTCTTACCGTGACCGTTCATCGTGTCGTGGAGCAAGCCTTTCCACGGGTATTCATTGACGTCGCCATTGCGGATGCTCGTGGCAATCCGGTAGTCGGTCTCACCGACGAGAACTTTCGGGTAACGGAAAACAAGCTGCCCGTCGAGGATCTGGATCTCGTGGATGCGGTCTATCAAGATGTCGCCTCGGAGGTATCCGTTCTCTTGGATCGTTCACCGAGTGCGGCGGATTATCGGACTCAGCTGGGCGAAGCCGCTCGGGAAGTCGCCTCCGCTATTGGCAACAGTGGGCGCCTCCGCATGGTATCCACGGCGCAGGAGCCTGCGATCGTCGCACCGGCGGGAGCGTCATCCGGACAGCTTGCTTCTCAAGCACAGTCCGCTCGGGGAATCGGCCCCAACTGGACATTTGATCGCGGGCTGCGTGTTGCCGCCGGCGAGCTGTTGAGCAGCCGAGATCGTCGCGCCGTCGTCTACATTACGACCGGTAATCTTCCCGCCGGTGCGTACCAGGACTACGAGCTTAGCGAGCTCGGCGAGTACCTCGACAACAATGACATTCGCTTCTATCCGGTCTATGTGACGGAAGAGTCCGTGAGTCAGGATCTTGCCTTTCTGGCCGAGGAGACCGGTGGCGAGTCCTACTTCTTGTATCGGCCGGAGGGGCTCGCTGATCTGGCCAGACACCTTCAAACCTCGCCCCAGGGGCGCTATACCCTACGGGTCGTGTCGCGCAGCGACAGCGACTTCGGTCGCCGCTACATTCCCTTGGAGGTTGAAGCTTACCTAATCCAGCGTAGCGGGCGGGGAGAGCTCGGCTATTTTGGTCCGCTTGACTCTTAGGGCAATTCGAGACCTCGGGGCGCGGATTCGCTCACGATGTCGAGCTCGGCGCAGGGCGCGGCGGGCACACTGGGAATCACTCTGCAATCGCTGCGGCTTGTGTTGCTACGAGCGCACGGTGGACGGGCGCAGCGGAATTCACTACGGCTCTCCCTGTCGGTTTCTAAACACTCAGACGATGCTGTGTACCGTGTATACCACCCGGTTTACGGTGTGTCGTCAATGTCGACGGGTCACGATCTTGCACGCGCTTTTCGATCCGGGT
>CAYPTH010000065.1:0-6862 GCA_964413635.1 uncultured Spirochaetaceae bacterium
CCCCGTTCGTCACCGGCGTTCGGCAAGTTGTGCCGCGTTCGAAATTCCTATCAGTTGGCGGACCGTGTCTCTTTGGAATAGTCTTACAGCATGCGCGTTAAGCGGTTATCCAGTGTGGACGATTTCGCCTCGCTCGTGAGTCCGGTACTCGAAGCCTCGGAGGCGGAGAACAATCTCGCGCTCGGGATCATGAGTGCCGTACGAGCGGGAGAGTATCACGAGCCGTTCTTCGCGGTCGTCCACGAAAGTCCAACGGCGAATCCTGAGTCCATCGTAGCAGTGGCGCTTCGAACACCACCGTTTCCGGTCATCATTGCGCTGACTCCCAAAGCGGCTGACCCGCAGGCGGCGCGACTTCTTGTACAGGAGCTGCACCGCGTCTACGGTGCCGGGATCGGTGGCTTTAACGCAGACGCACGGATAGGTCCTCTGTACGTCCAGGCATGGAGTGAGCTCACCGGCGCACAGGCATCCATTCACATGCAGCTGCGCATCTTCCGGTGCGCCACCGTGCAGCCGCCGGCGGAGGTTTCGGGCGTCGGTCGCCTGGCCGCGCAGCGCGATCGGGCCGTCCTCCAGACCATGGTCACCGGCTTCTATCACGATGCACTGCCTGACCAGTATGACACAAAGACCGTGGATAAATTCGTGGAGCGCATCCTGACAGCCCATCCGAGTCAGCGTGGTCTTCTGCTCTGGGACGTGGACGGGGAGGTAGTTTCAATGGCGGCGTACACGGGGCCCACACGGCACGGCATCCGAATCAACGCGGTCTACACACCGCCCGAGCATCGGAAACACGGATACGCGAGCGCCTGCGTTGCGGAACTGACCCGGCAACTCCTGGAGCAGGGCCGCGAGTTCTGCTTCCTGTTCACCGATCGCTCCAATCCCACGTCCAACAAGATCTACCAGGCTACCGGCTACCAGCCGGTCTCAGACCACATCTATTGGAAAGTGTAACGTGGCCGGCATTCGGACGGTATGCGCCGGTTATCGATTCTGGCGATATGGATACTATCGCTCCGCCGACCACCAAACAGGATCAGTGTCCCTCCCTCGCAGGTCCCCCGGCAAACATCCGTCCGATCTCGTACGTAAAGACACACGCTGCCAAAATACTTCAGCAGATAAACGTTACTCGGAACCCGATTGTGATCACTCAGAATGGTCTGGCGAAGGGCGAGCACCAGAGCATTAACCGCTACCGGGAGGCGAGACGTTCAGGACATCCTCCTCAGGCGATTGACGAGAAGCAAGTCTGGCGGTGAAGGAGTTGCACGCCTCAAGGGTTTTTTATGAGAACCGGGGATTCGAGGTTTTCGGAAGAAGCCGACGAAGCGACCTCCGGACCAGCCAGCTTTGTGCTGATGGATCCGGACCACAATCGCCGGCAGCCGCCCTGAGGCACCGTTGCCGGATGCGTGAAGCCGCCCTTGGGACCGGGCGGGACCGGATTCCGCTCGAGGCGTCTCGACCATTTCCTGGTCTTCAAGGCTCAACTGGGCTATCTCTTCCAGAACGGCGTCAATAGTTGTATCTGTCAAAGGCCACAACGCTCATTGTCAACAGCCCTATACGGCGTTCGAGCCACGTATTCAGCTGGACGCGCCCAGTGGGTCACACCTTAGAGGGCTGGACCTGCACGTCGCGGCGGATGGCGGTCGGCGGGGCGGTGATGCAGTCAGAGGAGCGGACGAGCTCTCGTCTGGCCCCGATCCGCCTCGTGGTCCTCGACTTCGAGTGACGAGTGCATTCGACCGATAGCGAGTCCTATGCTTAAAGAAAAGAAGACCGGCCCGTCCAATCGGCCCGTGCACGCCGTCCTGGCGTGCACGACTCAGCGTCACCGTATCGGCATCTGCTTGATGAAGAAGTCATGATTTCCTCCCGGCTTGTTCCACACGCTGATTGAGATCTTCATCGGTCGGCACCTCTCGCCATGCGATTGCCTTTGTCCGGTGCACCTCCACAAGCCAATCAGGTGGTGACGGTAGATAGAGCGCCTTCCGGGACGGATACCTAAGCTCGCGGATCGTTGCCGCCGCCGAGCGGTCATACTGGATGTAGAGCTTCACTGCTCTCATTCTCTCTTCATACGAATACAAGGACTACCTCCCAGAGTAGTCCAAGATTTTGTCCGCACCCCCTTCCTTGCAATTTTCGCCCGCCGGCAGGCCCCGGTACCGCCGCCCGCGACACCACTCGGAGCGCTTGCGCCAAAGCGCAAGAAATTGTGGGCTGAGACCTGTCGCAAGACCCGGTCTATGATTACCTTCCACTCATGACTCAGTCCACGGAAGCCCCGAACTTTACTCAGCGCGTCGCGCAAGCTATTATCTCCATTCCCGCGGGATGCGTAGCGAGCTACGGTCAGATTGCGGCCATGGCCGGCGACCCTCGGGGTGCGCGCCAAGTGGTTCGGCTCCTTCACACCGCCAGCGATTCCCTGGGCCTGCCGTGGCACCGGGTAGTGGACGGTGAAGGCTGTATTGTGCTTCCCCAGGGTGGCGGCTACGAGGAGCAACAATCCCGCTTAGAAGCGGAAGGGGTCTTCTTTCGAGCTGATGACCGCATTGACATGCTGAGCTGCCAGTGGCATCCGGCGGAGCCGCCGCCGGGGTCGAGCGCTTAGCCGATCCGTCTCCCGCGCCGCGCCCTGCCGGCGTGACACAAAGAGATTTTTGAGACATACTGGGCCCATGCAGAAGCGGGTGCACTACTTCAATCCAGGTGACATCATCTTTCGAGAAAGGGATGAAGGGCACGAGATGTACATCCTCCTCGAGGGTGCCGTTGAGCTGACCAAGAAGGTGGCCGGTGCACAGCAGCGCCTCAAGGTAATGAACAGCAAGAACGATTTTTTCGGCGAGATGGCGCTCATTGATCATCGCCCACGTTCGGCAACTGCCACAACGCTCGAGCCTAGCAAGCTCCTCGTAGTAAACCAGACCGCCTTTGAGCATCTCATCCTGAATAACGGAAGCTTTGCTCTCAAGGTCATCAAGGTTCTCTCGGACCGACTCCGCAGCAGCAATCTCCAGATCAGCGAGCTCGTCGAGCTCATGCCTCACGACCGTTTCGTCTACGGGCTGCTGGAGTACGCCACGGCTCACGGGGAGCGCATGTACGACAAGAGCGTCAAGGTCAACCTGCAAGACATGAAAGCGTGGGTGAACACCCACCACGGCATCCCCGAGAAAGAGATTGATAACCACGTCTACCGCCTGATGAAGCGGAACAGCGTACCCTTCGCTCCAACGTCGCAGCAGAGCAAGGAGTGCATTGTACTGTCGGAAGACTTTATCCGCCGCTACGACCGTCAGTCCGGACGTCCGGAAGCGCAGACAGATCCCGTCTGAGGCGTTCTCTTTGAAGACCCCCGTTCGCTCCCTGATTGTCATCCTGGAGGACCAACTCGACCCGGCCGCGGCGTGGCGCAGGGAGTTTGATTCCACCGTCGACGTCCTCTGGATGGCCGAGCCGGCAACGCAGTTCCGCACGCTCTGGGCGCACAAACAGCGCATTGGTGCCATCATTGCCGCCATGCGCGCGTTTCGAAACGCGCGTCAAGAGGAGGGCGCTCGAGTGCGCTACCACGCGCTTCCCGGCGGCGGGAGCAACGGCCGCCGGCAGCGGCGCACCCTCGGCGCCGACAGCCAGGCGTCCGTTGTCGACCTCTTGACGGAAGATCTGTCGGACATCGGTCCGGAGCGAGTCGTCGTGGTCACTCCGGGCAGTTGGCACATCCGCAACGCCATCCGGGAACTGTGCGCCGACCGCTCGGTCCCACTCCGTGAGCTCGAGGACACGCACTTCTACGATTCACCCTCCGGCTTTGCCGAGTTCATGGAAGAGCGAAGCTCCCCTCTCCTGGAGCACTACTACCGGCGCCTCCGCTCTCAAACCGGAATCCTCATGGATGAATCCGCCAAGCCCCTCGGCGGGTCGTGGAACTACGACAAAGAAAACCGGAAGAGCTTCGCCAAGGAGGGGCCGGGCCGGATCCCCGCGCCACCCCGGTTTCTCAATACCGAGTTACGGCGGGAGGTTACGCAACTTGTTGAACAGGAGTTTGCGGAGCATCCCGGAAGCATCGACCTCAGCCTGCTACCTGCAACACCGAAAGAGGCGGCCACCCAACTCGACGAGTTTATCCAGGTCAGGTTGCCGCTCTTCGGGGATTTTCAAGACGCCATGTGGACGGGGGCGCACTTCCTCTACCATTCCCGTCTTTCCGCCGCGCTCAACTTCAAACTGATAAATCCACGTGCGGTGATAGACGCGGCTTTGGACGCCTACCACGGAGGAACCGCGCCACTCAACGCCGTCGAGGGATTCGTGCGGCAAGTTCTCGGGTGGCGCGAGTACGTGCGAGGTATCTACTGGCACTACATGCCGGAGTATGAATCCAAGAACTCTCTCGGTGCCAAGGAAGAGCTCCCCTCCTTCTTCTGGGACGGCCGCACCGATATGGCCTGCGTTGCAGATGCAATGGCCAATCTTCTCCAGCATGGCTACGCCCACCACATCCAGCGACTCATGGTGCTTGGCCTCTTTTCGCTGCTGTACGGTGCCGAGCCCAGGCAATTCCACCGGTGGCACCTGGCAATGTACCCGGATGCCCACGACTGGGTAAGTCTCCCGAATGCAATGGGCATGAGCCAGCACGCCGACGGCGGGATCGTCGGGACCAAGCCCTATTGCGCAAGTGGGGCCTACATCAAGCGCATGAGCAACTACTGCCGGGAGTGCAGGTACGATCCACACACTGCCGTCGGCGAGAAGGCCTGCCCCTTCACTACCTTGTACTGGGGCTTCCTTCACCGCCACCGGGAACGGTTTTCCGCGAACAAGCGCATGATGTTTCAAATCAAAAACCTGGACCGAAAGAGCGGGGACGACCTTGCCGCAATCACCGAACGAGATTCGGAGGTACGCGACCTGGCCCGGAAGGGAAGCCTCTAATGCCTGAGAATGTAGATCCGCGCCGTGTCCGCCGCCTCGACCAACGATCGGAAGGCAGTGGCCAATACGTCCTCTACTGGATGCAGCGCAGCCAGCGCGCCTTTCACAACCACGCCCTGGAGTTCGCCATCGACGCGGCGAATGAACGAAAGCTCCCCGTACTCGTCCTATTTGCACTTACCGCCGACTATCCCGAGGCGCAGGAACGTCACTACCGCTTCATGGTGGAGGGTTTGGCGGATGTAGAGAAGGGCTTGGAGACTCGCGGAATACCCTTCCTCCTTCGCCTGGGCAATCCCCCCGACGTGGCCGCGGAGCTTGCACAGGACGCGCAGCTCGTCGTCTGCGATCGCGCATACCTGCGTCACCTCCGGAAGTGGCGTCGCGCCGTGGCGGAGGCGGTAGCTTGCCCTGTCTACGAGGTTGAGACCGATGTCGTTGTCCCCCTGGAGTCGGCGAGCACGAAGCGTGAGTTTGCCGCCCGCACGATTCGCCGAAAGATCATGTCCAAGCTGGATGAGTTCTGCCGTCTGCCACGGGAGGGAGAACCCTCCCGGCGGCTCGCGTCATCTACCTTTGCCGACCTCTCCGATCCGGCCGCCCTCCTCGACAGCTTACAGATTCGCCGTGACGTTGCTGCGGTATCGCAGCACTTCATCGGTGGAAGCGCCGAGGGAATGCGCCGCGCGACGGAGCTCTTCGACCGCCGGCTGTTTGCCTACACCAAGAACCGCAATCAGCCGAAGACCAACGACACCTCCCATGCGAGCATGTACCTGCACTTCGGCCACATCTCACCGATCTGGCTGGTGCAGGAAGCGCGGAAACGCAGCGACGGAGCCTCGGGCTCCCAGGCGGATGACATCCGAGAGAGCGTGGACAGCTTCATTGAGGAGCTCGTTGTCCGCCGGGAGCTCGCCCACAACTACGTCTTTTTCGAGCCCAACTACGACTCCTACGACGCCTTGCCACCCTGGGCGCAAACGACCTTGGCCGAGCATGAGGGCGACGAGCGTCCCTACATCTATAGCCGGGACGAGCTGGAGGCTGCCGCGACCCATGACGAGTACTGGAACGCCGCCCAAAGGGAGATGCTCCATACGGGATACATGCACAACTACATGCGCATGTACTGGGGCAAAAAGATCCTGGAGTGGTCCCCGACTCCGCGGGAAGCCTTCGCTACGACGCTCTCGCTGAACAACACCTACTTTCTCGACGGGCGCGATCCGAACTCATACGCCAACGTTGGGTGGATCTTCGGGCTCCACGATCGCCCTTGGCAGGAGCGACCGATCTTCGGGAAAGTGCGCATCATGAAAGCAAGTGGTTTGGAACGAAAGTGCGACATGTCCGGGTACTTGGAGAAGGTTGCACGCCTCGACGGTCAGGGAGAGCTCTTTCCGGAGTAAAACGTGCCGCCACCCCAAATCTCTCTAGCCCCCATTGACGGTGTCACGGACGCCGCCTTTCGCACCATGGTCCATGAGCTCGGACCGGCGGATCTGTACTTCACGGAGTTCTACCGGGCTGAGCAGGTTACCCCCGATCGTCTGCACGTGGAGACTCCCTCAGCCGCCGTCATGCCGACCATCCTCCAACTCTGGGGGAACAGTCCGGACGCATACGAGACGGCCGCGCGGCACGCCCAACGCGCGGGCTTTGTCGGCGTGGATGTGAACCTGGGCTGCGCGGTGCCCAAGATGCTTCGAAAGGGCTACTGCGCCGCACTCATGGACCGCTTCGACCTCGTGGCGGAAATCGTGAACGCCGTGCGGCGTGGCGCGCCCCACATAGCTGTCTCCGCGAAGACGCGCCTCGCCGCCACCGCGGACGGAAGCGTGGCGTGGTTTGCCCACCTGGCAAAGCTTCCCCTGGATACGGTCACCATTCA
>CAYPTH010000065.1:6962-18405 GCA_964413635.1 uncultured Spirochaetaceae bacterium
GCGTGGCGTGGTTTGCCCACCTGGCAAAGCTTCCCCTGGATACGGTCACCATTCACTTTCGGCGCGTCTCCTGGGACTACCGTGTTCGCGCCGATTGGGGCGCCGCCGCGGAATATGCAGCCATTTTCCACGCGCATGCCGCGCGGGTGATTGGAAACGGCGACCTCCAATCTCGAGACGACGCGGAGCGGGCGATCCGCGATTACGGAGTCGACGGTGCCATGGTCGGTCGTGGGGTCATGTCGAATCCTTGTCTTCTCGCACGGGCCGGGGCTAGCGACATTCGCTCGCGGACCTATCAGGAGCGCGTGGAGCTACTACAGCGTCATATTACGCTGCACCGGGATATCCTTGGGACGGCCGCGTACCCCAAATTGAAACGTTTCTTCAAGGTCTACCTATTTGACGATGACGCCGCGGTAGGCCGCCTCTACTGCGCCGGCGACCATTCGGATGCACTTGCTTCTCTTCATGGCCGAGCGGTAGCTTTCGTGAATGAAAAAACGTACGAAGCCAGTTGAGTCGGTATGGGACTATCCGCGGCCACCGCGGGTTGAAGCCTCCTCGGAGCGTATCGTGGTTCGCTTCGGCGGCGAGGTTCTCGTTGACACCACCTCGAGCTATCGCGTCCTGGAAACGAGTCATCCGCCAACATATTACATTCCAAAGCGGGATGTTCGTGACGGCGCCTTATCGAGCGTCGGCGGTTCCACCTACTGTGAGTGGAAGGGCGCGGCGACCTACTTCGACATAACCGTCAACGGCAAGCGGGCACCGCGGGCCGCCTGGGAGTATCCGCAAGCCCGGAAGGGTTACGAGATGCTTCGCGACCACATTGCGATCTATCCGGCTCTCATGGAGGCGGTCTATGTTGATGATGAACGGATCGAGTCGCAGCAGGGAGACTACTACGGCGGGTGGATCACGTCGAATGTCCGTGGTCCCTTCAAGGGTGGGCCCGGCACCCGTGGCTGGTAAAGCGAAACGGAAAGGAATTTGAGATGGTGAAGAATAGGCGAGGCTACGCAACCTTGGTCCTGAGCGGAACGTTCCGCGAGGGAGCGCTTCAGTCCAAATCCCCGTTGAATCGCACCTCCAGCTCGGACTTCCGTTTTGACCGTTTTCTGGCACGGGTCGAGTGGATCCTCTCTCGCAAGGCTATCTCCCGTATACTGATAGACTATCGCGCTGATTTTGCACCGCGACTCTACGCGGGTGCGGAAGCGGTGCGACGGCAGCTCCTACGACTGCGGGACGCGGGAAAGGAGCTGCACATGGTGGCTTCGGAGCTGAATGAGCTTGGGCTCTACCTGGCGTCGGTGGCGAACTACCGGTATCTCCATCCAACGGGCAGTGTGGCACTCCGCGGCCTGGCGAAATCGTTCACCTTTGCGCGAGCACGCCTGGACCGGGAGGGCATTGTCCCTCACGTCACCCGGAGAGGAAACTACAAGAGTGCAGGTGATTTCCTTCGGTCGTCTCGCCTGGAAGATGACACGCGGGAGGAATACCAGCGCTATCTCGACAGCGTGGAAGACGTTCTCCTTACTGCAATTGCCGAGGGATATGGACGCTCGCTTCCCGAACTGCGCGAGCTCCAAAAGCAGCCGCAACTCTTTGACCGTGAGGCGATAGACGCCGGATTCTGCCACGACCGCAAGAGCAAGGCCGAAATAGAGGACCAGTGGCGGAACGAGAAGTGGCGGGAGCACAAAGCCCGCAGGCTCCGTCACTCGATTGGCCGAGGAAAGCGGGTGGCCGTTGTGGTCCTCGAGGGCTCAATTGCTCCCGGCACATCACGGCGACTTCCTCTCATGGGACAGAGCCTTGGTTCCCGATCCGTTGTGGACACTCTGCGTAGCCTTCGAAAGGACAAGCGCGTTCACGCAGTCGTCGCACGGGTCAACTCTCCCGGGGGCTCGGCAGTTGCGTCCGACGAGATGCGCCATGAGCTGAGCCGATTGGCGGAGGAGAAGCCGCTATTCGTCTCCATGTCCGAAGTTGCCGGATCCGGCGGATACTGGATCTCCACCGTTGGCAAAAAGCTCTTCGCGGAGGAAACGACTCTTACCGGATCAATTGGGGTTATTACCCTCACCATAGATGCCTCGCAGTTTCTTGCCCGCGCCGGCCTGACGGGAGACGCAGTCAGGACGGCGGACATGGCGGACCGCGGCGCCACCTACCGAGCCCCGAGCGAAGCCGAGTTGGCTGTGGCCGAGCAAGAGGTCGACCAGTACTACCAGGCCTTTCTCGACATTGTGGCGCGTTTTCGGAATACGACGCCGGAAATGATTGACCGGATAGCACAGGGCCGCGTCTGGTCGGGAAGAGATGCACTAAAGGTGGGCCTGGTGGATGCAGTCGGCGGCCTGCAGGATGCAATTGATGCGGCACGAGAAGAGCTCGGTAGGCGGCGCGTCCGTCTGGAGTACTACCCGCGGACCAAGCTCAACCTCGTCGAACGTCTCATTGCCGGCGGCGTGGCGGCGGAATCCAGCGCGACAACGGAGCTCGCCTCGATAGCTCCGCCACAGGCGGCGCTGCTGCTCCTGCGCGATGCGCCGCGGCTCTTTCGGAAACCCCTCGCCGTGATTCCCGAGCTGTGGGACTTCTGGCACACGGGCTAAGTCCGCCGCCCTCGTACGCATCTCACTTCGAGCTCAACGGCGTCATCCACGTATATCGGGAGACCGAAGAGCTCATACCTGGAAATGTAGTCCAGGTCGGCGTTCGGCAGCGTTCCGAGCTCGGCGTGGTAGCGTTGGATCTTTCGGTAGTTTTCCATGGATAGGACGACGAGCTCCGGAGTCTCACCGCGATCACGCCGCGACCGGATTTCGGACCACAGCGCCGCCAAGAGCGCCTCCGGGCGCGCCTCCTCTTGCTGGTGTTGATCGTCGCGGTCGGACATAGAAACGGGCCCCGCCTAGGCGGGGCCCAAGGAGTGCTTCTTTAGAAGAGCTCGAGCAAGTTGTACTTGCCGAAGACCGAAACAAAGATCAGGGAAATCGTAGCCATGATCTTGATCAGAATGTCGAGAGAGGGACCGACGGTGTCCTTCAAGGGGTCACCGACGGTATCGCCAATGACACTGGCTGAATGGGCGTCGGATCCCTTTCCGCCGTGGTGGCCCTCCTCAATGTACTTCTTGGCGTTATCCCACGCTCCGCCGGAGTTCGCGGTGAAGAGCGCCAACATGACTGCCGAGAGAGTGGTACCAATCAGAAGACCGCCGACAAAATCCGTCCCGAAGATGAAACCTGTTACGATGGGTGAAAGCACTGCAATGAGCGCCGGCAACTTCATCTCCGCAAGGGCACCGGCGGAAGATATCTCGATTGCCTGGCGGTACTGCGGGCGACTCTCGCCGGTGAGGATCTTCGGATCTTCACGGAACTGCCGTCGCACCTCTTGCACCATCTTCCGTGCGGCCTTTGCAACCGCCTCGATCAGAATGCCTGAGAACAGGTACGGCAATGCTGCGCCGACCAGTCCACCCGCGAGTGTGAGTGGCGTGATCATGTTGAGGATCAAGGCAAAGGTATCAATCGTGTCCGCCGGTCCGGCTTGCGAGTACAGGTAGGACGCGAAGAGGGACAACGCCGCCAGAGCGGCCGATCCAATTGCAAAGCCCTTCCCGATGGCCGCCGTCGTATTCCCGACGCTGTCGAGCTTGTCGGTGATCTCGCGTACGTAGGGATCCAAGCTCGACATCTCGCTGATACCCCCGGCGTTGTCCGCTATCGGGCCGTAGGTGTCGACGGACACCGTGGCAACGACGAAGGACAACATGCCGATGGCGGCCATTGCCACACCGTAGAGCCCGGCCACGGCGTTCGCCGCAATGACCGCGACCGCGAGAACCGTCATGGGAAAGAAGACCGACTTCATGCCGACCGCCATCCCCTGCGTAATGGTCAAACCGGTTCCCTCTCGGGACGCCGCGGAGATGCCCTGGGTAGGTTTATAGTCGTAGCCGGTAAAGTACTCTGCAAGCTGCCCGATTGTGATGCCGCTAATGATTCCCATGACCGCTGCGACCCAGGGGCTCAAGGGACCAATGCGAAAGTCAACCTTCCCGACTTCCTCGCCCTGGAAGAAGAAATAGGTTAAAAGACCGGTCCCCAGGAGCGTCAGAATGGCGGAAACCCAGACCGCGGTGTTGAGCTCGCGGTGCGGGTTCTCTCCGACCTTCTTTGCAACCAGGGTGATAATACCAATGACACAGGCGACAATACCGATTGCGGCAAAGAGCACCGGAAAGGTCACCAGCTTCTCAATGAGGCTCGGCGCCATCTCCCGGACGGTGTCAAGGCGAAGGTGGAACATGTAGGCGGACAGCACAACGGCGGAAATCAAGGACCCAACGTAGCTTTCCAAGAGGTCGGCACCGAGTCCCGCGACGTCACCCACGTTGTCGCCAACGTTGTCGGCAATGGTAGCTGGGTTACGCGGATCGTCTTCCGGGATGTGGGCTTCCGTCTTCCCGACAAGGTCGGCGCCCATGTCGGCCGCCTTCGTGTAGATGCCACCGCCGACACGGTCAAACATGGCAATGATTGAACAGCCCAGGGCGTAACCGGACACGCTCATGGTGAAGGGAATAAAGTTCACGCCCAACCAGTTGACTTCTACGGTGAGCCGAGACGGGTCGAGTTGCCCTGCAAGGTGGCCGAAGGCGAAATAGACGACCGTGAGCCCGAGAAGGGAAAAGCCGCCGACGCTGAGGCCCATGACGCTTCCGCCCTGAAATGCAACTTTCAAGGTCCTCCCGAGACTCTTCGTCTCTCGCGCCTTGTTGGCCACGCGGACGTTGGCCAAGGTGGCGATCTTCATGCCAATCCAACCGGCTGTCGCACTCATAACTGCACCGAAGATGAAGGCAACTCCGGTGTACCACGCGACAAGAACACCAAGCCCAATTGCAATGAAGATTGCAATGGAAAAGATGATCTTGTACTCGTGCTTGATGAATGCATCTGCTCCGTCCTGAATTGCCCCGGCAATCTCCTGCATCATGGGAGTACCGGTGTCCATCTTCCGAACAGCTGTGTAGTTGATCGCTGCCAGGCCGAGGGCAGCAGCAACCGCGATGACTACGAATCCAAGCATACGCAAACTTCCTCTGGACTAGTGTGATGTGTGTTACTTCAGCAGCAACTAAAAAACAAGAGAAACGGGACGCGTGCCGCTGACAATTGACGGAATGGTAGCATCAACGTAGGCTGCAGTGCAACGCGCTGAGTGCCCTATGCATGTTGATACATTCGAATGGAATACCTGGAGCCCGAAAGACGATGCAGTCATCTGCTTCATTCGCAATGGCGAACACGTCCTGCTCATCGAGAAGAAGCGCGGCTTCGGCGGCGGAAAGGTCAATGGCCCCGGGGGTAAGCTCGAAAACGGGGAAGACGCCCTATCAGCCGCCATTCGCGAGACCGAGGAAGAGGTTGGGCTCGTGCCCGAGTCTCCCGTGCGAATGGCGGAGCTATCCTTCGCCTTCATGGACGGCTATTCGTTACGATGCGACGTCTTCACCGCAACCGCCTACTCGGGAAAACTGCGAGAAACGCCGGAAGCGAAACCCTTCTGGTGCCGCGCGGATGCCATTCCGTTTGAGCGCATGTGGGAGGACGATGCCCTGTGGCTTCCCCGGGTTCTCCGTGGAGAGCAGCTTGTAGCACGATTCATTTTTGACGGAGACGCCATGCGAAGCTACACGCTCCGCCGTGGCCTACCGTCTGGATACCGAACAGGCCGTGATCGAATGGGAGCGGGATAGTCGGGACAGCGGCACACCTGACCCCTCGCCCTCTATGTCCAGAAATCCTGCATGACCACGCTGGACCGTAGCTTTGCGATTGCCTTCTCCTGGATCTGGCGAACCCGCTCCCGGGTTATCCCCAGGAACTTTCCGGTCTCTTCCAAGGTGAAGGGGCCCTCGCCCGAGAGTCCGAAACGCAACTGGATTATCTTCATCTCCCGGCTGGAAAGCTGCTTCAACACCTCTTGAATGGTATCTTGCAGCGTGACGTGGAAGACGAGATCGAAGGGCTGCTCGGAAGATTCGTCCTCAATGAGATCAGCCAAACGCGTGAAATTGTCGTCATCCACCGTCACATCGAGACTGGTGGTCTCTTGAGATAGCCGCATAATCTCCGCTACGCGCGACGCGGTGAGATCCATGTATTCGGAGAGCTCGTCGCTTTCGGGATCGCGACCGAGCTCCTGGGTCAGGTGTTTCGCCACGAAGTAGCATTTCTTGATTGTGTTGAGCATATGAACAGGGATTCGAATCACCCTGCCCTTGTCCGCGAGAGACTTGATAATTGACTGACGAATCCACCAGGTCGCATAGGTCGAGAAGCGACACCCTTTCCGGTAGTCGAATCTTTCGACCGCCTCGATCAACCCGATGTTTCCTTCGTCAATCAGGTCGAGAAGCGTTAAGCCGCGGTGCTGGTACTTCTTGGCGATCGACACGACCAGCCGCAAATTCGCGTTGATCATGCGGTTCTTCTGACGGCGCAGCTCCTCGAAGAGTTGCTCGCGCTTCTGCTCACTCTCCCGGTCGTCGCAACCCGCTTTCTCGACGCAGGGAAGACCTGAGAGGTCCTCTCGCAACTCGGCAATTCTCCGTCCGGTAGTTTGCTCGTCTTCGGCGGTTAGGAGGGGATACTTCGATATCTGGCGTAGGTAAAATGCCAACGGGTCAGCATCGACGGGTTCCTGCTTCCGAGCATCCGTGCTCGTCGCAGCCATTGCAGAAAGGCCTCGCGATTGCGAAGGTTTTTTCTTCATGCCACCTCGATTCCGTTATCGGGCAGTATAGAATAGGCATTGTGAGGCGTCAACAGTAGTATTTTTATTCACCGTTAGGATTTGTTTAGCCTCTCGGCGCCCTGGAGGGATCAATGTATCGGTTGTTCTTCCAGACGCTGAAGTAGAGTTGCGCCTTCTCGGCCGTGGCAGACTCTCCGACGCGGCCGATTCGCGTACCAACCCGGACGCGGTCGCCCACATCCACGGAGAGCTCCGAGTTCCCGGCATACACGTACAAGTAGCCCGTGTCGGTCTGTACAAAGACCACGCGCCCGAACGCTGTGTGGGGCCCGGAATAGATGACGCGGCCATTCGACACGGAGTACACCGCGTCTCCGGGCCGGGCGGCAATGGCCACCCCGGGAAACTTGCCGTCCACAGGGTTCCGTTCGCCGGGGTGTGGCCACAGCACCGTCTGCGTGGACGCAGGATTCGTCGCTGCAACCTCCGTGTCCTTTCGAATGGAGGCGCCCTGCCTTGCTGTTTCCCTCGACGTCTCACTTTCAGTGGATGTCGCCACATCTTCAGCCGCGGGGGCGGCGTCGGCAACGTTGCCGGCGGACCCTCCCGGCTTGACGGGATCATCCACCAGCAGCACGTCCCCGACCCGGAGCACGGCGCCGGCGCCCCGATCGTTGAGTGCCAGGAGCGCCTCCACACTCATGTCGTGGCTCCGGGCAATACTCCAATAGGTGTCCCCCGCCTCGACTTCGTAGGTACTCGGAATGGTAAGCTGCCGACCGATCGAGAGCGCCCGAGGGTCGTCGATCGAGTTCGCTTTCCGAATTGCCTCTTCAGAGACCGCGAAGCGCCGGGCAATGGAGTACAGAGTATCTCCCGGACGGACCTCGTACTCAGACAAGGCCGAAATGGAGATTATGGGAAAGGAGGCAATGAGGACAGCTATGAGGGCGGTTACAACACGTCGCATCTTGGCTCCGGAGCAGACCTAGTTTCCCTCTAATGTTCGGCGGACCGGCCCTAAAAATAAACGGGCTCGTCACCGGCCGGCATACCCCCGTCTGTCGTTTCCCAACCTTCTACACTGCATACCACGCCAATCTCCCCCAGCTCACGGAGTGAACTGAGGGGCCGCTTCAG
Organism: uncultured Spirochaetaceae bacterium; assembly: GCA_964413635.1. Taxonomy (GTDB): domain Bacteria; phylum Spirochaetota; class Spirochaetia; order DSM-27196; family PWMO01; genus CAYFQV01. Next base: position 14,889 of record CAYPTH010000065.1, read on the forward strand.
AGATCGCTATTGGTCGGGGCCTTCGGCCCCGGGGATTGGTGAAGCTTACTCGTCGTGCCCGTCGCCGTTGTGGGCGTGGCCGTGGCTGAGCTCCTCTTCGCTAGCCTCGCGCACGTCTTTTACGGTCACGTTAAAGTGAAGGGTTTGGCCCGCCAGAGGATGATTCCCATCAAGGGTCACCTCATCGTCGCCGATCTTGGTGAGGGTCACGATCTGGCGCTGGCCATCTTGCGCGCGCGCCTCAAACTGCATTCCCAGCTCGAGATCTACGTCTTCCGGAAGCCGATCGCGGCCGACGCTGAACACGAGGGAATCGGTGTACTCTCCGTAGCCCTTGTCCGGCTCGACCTTCGCCTGCACGGATTCGCCCGGATCCTTGCCCTCGAGGGCTTCTTCCAAGCCTTCGACAATGTTGTCGTGGCCGTGCAGATAGGCGAGCTCGCCGTTGTTCTCGGAAGTGTCGAGGACCTCGCCGTTTTCATCCTTCAATTCGTAGTCAATTGTAACTACTGCGTCTTTTTGTACGTTCATAGACATACCTCCCCTATGAGAGTCTAACCTACGACGCTGAAGGGCCAAACCTCAAGGAATACGGAGGAATTCTTCCGTGAACGCACCGGAAAGCCCCGGCTCTAAGCTGGACGCCACGCTACTTGGCTGTCAGATTGAATACACCGTCCCAGTTTGCCGGGGGCGCCTTCTTCTGGAAGTCGGCACAGCGCTTCGAGAAGAAGGTCGCCGGACCATCCCCCGGCCGGGCCGATAGGACCTCTTGGAAGCGCTCCTGCGCCTTGTCCCAGTCGCGATTCTCGAACAGATTCAATCCGTCGTGAAAGATGTCCAAGGCCTCCTTCACCAAGGGGTCGATGGTATTTGCTTCGTCGACTACCTCAAAGAGGCGTACGGGCGTTTCAATGCCCACAACTCGGACCCGGTCCAGCTTTCGGTAGGCAAAGTGCTCTCCCGCGTCGTTCCGGGTCGCCTCACTGATGAGGATCCAGGTCCCGTACTGCTTGTTCACTCCCTCCAAGCGGGCGGCCAGATTCACGGCGTTGCCCATCATGGTGTAGTCCATCTTCTGTTCCGTGCCCATGTTACCGACGACCATTTCGCCGCTGTTGATTCCAATCCGCGTGAGAAGCGGGTTGGGCGTGCGTTGGGCGTCCATGAGCCGCTCGTTGAGCTCACCCTCCGCACGTTTCATCCGTACCGCCGAGAGACAGGCGCGGCGCGCGTGATCTGGAAGCTCTATTGGAGCGCCGAAAAAGGCGATGATTGCGTCACCCTCGTACTTATCTATGGTGCCGCGAAGCTCGAGGAGGGTGTCGCTCATTATCGTGAGGTATTCATTGAGCAGGCTGACAAGTGACTCCGGATCCAGCTTTTCCGAGATCGTCGAAAAGCCCTTTACGTCCGTGAAAAATGCGGTGAGATGCTTCTTCTCGCCGCCGAGACGCAGTTTATTCGGATCCTCTATCAGATCACTGATGACGTCGGATGAGAGGTAGTGGGAGAAGGCATTCCGGATGTAGGAGCGCTCCTGGGCGGTCTGGATAAACTTCAAGGCCGTCAAACCAATGAACGTAAGCGCCGCCGAGACGAGGGGCGCAATCATTGGTGGGAAGATCCCCGTGGTGAGGAACACCGCGCCACCCGCTACGGCGTATACGGCAACGTAGGCCAGACCAACGATAATCGAGGGCACCGGATCCAGGCGCCGAATGGAGAATCCGATCAAGATGGCCAAGACCGTGGCAATTGGTATACCGTACCAGTGCGGCATGAAGTCCAAGAAGCGCCGCTGCAAGATGGTGTTCGTGACGGATGCGTGGGTTCCGACGTTCTTGTACTCTTCATCGAAGGGGTTGACCCCAATATCGGTCGTTCCCGTCCCGGTATAGCCAATGTAGGCGTAGGAGCCCTCGAGCGCCTCCCGCAGCGTCTCGCGGCTCTCGGAATAGCTATCGTAGAGCTCCCGAGAAGCCGAGAAGATCTGCGGCACTTCGTCCAAGAGCGGCTCGTACTGACTCCGCAGATTGTCGGTCAGATCCTCCTGATCCAGAATGCGTTGCACCTCGTTCAGGATCTGTTGCTCGGCGTTGCCGTTGAGGAATGAGCCGGTGGCCTCTATGAACTGCCGCCGCACCTCTCGATACTCCTCAATGTCAACATCGCCCCGGCCCTCGACAATGTCGGTACGGAGACCGGCGCCGTAGGTGTACAGCTGCAGGGGATTGGTGCCCTGGTGAAAACCAAGGTAGCCGGCGTCCGACATGGTCTGCAAGTTAGCCGCGAGTCGCTCCTCTAGCCGTTGGTTTCGAACCAGCTCGTAAAAGGAGATCCGGTTCATTGTCTCCTCGAAGGTTCCCTTTGGCCAGTTGATAAGGAACTCCCCCGCCGGAGTAAGCGGAATCTCGATGTCGGCGGGCTCCTCGCCGGGGATCTGCGCACCGCGCAGCACGACGCGATCCTCATACACGTCTACTTGGGGTCGCCCCAGAAGGTCGAGAGTCGGCATGAAAGCGAGCTGAGCAAAGAAGTGGTCCTCGTATTGCGCAACAATGTTGACGCGACGGCGCACGCCGTCGGGATCAATTATGACGTTTGGGAATCCCGCGCCGTCACCGCCACGCAGAATTGTCGCTATAGTCGGGCGGATACCTACTGCGGTGAAGGGAAAGGTGTCTTCGAGGTGGGACTCGACGTTCTGAAGCGCGAATTGCGAGGTGGCGAGCTCTTCGGCATCCTCGGGCACCTCCCGCTCCTCCTCCGGCGCCATACCAACCGTGAAAAATGCGTCGCCGTGGAAGGCCGCGGCGCGCCCAAAGTAGGCGTCGTTGTCGCGAGCAATGCTCTGCACCTCTTCGAGGAGGCGCTGCCGCGTCTGCTGCGTAAGACCGGCAAGATCCTGCACGAAGGACTCCGCATCGGAGAGGGGAATCTGACCCTGGGCCAGAGCGGTGAACAGGTCAACAATGTTCTGCCGGATTTGACCGAATTGATTCTGGAACGCCTCGGGGATCTCCTCGTTCAACACTTCGGAGTTCACCCCTTGGGGGCTCTGCTCGGTGTACTCGATATCGAGCATGGCGAACCGGTTGCCCAACTCCGCCATCAGGATCAGTCCATCCGCGACAATGTGGCGGCTCCAGGGCCACACGCCCACCCGCGCAATGGCTACGTCATCGATCTCTACGACGACAAGGTTATCATCCTGGGGAATCGCCGGCTTGACTTGCAGCATGGTGTCGTAAAGACGGAGGTCTGCCGTTTCGAAGAACTGCAAGAAAGAGGCGACGCCAATGATCAGTGCCACGAATAACGGAATCAGAATATACAGAACGGTTGTACGCTTCACGCTCTCCTCCTCACCTCTGGTGATCACTATAGTTTGCCGGCGCCTCGAAATGCAACGAAGCATCATTGTTGAATCGATGCCGCAACGCGCCGTATACTCCAATAGATAGACACGTCTCCACCGGGGAGGGAGAGATGAAACGGATCATCATTGTAGCGT
>CAYPTH010000066.1:0-18401 GCA_964413635.1 uncultured Spirochaetaceae bacterium
GTACGTGTTTCCCCTCTACGTGGAGGACAACACCCCGATCATTGAGCAGATCAAGGACAAGAGCAAGGAAGATAAGGACCGCTTCGAAGAGGCGCTGAACCTGAACCTGAAGATGCTCCCCCTTACCCCGGACCATCACTTCTACATGGACCAGGGTACCTTCGCGCGCATGCGCCTGGTGCTGCTGACGGGCGGTCGCAAGATCATCAAGCAGGCGAAAGAAGAGATCGAGAAGGCCAAGAAGATCACTCCCTGTGACTGGGTCGGTACGGTAACCAACAAGAACATGTACGAGGAGCCCTACCACACGCTCTGGGGCTACCCGGAGAAGTTTGAGCGGGAGCAGGAGAACAAGGCGAGCGTGAAGGGAGAGATCAACGGTCTTGCCGCCTCGGCAGGCGTCGTCGAAGGTACCGCACGCATTGTCCAGAGCCCGAAGCAGTTTAACGAGGTCAAGCAGGGCGACATCATGGTCTGCATCATGACCAACCCGGCGTGGGCCGTCGTCTTCAGCAAGATCTCGGGAATCGTGACGGACGCCGGCGGTGTTCTCTCGCACTCCGCGGCCGTTGCTCGTGAGTTCATGATTCCGGCAGTTGTTGGAACCGGCGACTCAACGCGCAAGATCAAAGACGGCGACAAGGTCCGCGTCGACGGCAACAAGGGACTGGTCCAAATCCTACAGGCCGGTGCAGGTGTGGCGGCGCCGGGCCGCCACGGAACCGTACGAGCCGGCGGCGAGCAATCGCCGCCGGCTCGCGCGGCGGTTGAACAGAGGGAAGCCCCGAAGATATATTGCAGTTGTACGGTAGAGTTCCTAACACCCCCCGAGAGTGGACGAAAGTAAGGATGGACACGGTATGTCGGACCTGAGGGAGCGCAAATCCTTCCGACTCACGCTGAGTGAGCAGATCAAGGAACAACTGATAGAGGATATCTTCCACCACAAGTATGAGGCGGGAGACAAGATCGTGGAGAGCGCTCTGGCAAAGGATCTCGGGGTAAGCCAGGCCTCGGTCCGTGAGGCGCTTCGCAGCCTGATTGCCATGGGCTTTCTCGAGAGCGAACCGTACAAGGGCATTACCGTCCGCGAGCTCACCCATAAGGACCTCTGGGAGGTCTATACCGTACGCGCGGCGCTGGAGTCCCTCGCCGGTGAGTTGGCTGCCTACCGAATCACGGAAGAGCAGCTCGACCGACTCTCCGATATCGCCGAGCAGATGATTGAGGCCGGTAAGGAAGGTGACATTGCCAAGCGCAGTCGTCTCAATATCGAGTTTCACCGCACCGTCATGAAGGCTTCAGGGAACAAGCTTATCCTGAAGCTCTTTGAGTTTATGCAGTTTGATAGTTGGTCCCTCATGACCTCGAACCTATCCACCATGGATTCGGTTGAAATTGCCGTCCGCCACCGCGACGTCATTGAAGCGCTGCGGTCGCGAGACCCCAAGATTGCGGCGGAGAAGATGCGGGAACACATTGAAACCGCGGGAAAGCCGATTGCCGAGAATCTTGCCTACGGCGAAGAGGAGCTCGCGGAACAGCAGGTGGAGGGCCACGGGCAGTAGTTGGCTTGCCGCCGGCTCCCGGGCTCGGCAGGTATCAGATCCCTTCCTTCCAGTTTTCGTAGGGTGCGAGTTGCTCGTTGAGAATCTCAGACACATTGATCGTATCGGGACCCTGCATTCGGCGGGCAAAATCCTTCCCCGTGTCGGTGTAGAGGACAATGGACTGTTGGTGCGTTATGGCCTCCGCCAGACCGGCGAGGGTCGAGTATTGCGTGTGGCCGCGAACGCCGTACTCTACGTAGACCTTGACCATCTGCATGAGGCCCACCCAGCCAAACTTATCCACCTGATCGCCGTCACATACGACCTTTTCTTCCAAACTCTCGGGCTCAACACCGTAGCCGGGGTATTTCCCCTTGTGTTTGAGAATACAATCCGAGATCAGATCCCGATCAGCGGGTTTCCACGCGTCGAGGTAGTCGTAGCACTTCTCGGCGCCGTTCTGAGGGTGCTTCTTTGGTTCGTCCGGATTGCTTGCGTAGCCGAGATCGTGGAGTATAATCGCAGGCAAGACGATATCCATATCGGCCTGCTCGTGTAGGGCAATGTAGACGGCATTCACAATCACGCGACGCACGTGCTCCCAGTTGTGGGCAATGTTGTTGGTTCTCGCAAAGTCTTCACGCATTCGCGTGTAGAGCGTGCGATAGCGCTCTTCGGCAAGTTTCGCGTCGAGCGTTTGGTATACCGGTGAGAAATCGATTGGGGTACTCATGCGCTGCAGTATTTCGGGAAGCGTCAGCGACAGTCAAGCGGGCTGATTTCGGTTGACAGCGCCCTATGGCGGTGCTACGCTATCGATTATCGATAATCGAGCAAAACAGGCTCACGGGAATCGGAATGAAGTACGTCAAGACGCTCGGAAAGATGACTCGCGAGGACTACCTCGAAGCGGGTGGGAAGGCGGCAAACCTCAGTGAAATGACCCAAAAGGTAAAGGGGTTGCGAGACGAACCATGATTCCATTCCGGTACGAACGGCCCGACACGCTCGCAGATGCAATCTCTCTGCTTCGAGAATACGGCGAGGACGCGCGAGTTCAGGCAGGTGGGACGGACCTCCTTGTCGCACTTCGCAAGGGCAAATTTCAGGCGAAGTGTGTCATTGATCTGAAACATATCCGAGAGCTCGACGGCGAGATTCGCGCCTCCAACGGCACTATCCGTTTCGGTGCCCTCACGGTAATGACCGATCTAAGCTCCGACGAACGCGTTCGGAAGCACTTTCCCGCCCTGGTGGACGCCGCCTCAGTTGTCGGATCCATCCAGATCCGCAACCGCGCGACGGTTGCCGGCAACATATGCAATGCATCACCGGCGGCGGACACGGTTCCTCCCCTCCTTGTCTACGGCACCGCGGTAACGCTCAGGGGTACACAGGGGGAGCGCCGGGTTCCCTTGGAGGAGTTCTTCGTCGGCCCGGGTAAGACCGTCCGTGCGTTGGACGAGATCGTAACCGAGCTCGAAGTCCAACTGCCGACGGAACCGGTAGGCGCCGCGTTTGCGCGACTCACCCGGCGCCTCGGCGTCGATCTGGCAACCATCAACCTTGCGTGCCTGGTAGATTCGTCCCGGCACACCCGCTTCGGCTTCGGAGCTGTCGGACCGCGTCCCATCTTGGTGCGCGAAGACAGCGGCCGCCTAGCCGCCGCCGACGCCACTGAGGACGACCGGGCTAGCGTCCTGAACGAATTGCTTTCGCATACCAGTCCAATTAGCGATGTCCGATCACAAAAGGACTACCGTGAAGCCATGCTCGTCACCTTGAGCAAGCGCGCCCTCGGCGACGCACTGGGACGCATGGAAAGAGGAGAAGCTTAGCCATGAGTGTTATCCAAGAAGCGATACACGTAACGGTTACCATAAATGGGACTGAGCGCAGCCTCGACGTTGCGCCCTACCACACCTTGCTGCAGGTATTGCGAGACGATCTGGGTCTGACCGGGACCAAGGAGTGCTGTAGTCAGGGCGAGTGCGGCTCATGCACCGTGATTCTCAATGGACAGGCGGTGAACTCCTGCATTGTCTTGGCAGTCGAGGCCGATGGTGGCGAGGTCACCACGGTCGAAGGCCTGTCACAAGAGGGCACCTTGAGCCCCATACAACAAGCATTTCTGGACACCGGCGCAGTGCAGTGCGGTTTTTGTACGCCCGGGATGATCATGTCGGCTCACTATCTCCTGATGCACAACCCCCATCCGACGGAAGAGGAGATACGAGAAGGAATCTCGGGCAACCTGTGTCGCTGCACCGGCTACGGGAAGATTGTCGAAGCCGTTCAGGCGGCAGCGGAGGCGGGTGACTGATGTCTGTTGAGAGCAAACCGCGAACAGCGAAGGGCACCGAAGGGCGCGGTGTGATCGGAAGCCCAATTGGCCGCGTCGGCGGCTACGAACGCGTCACCGGCACGCAGCAGTACGTGGCCGACTACAAGTTGCCGGAAATGCTGCACGCAAAGCTGGTGCACCTCGACTGCGCGCATGCCAAGATCAAGCGTATCGACACCGGGGAAGCTACCGCCCTCGACGGGGTCCGCGGCGTCTTCACGGCGCAGGATCTACCGCAGCCGGTGCCGAAGTTCGGACCGAAGGTGCAGGACCGACCGGTCATTGCCGACGGTGAGACGCGCTTTCACGGAGAGCCGGTGGCCATTGTCGTTGCGGAGCGGGAGGATATTGCGGAGTACGCGGCAACCCTGGTCAAGGTTGACTATGACGAGCTGCCGGCAGTCCTCACCCTGGATGTCGCACTCGAGCCGGAGGCCATCCTGGTGCAGGAGCCGAAATCGCGCGGCGACGACCCACACCGGGACAGCAATATCCACAACGAGTGGCACTTCGGCTGGGGGGACGTTGACGCGGCACAGGCCGACGTGGTTGTGGAGAACAGTTACACCTTTCCCATGATTACGCACTTCGCCATTGAGCCCTTTACCTTCATGGTGGCCCCGAGTCACGAGGGCATGACGGTGTACTCGGCAACGCAGAATCCCAATGCAATGCAGCAGTTCATTGCGACGGTTCTCGACCTGCCTCTGTCCCGCGTACGCGTCATTGCTCCCGATCCCGGTGGGGCCTTCGGTGGAAAGCAACATCCCAAGTTCGAGCCGCTGTTGGCATTGATCGCAAGCCGGATAGGGCGGCCCATTCGCCTTGCGCTGACCTTGGAGGAGTCCTTCCAGGCGGTACGCCGGGCCGGCGCCTGGGTGAACATCCGGACCGGCATGAACAAAGACGGCTCCTTCGTCTTCCAGGATATCGAAGCGGACTTCCTCATTGGCGCCTATGTCGACATTGCCGCTCGAGTGGTGAGCAAGGCAACCTACGTTGCCACCGGTCCCTACCGCGTACCGAACGTTCGCATTGTGAGTCGGGCAATCTTCTCGCATACCACGCCGACGACCGCCTTCCGCGGTTTCGGCATTCCGCAGACCAACTGGGCTCTGGAGTCCAATATCGATGAAGCCGCTCGCCGGCTGAATTTGGACCGTGTCGAGCTGCGCCGGCGGAATATCCCCGAGCGCGGAGAGGTCTACATGCCCTACGACCCGCCCTGCGACGGTGTGTGGACGGACGCGCTCGACAGCGCGGCAAAGGCCATTGGCTGGGGTGAGCCGCTTCCCAAGGGACGTGGGCGCGGTCTGGCCATGGGCATGAAGGTCTCCGCGACGACTGCCGCGTCGTACTCCATTGTGCGGCTCCACTACGATGGAAGCGCCACCGTCCTTGCGGGAACCTCCGACATGGGGCAGGGCGCCCGTACCGTGTACACGCAAATTGCGGCACAGGAGTTCGGATTGCCGATCGAGAAGATCGGTATTGTCTCCGGCGACACCGCAGGCGTGCCCTTCGACCTGCAGACCTCCGCAAGCCGTTCGGCGGTATTCATGGGCAACGCGGTGCTCAACGCCTGCCGGAACGTCAAGGACCAGCTCCGGGACATGGCGGCGGAGGACCTCGGCGTAGCTATCTCGGATATCGAGGTGGGTGAAGGTGTCCTCGACCTCGGGGGACGCACGGTGTCCTTCGGCGACGTGCTCAAAGGGCGCTTCGGCAAGGTGAAGGGAGAAGTCATCGGCATTGGCTCGTCCCGGAAGGAGTACCAGCCAGAGCACCCCCTCGGCGGTGGCGCCTCCTTCTACGAGATCATGTGCACCGCCGTTGAGGTGGAGGTTGATGAAGACACCGGCTTCGTTCGGGTTCGCAAGCTGGTCAATGCCGGAGACGTCGGAAAGGCGCTCAATCCGCAGCACGTAGAGATGCAAGACGACGGCGCCGCTACCATGGGGCTCGGGCACTCCCTCATGGAGCACCTCATTGTCAACGATCACGGGCGCGTCATGAACCTCGGCGCACTCGATTACCGCATTCCCACTTCGAAGGACGTGCCGCCGGTCATGGAGTCGATCCTGATTGAGAACGGAGACGGCCCCGGACCCTACGGTGCAAAGGGCTGTGGCGAGGGCGGCATTCTGGCCATTGCCTCAGCAGTCGGGGCGGCGGTTCGTGAAGCGACCGGCGCCTACATCCGCGAGCTCCCCCTCACGCCCGAGCGCGTCTGGAGAGCCATGGCGGAGGGCGGAGAGAACCCCGGCGGCAACGCGCCGCGCGGTGAAGGCTCCGCCCCACCGGCGAACGTCCGCTAACACTCCATTACGAGGAGCAAACACATGGTACTCGAACACGACACGCATTCTCAACTCTACCGAAGGGGACTCGTCAAGCTTCTCGAGATCAAGGACTCGGACGTCCGCATTGGATCTCTTCGCCAGGGCGCCGAAGCCGTCGACCGCGGCATTCACCTTGGTGGCGCCTTCTCCGCGACCATCCCGCTGGTGTCGCTCTTCTACAGCGGCGCCATGCGCTTCGACGTACAGGACCCCACCCGGCCGGGACAGGACCTATTTGTCTTGAGCAAGGGGCACGCCGTCGCCTCCATGGCGACGATCTTTGCGGATCTCGGCTACTTCGACTCCTCCGTGCTGAAGAACTCCCGCGCGGTTGACAGCATTCTCAACGGCCATCCGGGCCCGGTTCTTCCCGGCGTCCACATTGCGACCGGTCCCCTCGGGCAAGGTGTTGCCGTAGCGCAGGGCTACGCCATGGCGCTGCAGGAGTCCCCACAGGCGAAGGTATTCTGCATAACCGGAGATGGTGAGTTGCAGGAGGGCGTCGCGTGGGAGGCTCTCATGCACGCTCCCTCGAAGCGTTTGGACAACTTCTGCGTGATCGTCGATAAGAACGAGGGCCAGCTCGATACCTTTGACAAGCTCATCTTCCAAATGCAGAACCTTCCCGGCCAGATCGAGTCTTTTGGGTGGCGTGTCATTTCGGTGGACGGAGAGAGTTACGCCTCCGTGCTCGGCGCCATTGATACCTTTCTGCACGAGCCCGCCGACGGACGGCCTACGGCAATTGTGGCGAACACGCGGAAGGGTTACGGCGCGTTCGGATACGGCCTCAACAAGCACAAGATTACCTTGTCGGAGAGCCTGTACGCGCAGGAGTTGCCCCTCCAGCAGCGCCGCCGCGACGGGCGCGTCGCGGACTTTCTCGCCTTCCGGGAGCGCCTCGAGAAGGCCGGCCGGGAAGGCGTAGTGCGCGACCTGGATGCAGCCGCGTCACGGATGAATCTCACGGTGGATGTGAAGAAGGACGGCGTTGTTGCCGGTACCCCAAAGGTGAAGCTGAAGCGAGTGAAGCCACGGGACAAGAAGATTCAGTACGATGAGTCTGCTCTCCCTGCGCTCCCCATGGATGCCACGGAGGGATGCAACAAGGTTGTCGAGGCGGCCATGAAGGTCTTCGCCCAGGACCCGCGGGTGGTCTCGGTGGATTCCGATCTCGGTACAACCAGCGGTTTGGATCAAGGCATCCGGCAGGTCGACCAGGACCGCGGCATCAATGTCGGCGTCGCCGAGTCGAACATGATGTGCATTGGCGAGGCCTACGCCACCTTGGGCTATAACGCCTGGGTCAGCACATTCTGTCCCTTCTTCGACTGGAAGATCATGCGTCGCACGGCGGTCGGGGCACAGGAGCGTGAGGAGGACATTGCGTCTCCGACCGGCTGGCTTTCTGAAGGGCACGGTGTCGACCTGACTTACCTTGCAACGGCATCCAACCTGGATACACGGGTTAACGGCGCTACTCACATGGGGAACGATGACATCGTTGTGTTCTCCGGAGTCGCCGGCGTGAAAATCATCGACGTTGCCTGCCCGAACTTCTTGGTCTCCGTCATGAAGTGGATCATGGAGGGCAATCGTGGCATAAACTACGTCCGCATGATGCGTGCCGCTAGCGGTGTCATCTACGAGCCGGGTGTCGAATTCGAGTACGGGAAGGCCTATTGGGTCCGCGGAGACGAAAACGCCCAAGCCGTGATCGTCTCGAGCGGTCGCGGAGTGCACGAGGCGATCGCCGCCGTCGAGCTCCTTGCCGAGAAGGGCGTAACGGCGGCCGCCGTCGACATGCCCTCCCGTGACGAGGAGACGCTCATGCGGCTCGTTCGGGGCAAGGCCCCCGTGTTCTTTGCCGAGCAGAACAACGGCTATATCTGGCACGAGCTCGGGCGAACGCTCACCATGCATCGCGGCAATGTCTCCCTCGACCATTGCCACGCAATAAACACCAACCTGCCGGACGGCTCATACCAGTACATCCACTCCGGTAGCTACGATCAGCTTGTCGAGCGCTTCGGCCTTTCCGCCGCACAGCTTGCGGAGCGGGTACGCAACGAGCTCTGACGCGCTCAACGCTATATTTAGCGTCTAAAAGCTTGCGTTAACCACTACCAGTGGTGTACACTTCCCTTCCAGTCACCAAATTGGGAGAGAAGACAATGAGCACGCACAACGTCGCGTTGCGGCCCGTCACATTCACGGCACGGAAGGGAAAGCGCGAAGAGGACGGAAGTACCGTCATGCCGCAGAGCATCACCAAGCGTGATGGCCGGGTAATGCCCTTCGAGCCGGCGCGGATCCAGCGCGCCGTCGAGCGGTGCTTCGAGGCGGTCGATTCCCATCCAACGGTGTCCGCTCGCGAGATTACCGAGCAAGTTGTGAACGTTGTCGCCGCCCAGTATCGCGCGCCTTCGGTGGAAAACGTACAAGACGTTGTTGAGCTCATGCTCCAAGCGAACGGTGCCTACGCCGCGGCGAAACAGTACATCCTCTACCGGGCGGAGCACGCGCGGCTGCGGCGGGACCGGGATGTTCCGCCCGAGGTGCGCCGGTCGTTCGCGGAAGCGGATCAGTACTTCCCGACGGCCATTCAACAGTTTCAATTCTACGATAAGTACTCGAGATTCAACTACGACCTCGGTCGCCGGGAGACGTGGCTCGAGACGGTGGAGCGCTCGGTATCCTATCTTCGTGAGCTCTCCGAGGAGCGGCTTCCCGAGGCCGACTACCAACGCATCCACAACGCCATTCTCACCATGGAGGCCATGCCCTCCATGCGCCTTCTCGCCATGGCGGGAGAGCCGGCGCGTCGCAACAACATTGCCATCTACAACTGCTCGTACCTGCCCGTGGATAGCCTCGACTCCTTTGTTGAGGCGCTGGTCATATCGATGAGCGGCTGCGGCGTAGGCTTCAGCGTGGAGCGGCAGTACGTAGAGCAGTTGCCTCGAATCAAGCGTCAGAGCGGCCGGAAGCGAGGAACCCATGTCGTCGCCGATACCTCGGAGGGCTGGGCTGAGTCCCTGCGCATTGGCCTGAACGCATGGTTCAGCGGAGAAGACATCGACTTCGATCTCAGCGAGATTCGGCCGGCGGGAGAGCCGCTCCGAGTGAAGGGAGGCCGCGCCTCCGGTCCCGAGCCCCTTCGGAGCATGTTGCGCTTCACTCGCGACCGGATCCTGGCACGTCAGGGAGCCCTCATGACAACCCTGGACGCGCACGACATCATGTGTGCGGTGGGGGGCGCAGCGGTCTCCGGGGGCGTGCGGCGGACGGCCATGATCAGCCTCTTCGACTACGACGATCTGGACATGCGCCACTGCAAGGACGGAGAGTTCTGGATCCACAATAGCCAGCGGTGGAATGCAAATAACTCGGCGGTGTGGCCGGATGGCGAGCTCTCTCAGGAGAAGGTATCTCGCTTTGTCCTCGACATGGTGTCATCCGGTGCTGGGGAGCCCGGTATCTTCAACCGCCGCGCTGCCTTGGCGGGACGGCCGGAGCGAAGAAAGGCCGCGGACTTCGGCACCAATCCCTGCGGAGAGATCGTTCTGCGCCCCTATCAGTTCTGCAATCTCTCCAGCGCGATAGCGCGGAGCGGCGATACCTTCGAGACGCTGAAGGAGAAGGTCGAAGTTGCCACGATCATCGGTACGATACAGAGCATGGCCACCGACTTTCCCGGCCTGCGAAAGATCTGGAGCGACAACTGCGCGGAGGAGCGCCTTCTCGGCGTAGATCTCAACGGGCAGCTCGACAGCCCGGCGTCCCAGGATAGCGAGACACAGCGGAAGCTGCGCGATCATGTAATCGAAATCAACGCACGCTACGCGCAGCTGCTTGGAATTCCGCCTTCCGTAGCCACGACTGCGGTGAAGCCCTCGGGGAACTCCAGCCAGCTGCTCGACTGCTCCTCGGGTCTCCACGCGCGCTGGGCGCGCTACTACGTCCGCAATGTGAGAATTGGCGCGCACTCCCCGGTCTTCCGGGTGCTCCAGGACGCCGGTGTGCCAATGGACCCGGAGAACGGACAGACACGAGAGAGCGCAACGACCTGGGTCGTGCACTTTCCCGTAAAGGCTCCTGATGATGCGGTGCTGCGATCGGACCGGACTGCGTTGCAGCAGTGCGAGTACTGGCTCCAGAACAAGCGCTCATACACCGAGCACAACCCGAGCGTAACCATTACCTACCAGCCGAACGAGATCCTCGACGTCATGCGGTGGGTTTGGGAGCATCAAGGAGAGATTGGCGGAATGACCTTCTTGCCCTCATCCGACGCCAACTACCAGCAGATGCCCTACGAGGAGATTAGCCGGGAGGAGTACGAACGCCGGGCCGCCGCGTTTCCTCACATCGACTTCTCCAAGATCTACCGATACGAGGAGCGCGACCTCACCAACGCCGCTCAGGAGCTCGCCTGCATGGCGGGGCAGTGCGATATTTGACCTTTAACCCGTCTCTTGGCCCCGAGACAACGCTTTGACAGCGCGTGCCGGCGGACGTAGAATGCTCGTTACGGGCATGCCTTGTCGGAAGGTCTGAACATCTGGGTGGATGGGCACATGGATAGCAAAGCGAACGGGGCCGAACACTTTCGGACGGTGAGCAAGCGCACCGTCGTCTCCGAGGTCATGCGGCGAATGAAGGACCTGTTCGCCGCGGGCAACTACGGTCCCGGCGACCGCATCCCCACCGAGCTGGAGCTCTCGCAACTCTTCGGGGTCGGCCGCTCCTCCATCCGAGAAGCAATCAAAGTCTTCGAACACCTCGGCGTCCTCGAGGCGAAGGCGGCGAAAGGCACTTTCGTCCGCGACCGGGCAAACATCTCCGCCGAGGCGATCTCGTGGGCGGTCCTCCTCGGTAACGATGACCTGCTCGACGTCTTTCGCCTTCGGGAAGTGATAGAACGCTCCTGTTTCGAACGGCTCATCCATCGATATCATGAGAACGATGCCGCGGCCCGCTCCGTTTTCTCAGAGCTCGAAGAGGTGGTTGGGCGGATGCGGCGTGCCGCGGACAGCGGAGACACCGACACGGTGGTCGAGGCGGACTATGAGTTCCACCGTCTCGTAATTGATGCCGGAGATAACAGACTCTTTTCGGAGGTGTACCGCACGCTCCACTCCTTCATGCGCCTCGAAATTCGAGAGTCTCTCAAGGGCATGCCGAGCTTGAGTGAAGCGGCCGACGACCACGCCGACATGGTTCATGCAATCCGGACGCTTCCGCCGGAGGGTGCCATTTCCCGGCACGGAGCACACTTCGACCGGATTCGGCGACTGCTCGACTTGAAGCCGGAGGAGTAAGACCTCCATCTCCACGCCGCGTAACAGACAATATAAGACCGGCTCTTGCGTTCTCATCGACCTCATGCTATCTTTGAATTGTCAGACATTACGATGTTCATATGGGAGCGAAAGGGGGATGCACATGCCCACACAGGCGTATAAGAGTCCGCTGCACGAGATGTCGGCCGCAACGACGACCGACTACTGGAACGATTCCTGCTCAATTGAGGAGCTTAGCTACGGGATCGAGCATGGCGCAGTCGGGGCGACGAGTAATCCGGTCATTGTCTATCAGGTTTTGCAGAAGGAAATGCATCTCTGGAAGGACCGGATCTACCAGATTATCGAGGAGAATCCGACTGCAACGGAGGACGACATCTCCTGGCAGGTACTAGAAGAGGTCGCCGTCAAGGCAGCGGCCCTTTTGAAGCCGGTCTTTGATGAGTACAAGGGCCGCAAGGGGCGCCTCTCCATCCAGACGAATCCCAAGTTCTACCGAAACGCGGACAGGATCGTAGAGCAGGCCGTTCGCTTTGCCGGCCTGGCGCCGAATGTTCACGTGAAGATCCCGGCGACGAAGGCGGGTATTGAGGCGATCGAAGAGTGCACCGCCCGCGGCGTCAGTACGAACGCGACGGTTTCATTCAGCGTCGCCCAGGCAATTGCCGTTGCCGAGGCAGTGGCCAAGGGGCTCGAGCGCCGTGAAAAAGCGGGGGAAGACACCTCTACCATGGCGCCGACCACTACCATCATGGTTGGACGCGTCGACGACTGGCTCAAGGTGGTCGCCAACAAGGAGCACGTCATTACCGATCCGGAGAATCTCGAGTGGGCCGGTGTGGCAGTCATGAAGCACGCCTACCAGATCTACACCGAACGTGGATATAACTCGCGTCTGCTTGCCGCCGCGTACCGGAACCACCACCAGTGGTCGCAGTTCATTGGCGGTGACATGAGCATGACCATTCCCTATAAGTGGGCGAAACGCTTCAACGGCTCAGGGATCGAGCCGAAGGAGCGTATCAACGACCCTGTTGATTCCAAGATCATCCAGGCCCTGAAGGACAAGTTCGCGGACTTCCGCAAGATGTACGACGCCGACGGGATGAAGGTGGAAGAATTCGACACCCTCGGTGCGACGGCGCGTACCCTACGTCAGTTCAACGAGGGCTACGACGACCTGGTTCGCGTCATCCGCGACTTCATGATTCCGAATCCCGACAAGTAAACCACTGCCAAGGAGAGCGATATGGCTGTAGCAGCAGATACCAAGGCTTCAAATCAAATACAGAAAATGGTCGCGAAAGCGAAGGCGGCTCAGGCGCAGATAGCGGATTGGACCCAGGAACAGGTCGATGAGATGATCGCCGCCGCCGGCTGGGAGGTCTACCAGGAGGAGCACGCCGTTGCCTGTGCGAAGCTCGCCTTCGAAGAGACCGCCATGGGCGTCTACGAGAACAAGCTGGTCAAGCACCAGAAGAAGATCCTCGGGACGCTCCGCGATCTCGATGGGCTCAAGACCTGCGGCGTCATTGAAGAGATCCCGGAGAAAGGTCTCATGAAGGTCGCCAAGCCCGTGGGCGTCGTTGGCGCCCTCATTCCCGTGACGAATCCGACATCGTCGGTTGGATGTAACGGCCTCTCCATCCTCAAGGGGCGCAATGCGGTCATCTTTGCTCCGCACCCCAAGGGCAAAAAATGCTCCGGCCTCGCGGCGAAATACCTCCGCGACGGCCTAAAAAAAATCGGTGCGCCCGAGGATTTGGTGCAGTGGGTTGAAGAGCCGTCGATCGAGCTCACCCAGGAGCTCATGAGCGAGGTTGACCTCGTCGTGGCGACCGGCGGTGCCGGCATGGTGAAAGCTGCCTACTCGAGCGGTACGCCCGCCTACGGAGTGGGGGCCGGCAACGCCACCGTCGTTGTCGACGAAACGGCGGACATCACGGACGCGGCGCACAAAGTCTTTCTTGGCAAGACCTTCGACAACGCCACCTCCTGTTCCTCGGAGAACTCCCTGGTCATCCAGGAGGGTGTTTACAAGCAGATGGTGCAGGCCCTCGAAGAGGAGGGCGGCTACCTCTGCAATGCAGATGAGAAGGCCAAGCTCCAGAAGGTCATGTGGCCCGACGGAAAGCTCAACCGCAAGATCGTCGCCCAACCCGCCGAAAAGATTGCCGATCTCGCCGGCGTCGCACTGCCGGAGGGCAAGAAGCTCATGATGGTCGAAGCGGAGAAGGCGGACGGGTCCGACCTCTTCGCCGGTGAGAAGCTCTCGATCGTGCTGACCTTGTGGAAGTACAAGGAGTTTTCCGAGGCGATTCAATACGTCCGTGACATTACCGGCTTCTCCGGTTACGGGCACTCCTGCGGCATTCATTCCAGCAGCGAGGAGCACATTCGCGACCTCGCCCTCGGGGCGCCGGTGAGTCGCATGATGGTGCGCCAGCCGCAGAGCTACGCGAACAGCGGAAACTACGACAACGGCATGCCCTTCTCCCTCACCCTCGGCTGCGGCACCTGGGGCGGCAATATCACGACGGAGAACATCACGTACAAGCACTTTCTGAACATCACCTGGGTATCGAGTCCAATCGAGCCCGTCGTGCCCGACGAGAACAAGATTTTCGCCGATCACTGGAAGAAGTACGGGAAGTAGCGTTCACCGCCGCCCGAGGGCCCGCGTCCGAGGGCCCTCGCTCCGTGCGCGGGCCCATCTTCCACATTGACAGGTGCCAATACCCGCTCTACACTGTGTGAACACCTGTTAGCGTTAACATTTCGAAGAAGGAAGGGCTGTGGCAACCGTCAATGACGTGGCGAAGCTCGCCGGTGTCTCCGCCATGACCGTGTCTCGGACAGTGAACAGCCCCGGGAGCGTGCGGGAGGAGACGCGGGACCGAGTCCTCGCGGCAATTGAGAAGCTCGACTACATGCCGAATCGCCGCGCGCGTTCGCTCATTACCGGGTCCTTTCACACCATCGCCATCTTCGTCCCGACCGTCCTCAACCCCTTCTTTGGCCAGGTTGCCCTCGGCGTTGAGGATGAGGCCACCTCTCACGGCTTCAACGTGATCCTCTGCAACGCCGACAGCGCCGAGAAACAACAGCTCCAGCTCGATGCCATGATTCAACTCGGGGTGGACGGGATTGTGTTCTTCGACATGCCGGTGAACCGCGCCCTGGTAGATCGCCTGCAGCGCGCCGGCGTTTCCGCCGTCTTGGTGGACAATGAGCTGGATGTAGATGATGTGTGCGCACTGCGGACCAACAACCGTCTCGGCGGGAAGATTGCCACGGCGCATTTGATCGAGCTCGATCACCACCGAATAGGCCACATTCACGGGCGGATCGACGACGGAGCGGCGGACGAGCACACTGAAGATGGCGCACCGCCGGCCGTCGACGACGCGCCGAGGCCCTCGGCCGACGCCGCCTTTTATGAAGGCTCCTTTCAGCGTCGTATTTGGCGTGAACGATTGGCGGGATTCCGGGAGGTCATGGACGAGGCGGGCGTGGAGGTTGACCCTCGCTTCGTAGTGGAGGGTGACGGGACGAGCGAGGGCGGCGTTGTCGGTGGCCGCCACGCCATGGAGGAGCTCTTGGCCCTCGACGAGCGTCCCACGGCCGTCTACGCCGCGAACGATCTCATGGCAATCGGTGCGGTCCAGGCAGTCTTGAAATCGGGCCTTCGGGTTCCGGAAGATATATCGATTGTGGGCTTTGACGACATCGACCTGAGCTCCCTGATTCACCCTCCCCTCACGACGGTGCATCAGCCGCGTCGCGAAATGGGACGTGAGTCCGTGCGACTGCTCATGGAGCGGATCGATGGCGATAGCCCAGTCAAGAACCTGCTGCTGAATCCCAGTCTCGTAGAGAGAGGGAGCACGGCGGCACAGCAGAGGAGCACATCATGACATCCAAAGAACGAGTCCTGAGAGCATTCGGAAAGGGCGACGGTCTTCCCGACCGCGTGCCCTTGCAGTTCGACTTGTGTCGCAGTCTGACCGACCACTTCGCGGAGAAGCTCGGCGTCGATCCCGGTTATGCGGTCTCGTACTACGAGGACCTCACCTACCGAATCTCGGCCAACAATATTCGCACCAGGCTCGGCAGCGACGCCATTGTCGTCGGCGGCGAGGTGGCCGACGGCTTCGAGCCGCAGGTCATTGAGGACGACATCAAGACCAACGAGTTCCAGATGCACATGAAGCCGACGGAGCTCTACGTCGAGGTGGTAAAGGCACCACTCGAAGAGCTAGAGAGTGAGGACGATGTCAAAGCCTACGACTTTCCCGATCCCTACGCCCCCGGTCGCTTCCGCATGGCTAAGAAGGATATTGAGCGCTTCGGGAACGACTTCTTTGTCATTGGAGATGTAGAGATCTCCATCTTCGAGATGGCGTGGCACCTCACCGGCATGGAGAACTACCTGGTCGGCATGATGACGGAAGAGCCCTGGGTCAAGGCGCTCAACGACAGGATGGAGCACTGGTCCCTCGGCCTGGCGGAGCAGATGGTAGACCTCGGCGTGGACGCCATTTGGTTCGGCGAGGATCTCGGCACGCAGACCTCCATGCTCATCTCGCCGGAGTCGTGGCGTGCCGAGTTCAGACCGCGCTACGAGCGCATGATTGCCACGCTTCGGGAGAAGAATCCGGATCTCATCGTCATCATGCACTCCGACGGCGCCGTGGCGCCCATGATCGAGGACTGGATCGAGATGGGGATTAATGTCTACAACCCGGTGCAGCCGAACGTTCCGGGCTCCGATCCGACGGAGCTCAAGGAGAAGTATGGCGGACGCATTAGCTTCTTCGGCGGCATTGACCAACAGCATTTGCTGCCCAGCGGAGACGAGGGGGCAATTCGCCAAGAGATCAAACGGCGCGCGAGTATCCTGGGCAAGGGCGGCGGCTACCTCATGGCCCCGGCCCACATCATCCAAGCCGATGTGACGCCGGAAACCGTCGAGATCATGTGCGACGCCGCCGTGAACGGCCGGTAAAACCACCTCGAGAAGGAGCGACAGATGGAACGATTCGCCTTTACCATGAAGCTGAAGCCGGGAATGAAGGAGGAGTATCGCAAGCGGCACAACGAGATCTGGCCCGAGCTTGTCCAACTCCTCCGTGACGCCGGTGTCAGTGACTACTCTATCTTCCTCGACGAAGACACGAACACCCTCTTCGCCGTTCAGAAGCTGAGTGGTGACAGCGGCTCCCAGGATCTCGGCAAGGAGCCCATTGTCCGGAAGTGGTGGGACTACATGGCAGATCTCATGGAGACGAACCCGGATAACTCCCCGGTCACCAAACCGATCGAGGAAGTCTTTCACATGGACTAGGAGCACACATGCAACGCGACAACGTGACACAAAGCTACCAAATTGCGAAGGAGCGCTACGCCGAGCTCGGCGTCGACACGGACGCTGTCTTGAAGAAGCTCGCCGGCATCCCAATCTCTATTCACTGCTGGCAGGGGGACGACGTCCTTGGCTTCGAAGGCGCCGAGACCCTGAGCGGCGGGATCATGGCCACCGGTAACTACCCGGGACGCGCCCGCACGCCGGATGAGCTACGCCGGGACTTCGAGAAGGCGCACAGCCTGGTCCCGGGGACGCACCGCTTCAATCTCCACGCCATCCACCTCGACACCAGTGAGAAGGTGGACCGTGACGAGATTGAGCCGAAGCACTTTCAGTCCTGGGTAGACTGGGCCCGGAAGCTCGGTCTGGGCCTCGACTTCAACACGACCTTTTTTTCCCATGAAAAATTCGATAAGGGCTTCAGCCTGGCCCACCCGGACAAGGGCATCCGCGACTTCTGGATCGAGCACGGAAGGCGCTGCCGGGAGATCTCCGCCCACATGGGCCGGGAGCTCGGTACCGCTTCCATGGACAACCACTGGCTTCCCGACGGATGGAAGGACCTGCCGGCCGATCGTCTGGGCCCGCGGGAGCGTCTGATCGACTCCCTGGACCAAATGTTCGAGAAGAAGTATCCGGAGACGGAGACCCTCGACGCGGTCGAGAGCAAGCTCTTCGGTCTGGGCGCCGAGGCATACACCGTTGGATCCCACGAGTTCTACCTTGCCTACGCCATGTCGCGTGGCACCGTCCTCACCATGGACGCCGGGCACTATCATCCCACCGAATCCATTGCGGAAAAGCTGTCGGCTCTGCTGCCCTTCATCCCACGGATCATGCTCCACGTCTCACGGCCGGTCCGCTGGGACAGCGACCACGTGGTCCTCTTCGACGACGAGACCAAAGCCATCATGCGGGAGATCGCCCGCGCCGAGGCCTGGGATCGCGTTGCCGTTGGCCTGGACTTCTTCGACGCCAGCATCAACCGCATTACCGCCTGGGTCACCGGTGTTCGCGCGGCCATGAAGTCGGCACTCCTGGCTCTTCTCGAACCCATCGATCTGATCCGCAAGGCCGAGGAAGCCAACAATCTCGGCGACCGTCTCGCCCTGCAGGAGGAGGCCAAGTCGCTACCCTTCGGCGCCGTATGGGACCAGTTCTGCCTCCAGAACAATGTACCCGTCGGCACCGACTGGCTGGATGAGGTGAAACAGTACGAGAAGGACGTGCTCTTCAAGCGCGGGTAGGGTTCTATGAGCGCACCTGGACGCCGGGCGGCGCAACTACTTTGAGATCTACCGCCCCGTCGGTGCGTTTCCGCCACCGCACGAAGATGGGGCCCTGGGGAGTCACCACGCTTCCCTCGGCCCAGTCGAGGTCACCGAGGTGGGGCTTCACCTCCACCTCTCGCCACGCCGGCGCGAGCCTGCGGATCCCGAGAACCACTTCCGGCAGGTACCACGCCGGAGCGGAGGACCATGCGTGGCAGTA
>CAYPTH010000067.1:0-13554 GCA_964413635.1 uncultured Spirochaetaceae bacterium
CATTATGCTAGCCAGATTATCACCGGCGAGCGCTGCGGGCAACTCGGTTTCCGTGTTGCCTCTCCGCGGCCATTTGGGTACATTACGGCCTCCAGCCACAAACCGCTCAAGGAACCAATACGCATATGATCACCGTATCCGACGTTTCGCTTTCCTTCGGGGAGCAACTGCTCTTCAAGAACGTGAACATCAAGTTCACTCCCGGCAACTGCTATGGCGTCATTGGCGCGAACGGAGCCGGGAAATCCACCTTTCTCAAGATCCTCTCCGGTGACATTCAGCCGGACACGGGTGAAGTAAGCACCGGCCCCGGCGAGCGCATTGCCGTTCTGAAACAGGATCAGTTCCAGTTCGACGAGTACCCCGTTCTCCACACGGTGATTATGGGCCACGAGCATCTCTACAATACCATGATTGAGAAGGATGCCATCTACTCGAAGGAGGACTTCAGCGACGAAGACGGCATCCGCGCCTCCGAGCTGGAGGCGGAGTTTGCCGAGCTCGGCGGGTGGGAGTCCGAGTCGGAGGCGGCGCAACTCCTCTCTGGGCTGGGAATCCCGGAGTCCCTCCACGGCACGCGTATGGGTGAGCTCGAGGGGGCGCAGAAAGTGCGGGTGCTCCTGGCGCAGGCGCTCTTCGGTGACCCGGATATCCTTCTCCTGGACGAGCCGACCAACAACCTGGATCTCGAATCTATTACCTGGTTGGAGAACTTCCTCTACAACTTCAGGAACACCGTCATTGTTGTCTCCCACGATAGACACTTTCTCAACCGTGTCAGCACCCACATTGCCGACATCGACTTTGGAAAGATTACCGTCTTCGTCGGCAACTACGACTTCTGGTATCACTCCAGTCAGCTCGCGCGCCGCCAGATGCGGGACGACAAGAAACGACGTGAGGACAAGGTGGCCGAGCTCAAGGCCTTCATTCAGCGCTTTGCCTCCAACGCCGCACGCTCGAAGCAGGCGACGAGCCGGCAGAAGCTCCTCGATCAGCTCACCATTGACGATATCAAGCCGACCAGCCGGAAGGCGCCCTACATCAACTTCAAGCCCAACAGGGAGCCGGGGAAGCGCGTCCTCGAGCTGGAGGATCTCACGGTCCCCTCGGATGATGCCGATGTGATCCGCGACCTCAGTATGGAGATCCAGCCCGGCGACAAAATTGCTTTCGTCGGGCCCTACCACCGCGCAAAAACCGCCCTCTTCGAGCTTATTGCCGGCAACGAGCAGCCAACGAGCGGTCGCTTACACTGGGGCCAAACCATCTCCGTCGGGTACTACCCAAAAGACAGCGCTGAGCACTTTGATTCGGACCAGCGCATTATCGATTGGCTGCAGCAGTTCACCAACAGTGACGACCCCTCCTTCGTTCGGGGCTTCCTCGGGCGCATGCTCTTTTCGGGTGACGAAGCGTTGAAGCGGGTGAGCGTTCTTTCCGGTGGCGAGCGGGTACGCTGTATGCTGGCAAAGCTCATGCTTACCGGTGCAAACTTCCTGATCCTGGACGAGCCGACCAACCATCTGGACCTGGAGGCGATTACGGCGCTCAATGACGGCCTGATCGATTTCTCGGGCAATGTGCTCTTTGTCAGTCACGACCACGAATTCGTGGACACGGTGGCGAACCGGATTGTAGAATTCACGCCTGGCGGTGTGATAGACCGGCGAATGCGCTTTGACGACTACTTGGCCAGTGAGGACATCCGCAGCCTGCGCGACCAGTACTATCATGAGCACCACCTCCTGGAGATTTAGCGGGGTCAATGTCCGATATCAAGAGCCGAGCACGACGGATTCTGATTGTCGAAGATCAGGCCATCATTGCCATGGCGCAGAAGCGAATGCTGAGTGCCCACGGCTACGATGTCGTAACCGCGCACTCCGCCGAGCGCGCAGTCGATCTTGTCCGCGAGGATCCCGGCATTGAGCTCGTCCTCATGGATATTGACCTTGGGCCCGGACTTGACGGGACCGAAGCAGCGACGGCAATGCTCGGAATCCGGGAGCTTCCCATTGTCTTTGTGACCAGCCATTCGGAACGGGCAATGGTGGAGAAGGTCAAAGGCATTACGCGCTACGGTTACGTCCTGAAGAGCGCCGGCGAATTCGTACTCGTGGAATCCATCAACATGGCCTTTGAGCTCTTCGAAGCGAACCAGGCATTTCGAGCTCGCAACGACGAGCTACAGCGGTCAAAGCACAAGCTGGAGCTCAGCGAGGCGCGCTACCGAATGCTCTTCGAGAATCTGGTGGCGGGCGTTGCCCTCCACGAGATGATCTATGACGCCTCCGGCAGGGCGGTGGATTCCCGCTTTCTCGCGGTCAATCCCGCCTTTGAAGAGCTCACCGGATTGAGCCGTGACGCCGTAGTCGGCAAGCGCCTTCGAGAGGTGCTGCCGAGCACCGAGGATCGCTGGGTAGAGCTGTACGCAGAGGTTGTCCGTAGGAAGGAGCCTGCGAGTTTTCGACAGTACCACGCCGAGCTCGGCAAGCATTTTTCCGTGTCGGCCTTCAGCCCGGAACCCAACCGCTTCGCGATTGTCTTTACCGACGTGACCGACACCGTCTTAGCCGAGAAAGCGGAGCGCCACCACTTCGAGCTTTTGCAGCAGGTCATTGACGTGAGCCCGATCAGCATTCTCCTCCTGGATAACACGGGCCGCATTCGCTACGCCAACAGCCGTGCCTCCGAAGTGCTTGGTGTTTCACGCGAGGAGATCACCAGTCGCGGCTACGCCGATCCGGATTGGTACATAACCGACTTCGAGGGGATAGAAATCCAACCGGAGGACCTCCCCTTCGAAGTAGTTCGCCGGACCGGAAAGCCGGTGATTGGCGCGGAGCACGCCATTCGTGGACCTGGTGGAAGGACGGTGCTCCTTTCCATTAACGCCGTGCCGCTCAGGAACGAGGACGGGGGCTTTGACGGTACGGTTGTCGCCCTCGAAGACGTTACCGAGATGCGCCGGGAGCAGGACGCAGTTGCCGCCAGTCGCGAGCGTTACCGCACCATGGCCGCGCTCACAATGGATATAATTGCCCAACACAACCTCGAGGGGAAATGGACCTTCGTCAATGATACGGCCGTCAACTTCTTTGGCCTGCCTCGAAACGAGCTGATCGGACGGAACTACATGGACTTCGTGCATCCGGAAGACCGTGGCAAGACACGGGATTCCGAGGGCCGCATGCGGACCGAGGATCGCGATGTGTGGGGCTTCTTCAACCGTCAATGGACGCCCCGAGGCTGGCGAACCGTCGAGTGGAACAGCGCACCCATTCACGACGCCGAGGGTAACTGCATTGGCTACCAAGCCTCCGGGCGAGACATTACCGACCGTATTGCGGCGACGGAACGGATTGAAGCTTTGCTCAAGGAGAAGGATCTTCTCCTCCATGAAGTGCACCATCGGATCAAGAACGACTTGAGCGTCATCTCCTCCCTACTGGCGTTGCAGGCCGAGGATTCCGCGCATGAGGAAACGGCGCAGGCGCTTGATGACGCCGCCCGTCGAGTCGGAGTCATGAGCCAGGTTTACCAACGCCTCTACACCGGCGAGAGCGTGGAACGGGTTGAGCTGCGTTCCTTCGCGGAGTCTGTCCTGTCGGACCTGCAAAGCGGCGTCATCTCTGCCCGCGTTGCCCTCCACGTCAACGGAGAACGGCTCACCACGACGCCCCGGGTGGCGGTGGCCCTGGGCATTATCCTCAACGAGCTACTGACGAATTCGCAGAAATACGCCTTCCAAGACGATGACGACCAGGTGATCGCCGTCGAGGTCGAGCGTCCGGAGCCGGAGGTGTTGGCCCTTCACGTATCGGATCGCGGCCACGGCTTTCCCGAGCACATTCTCCGCGGTGAGGGATACGGATTCGGCCTCACCGTGGTCGACGCCCTCGTGCAGCAGCACGGAGGCGCCCTCGAGCTCTCGAATGCGGATGGCGCGACGGCACGGGTGACCCTCCGCGACTGACGCGCGCGCCGGCTCCGGCTGTCAGAGTGTGGGCACTGGGTCCACCCCCACGCGGTGGTAGATCTTCCGCGATGAGCGGTGAATGGCCTTGGTGCCCATGCCGTGCCGCACCGCTTTGACAACCGCCTCGGTCTCAACCGGATGCGTACCCCCGAGAACGCTGATCGGGAGATGATCGAGGCCCTCCGGGACCATGGGAGTGGTTGGTCCGAGGAGCGCGCAGGGCGTTCCGGCTGGAAGGTGCTCCAATACGCTTTCCGTAGTGCCGCCGATCACACTCGTGGACGTGAGGATGAGCGCACGCGCGTCGCCTGACGACAGGAAGGCGTAGAACGACTCACTGCTCCCGATTCCCTTCCCGATATCGTGCGCCACTACCTCCGCTCCCCGCTCCTCTATCTGGCGCGCCACCGGTTCGAAGTAGCCGACCATGGCTACCGTGTCTCCTTCCTTTACATCCAGATCGTCCAACAGCGTGCCCCGATCATCGTCGAAGTGCGCGGCACGGGCGTGGTTCAGCGCGTGCACCGTTGC
Organism: uncultured Spirochaetaceae bacterium; assembly: GCA_964413635.1. Taxonomy (GTDB): domain Bacteria; phylum Spirochaetota; class Spirochaetia; order DSM-27196; family PWMO01; genus CAYFQV01. Next base: position 4,514 of record CAYPTH010000067.1, read on the forward strand.
CAGACCCACCGAACGTTCCACCAGGTTCTCGACCTGCAGCTTCGCAAGCACGGGTGAGGCCGGGCCATTCTCGTAATCCGTCTGATCATCAACCAGGGTGCAGCCGCGCTTTTCGTCCAGGAAGGTGTAGGCAATACCGACACTCCCGTCATCCAAGGCGACGGCAGTGTAGCCAAGTCCAATGCAAATGTGTTCTATCCGGCGCTGTTCCGCCTTGCCCGCAAAGAGATCGTGAAGCTTGCGCAGAATTTCCATGGGCGAATCCTACCATACCAGCCGAGACGATGGCTTTGCGCTTTCGCGCACGGGCTGTACATTGCCAACAAAGACTGGCTGCAAGGTGACCATATGCGTGGCGTAACGCTTCTGACAGTTCTCCTCCTCGTCTCGCTTGCGAGCGTGCTTATTCCCTACGGAGTGCTTGGCGGTCTCGCCGGCTTCGGCGCATCCTACCTCTTCTGGTCCGTGCTCACCCTGGTCGTGATCGTGGTGTTTGCCTTTGTCTACCCCTCGCGGTGGGGGAGGAAGTCATGAACGCTGCATATATTTGGGCCGCCATGCTGGGATGGACCGTCGTGGGCGTTCTCATTGCGCTGGTGGCGCGTCGCGGTCTGGGCCACGGAGCCAGCGAGTTCTTCATTGGGGGTCGCAAGCTCCGCGGCTTTGTTTCCGGAATGACCTACTCGGCGACGACCTACAGCGCCTTCATGCTGGTCGGCCTCGTTGGGCTTACCTACCGGTCCGGGGTCGGTGCCCTGGGCTTCGAGTTGATCTACCTCATGTTCACGGTCCTCTTCCTGGTCGCCTTTGGTCCACGCTTCTGGCTCGTCGGGCGCCGCTTCAACCACATTACGCCGCCGGAGCTCCTCTCGCACCGTTACCGGAACAAGTGGGTTGCGGTAGTGGCGGCGATCATCTCCTTCGTCATGCTGATTCCCTACGCTTCCGTCCAACTCATGGGCGCCGGCTTCCTGGTGAACGGGCTCACCGGCGGTGAGGTGCCCTTCATGGCGGGCGTCTTGGTCATGGCTCTCTTGGCAGGCATCTCCGCCGTCGTAGCAGGTATGCGGTCGGTGGCGTGGACAGATGCGGTCCAGGCCCTCACCATGCTTGTTACGGCAATCATCGCCCTGGTCTTTGTCATGTACTCCTTCTTCGGCTCGCCCGCCGAGTTCGCGCAGGCGACTGCCGAACGGAACCCCGACCTGTTGAAATTCACCTGGAATCCCAATTTGTTCATTGGGCTCACCCTTCCGTGGGCCTTTTTTGCCCTCACCAATCCGCAGGTTTCGCAGCGAATGTACGTTCCGGATACCGTCGTGAGCCTGCGGCGAATGGTGGTCTACTTCGCCGTATTCGGCTTCATCTACACCATCATCAGCACCCTCTTCGGCTATCAGGCGGCGCTGGTGGTTCCCGGCCTGGAAAATGCCGATGAAGCCATGCCGCGCCTCTTGGCAACGATCCCCAATTCCCTGGCAATCATCCTCTTCGTCGGGATATTCGCAGCCGCGAGCTCCACCTTGGGGTCGATCATCCTGACCTTGAGCTCGCTCTTTGCGCGCGACGTCGTACGGCACGTGCGCCCAGACGTCCCGGAGCGCTTGGAGCGCAGGATCGGCCAGGTTGTCACGGTCCTGCTCCTGGCGGCGTGCATCGGCTTTGCATGGTTCCGCTTCGGTCTCATTACGGTGCTGTCGAGTATGGCCTCGGGAGGGCTCCTGGTCATGGCGCCGGCAATCATCGGCACCTTCTTCTGGCGTCGCGCTACTGCGGCGGGTGCGCTGGTCTCCATGGTCGTTGCCGGTCTCGTCACCGTCACGCTCTACATTAGCGGCTACTATCCACTTGGCTGGTGGCCGAGCGTCTGGGGCGCAATTCTGTCCACCCTCCTCTTCCTTGGCGTGAGCTTGGCGACCTCTCCTCCGGAGGGGGCGGACGCGTTCATTGCCGGCTTGGAGGCGGATCTGGAGGCGCACGGATTTCGGTTCCTCAGGCGCCCGCGCCGCACTGGATAGTGTGGGTCCCGGGCGCGGTGCTATCGCACCTGCACACCGAGGAAAGGTCCCGAAACATGGCTGCTGGAACTCTGTCGCCGTCGTTGGAACGCGGTATTATTGGGGAAGACGTGACCGTATGAGAAACCAAGCATGTCGACTTCCCGTGCCGCTTCGAATGATTCTCCTTGCCTCTGTTGCAGCCGTGTTTACGGGGTGCACGCAGGTGGGCGATTTCTTTGACTTCCGGCCTCCGGCAGATGTCACCGATCACGCCGGTGTCGCGCTGGACCGGGCAGCTGAGCTTACTTGGAGCAATCCTTCCGATGACGATTTTAGCCATGTTCGCGTGTCCTGGGGTAATGGACAGGAGAGCTTTGCTGACGAGGGAGAGGAGCGAACGGTCATTGAAGGCCTCTCAAACGGCTCCGAATACCTCTTCAAGCTGCACGCAGTCGATCGCGCAGGAAACGAGTCTCCGGGCGTGGAAGTATCAGTCACCCCGGTCGCCGCAACTACGTACACCCTATCGGTGGCGTGGGACTCGTTTGCAGAAAACGCGGTAATGAGCTCCGCTACTGGTCCAGGAGTTCGTACCGCGAGTGCAAGTGACGGCACGAACGTCACTGAAGCGGTCCGCAACAGCAGCCAAGACGGTGCTGGAGGATTCGGCGGTCGTGCACCGGCGGGGCAAGGTTCTGTTGATCCACCGCCTGGGGTACTTGTGAAGTACCGCGACCCGGAGTCCGGAGGCGGCGGCACGGATGGATCCCCATCGCGCATCCGGGAACAAATTCGTTCTCGCGGTACCGAACGAGCGCTCGGCCGGATTCGTGACGCCCGGATATCAAAGATCCTTCCCGACGCGAGCGGTGGCCGCACCGTCGACGAAATTCTTGCGTACTACAATTCGCTACCCGAAGTCGAATACGCAGAGCGCGACGCGTGGGTGTACGCCCTCGACGCCCCAAACGACCCGTACTACGCCTCGTATCAGTGGAACTTTCAGCGGCTCTCGGTACCGGCAGCGTGGGACTTAGAACAGGGGCAAGGCGACAGTCAGGTCGTCGTAGCCGTGATTGACACCGGGATAGACCAGGGGTTGTCGGATTTCGCCACAACCAGTTTTGTCCAAGGCCGGGACGTCGTGAACGGAGACGACGACCCCACCGATGACGACGGCCACGGAAGCCACGTCGCCGGAACGGTCGCGCAGAGTACCGGCAACGGAGTGGGTGTGGCGGGCTTTGCACCCGGGGTGAGTCTCATGGCGGTGAAAGTGCTTCCACCGGCACCTGAGTACGGTACGCTTTCGGATGTCATTGAAGGGATCATGTGGGCCGTCGACAACGGAGCTGACGTAATCAATCTGAGCCTCGGTGCCGAAGGCTCCACAGCGTCGGAGCGCGACGCTGTGGAGTACGCGTATCAAAACGGCGTTGTTGTTGTTGCAGCCGCGGGAAACTCAGAAGATGGCACCGATCCGGTGAGTTACCCGGCCGCGTATGACGATTTCGTCCTGGCTGTCGGGGCGACGCAACTCGACGACAGTCTTGCACCGTATTCGAACACCGGTCCCGAATTGGACGTCGTTGCGCCAGGGGGAAACACGGGTGTCGACCTGGACGGCAACTCCGAGCCTGACGGCATTCTGCAGCAAACCATCGCTCCGCAATCGGCGGCTCGCTTGGGCACAAACTACTACTGGTTCCAAGGCACCTCAATGGCCGCTCCGCATGTGGCAGGGTTGGCTGCGCTCATGCTCAGTCAAGATCAGACGCTCACGCCCTCGAGTGTCTTCTCGCTTATCCGCTACTCCGCCGACGACCTCGGCGACGCGGGGTTCGACAACTCGTACGGCCACGGCCTCATCAACCCCTTGGCAGCCCTCGGAACGGTAGTCTATCCGCGGGCGGACGAGATCTCGGATGAGATTCACGGCAACAGTGACGCGGCAGACTACTGGGACATCTCAGCGACGGGCGGTCTTTTTGATATTCAGCTTACTTTCGTGCACGCCGAAGCTGACTTGCAGGTTTCGCTCTGGGGGCCGGGAGGCGAGGAACTGGCGACCGCACAGACCCAGACCGACAATGAGGTGCTCAGTCACGACGCTGGTGGGAAGCCGGGTACCTACACCATCGAAGTACGCGTGGCGGAGTAGGTCCCATTGGACGCCGGCTCGGGCGAGCCCACTAGCTCTTGACCATGTCCAGGAGATCGCTGACGGAGCGGTGCGCCTCGACGGGGTGGCGGAGCGGTTTGTCCGGGAGAATTTCGTAGCGATTCCGCCGACCTTCCCGGTGGCGGATGAGCACGCCTGCGTTCTCCAGATCCGTGACGATCATTTGAACCGCCCGCTCCGTAATGCCGATTCGCTGCGCCACGTCGCGAAGGCGCGTTGTCGGGTCCTCCGCAAGGCAGATGAGGACGTGGGAGTGATTGGTCAGGTAGGTCCAACTTTGCCCGCTATCAGCCACAAGTGTCTCCACCTCGCATTATAGCCGAGGCAGGCGAATCTGTGTCCCCCATTGTGAAGCGGAGCGCGCGGCGCAGCGCCGTCAACCCGCGCGCCACACCGCCGTGCGCTCATCTTACTGCCCCTGCCCAAGCGAGAAGCCGGGCTCACCGTCGAAGGTGTAGAGCTGCTCGGTCTTGATAATGTCGAAGCCGCGGTTATGGACCTGTTGCAGGAGATCGATGATGTCTTGCTGCTTCACCGGTGCTTTGCTCGGATCTCCGCCGAAGCGGCAACGCCAGTGGTCGGTGCAGAAGGTTTCCGGTGCCCCCTTCGGCCACACTTTCAAACCGCGGTTGGTGATCATGGTGAGGGGGAGCGTATCCAAGCCCGCCTTGGCCAATTCCGGTCCCAGTACATTCGGATCACGCTCCGAGTCCGTCCACTGAAGGAAGACGTCGACTCCGTGGAGCTCACGTTTTCCGGCGGTGCGCGCCGGAAGTGCAGAGGCTTGGGGAATGCCTGCTCCGCCCTCGTAGCGCACCGGCTCCAGGGTGTCGGGTTCCTTGCCCAGGCGCGCAATAATGGCATCCGCAAACTCCTTGGTCCCGACCCGCTCCCGACTCACACCGTCACGGTAGATGTCGTAGGTGTGGATGCCCTCCTCGATCGTCTTGAGCCAGGCGTTGTGGACACGTTCGGCTATCTTCGGCCGGCCAATGTGCACCATCATCATGATTCCGCCTTGGAGGAGACCGGATGGGTTGGCCAGGTTCTGTCCGGCGCGGCGCGGGGCAGAACCGTGGATCGCCTCGAACATGGCCGCGTGCTCGCCGACATTGGCGCTCCCCGCCATGCCCACGGACCCGGCAATCTGCGCCGCCACATCGGAGAGCACATCTCCGTAGAGGTTCGGCAGGACAATGACATCGAAGTTTTCGGGCTTGTCGGCCATTTTCGCGGCTCCAATGTCGACAATCCAATGCTCCGTTTCAATGTCCGGATACTCCTTGGCGACCTCGTCGTAGATCTGGTGGAAGAGACCGTCGGTGAGCTTCATGATGTTGTCTTTCGTGAAGCAGCTGACCTTCTTGCGCTTGTTTGCGCGGGCGTACTCAAAGGCGTAGCGGATGACCCGTTCGCTCCCGGGGCGGGAGATCAGCTTGAGGCACTGGACGACCTCGTCGGTTTGACGGTGCTCAATGCCCGCGTAAAGGTCCTCCTCGTTCTCCCGGACAATGACCAGATCCTGTCCGGGGTGTTTGGTTTCCACGAAGGGGGAGAGTGCACGAGCGGGGCGCACATTCGCGTATAGACTCAGCGTCTTCCGAGTCGTCACATTGATACTCTTGTAGCCGCCGCCCTGAGGCGTTGTGAGCGGCGCCTTGTAGAAAACCCGCGTTTGACGAATTGAGTCCCAGAAGTCGGTCGGGATACCGGCGGTGTTACCGGTGAGGTAGACCTTCTCGCCAACCGTTACTTCCCGTAGCTCCAGATCCGCTCCAGCTTCCTGGAGTACTCGGAGGGATGCCGACATGATCTCGGGACCAATGCCATCGCCGTAGGCTACCGTAATTGGTGTTGCGCTCATGTTCTGCTCCTTTTGAAAGGTTCTCTTGGAACAATAGTGAGGCGTAAAATAAATGTGAATAGTAATTCGTGAATTGTAGTACAATGTTCCGCCGTCGTGGGAAGCGGCTCCCACCCCGCGTCCTCCGCCCCCGGCCTCCAACCGTCCCCGCAATTCTTGACAAATAGAGCTATTAGCAGTATTATTTTTTATATATCTTATAGAGTAAAGACGGGGGCAAACCTATGACACATATTCCTGCCGGCTCTAGGAATGACGCCACGGTGCGTCTCGGAGAGTTTCTGGTCAGTATCGGCGCAATGACCGAAGATCAGGTCCGCGAGGTTCTCGAAGCTCAGGAGGAGAGCCCGGAGAAGCTCTTTGGCCAGATTGCAATTGAGATGGGTTTCATCAACGACGAGGCAGTGGACGCCTTTCTCCAACATAAGCGGGAGGCGGTGCTCAGCGGCTAGGTCCCGGTTCACCGCGAGTGCCAATTCGCCGGGCGCCGGCTCTTACCGTGCCCTCACCGGTCCGGGACCGAGGTCCCGACTGATCGCCGGTTTATAACCACTCGATCTCGCCCCTGCGCCTTTGCCGCGTAGAGGGCACGGTCGGCGTGATTGAGAAGCTCCTCGAGCTCGTCCTCCGGCCCGGGGACCGTAACCACGGCCCCGCAACTGACCGTCAGCGCAATGCTCCGTCCCTCCGCTTCAATGGATTGCGCCGCGACGGTTGCCCGAAACTCCTCGAGGACCTGTGCGAACTCCGCGTCGATCCGTGCCGCAGTGGTGACCACGGCGAACTCCTCCCCGCCGTAGCGGCCGATCAAGTCCGAGTCTCGTCGGAAGTGTTCCCCGAGCAGCGAGGCAATTACCCGAAGCGCCGCATCCCCGGCCTGGTGGCCGTATTCATCGTTTACTGTCTTGAAGAAGTCGACGTCGACCATTGCCACGCCGAGCCCTCGTCCTTCCCGGCGCGCCAGGGCGAGCACGTTGGCGGCCTGCGCTTCGAAGGCTCGCCGATTGAGAAGCTGCGTCAGGGAGTCCCGGGAGGCCATCTCGCGGAGGCGCTCATTGAGCCTGACGAGCTCCGCCTTCTGCTCTTCGATCACCGCCGTTCGTTCGCTCACCATGGCTTCGAGCTCCTCAGTGGAGCGTAGCACCCGGGCGTTCAAGTCTCGCAGTGCCGCGGCCAGCTCGGCGACTTCATCGGTTCCCGTGGCATCGATCTCTATGGCATCGCGCCCGTCGAGGGTGCGGCTGGCTGCCGCCAGAGCGCGAAGGCGGCTACTCATTGACCGAGATAGCACCAGCGCAATGACGCCGGGCACGACAATGAGGAAGAGCGCCGTGAGGCCGGCCCATTGCCACGCCGCAATCAGCTCTCCACGGAATGCCGACACGGGAGAGATTAGGAGGAAGTCGATGTCGCCGTGGCTCTTGCGCATGGTATGGTGTCCGCCGCTCTGGTCCACAATCCCCGCAGTGGCCGGGACACCGATACCGCTGTCCAGAAGCCAGGAGCGGCCTTCGGACAGAGAGCCGCCGGTGGCGGCAAGGACGGTTCCATCCGTATGCAGAAGCAGCAGGCGCGTTTGGTCTCGGAGCAAGGGCGCGACCTGAGTGTCGACGAAGCGTTGGAGGTCCACAAGGACATCCGCTCTGACCTGAGTCCCCGCCGGTCTGGATAGGATCTTGAAGGCCCGCTCCCCGTCGCAGGAGACCACGAAGCTGCCCAGATCGGTGCGCGTATTCACACTACAGTCCACCATTGAGGCTCGTTCCGAGCTCGAGGCCACGACCATGTCACCGATCGACGGATTGCTCTCGATCAGCTGCGTGAGTCGCCGGCGCGCGGCCTGTTGGCTGTAGTGGCGGAGAATCGGGTGGTCAATGAAGAAGTTCCGGACGTCCTTGTCGGCGACCACCGTGTCGAGCACCGCCGTCGCGCGGTCAATATAGCCCTCGTACCGCGCCGTCGCCACCGTGACAACCAGAGTCATGGACCGTTGGAGATCCTCCTGTTCGGACCGGTGCGCCGTACGGAGGAAGATCGAGGTGGAAACGAGTGCCGTGATACCGTTCACGAGGAAGATCAATAGAAAGAGGCGCGTGGCGAACTTCACTGTGGAAAGTCCTCCAGGAAGGCGCGGTACTCCTTGTAGCTGAGACCGATGTAACGCTCGACCAGGGCCTCGTAGTCCTTGCTCCTTCGGTATTGCCTCATCCAGTTCTCCAGCGCCGCTTTCAACTCCGTCGCATGCCGTGACACGGCAAAGCCGAGCCGGCCGACCTCGCTGTTGAGGGGAAAGAGCGGCCGCACCGAAGTGCGGAGGCTCTGGCTCATGCTCAGTTGGTGGAAGAGGGAGAATGAGTCCAGGATGAAGAAGTCGGTCGATCCCTTTGCGAGCTGATCCGGGAAGAACATCAAGGTGGTTCTGGTGCCCGGTGGCAGGAGGAGAATCCGAACGGCGCCGGTATCGGCAGGCTCCGTGCTCGACCGCGACACAATCACGCCTTGGTGCACCTCGACGCGCTCACGCCGGAAGGGAATTTCGGCGGCCGTGAGGGCCGCCTCGAGGACCCGCTGGAAGGACATGCCCTCAACCACGGCAACGCGGCGCCCCCTCAGGTCATCGAGACGCTCCGCCGTGGTCGTTGCGGCTCCCACCAGGATTTCGGTGCTCTCGATGAAGGGAACCATGGCGACCATCTCGCGGCGCTCTGGTGTTACGGTGAGGATGTCTGCGTAGAGGTCCACCTCGGTGAGCAGCGCCGGGGTACCGTCCGAGTGCACCGGCTCCCAGTAGTCGCGGAAGGAGCCGACGGGCGTCACATTCACCTCGAGGTCGATTGACCGGGCGAACGCCGAGGCGAGCTCGTAGCAGAAGCCGGGAAGGTCCTCGGTGTCGGGCGAGAAGATGAGGGTGGACGTTGTCCGGGCCGCCACGGCGAGGCGCCCGCTCTGCCGAATCTCCGAGAGGTCGCGGGCCGGCAACGGTGCGGCGGCAAGA
>CAYPTH010000067.1:13654-17601 GCA_964413635.1 uncultured Spirochaetaceae bacterium
TTCGCCGGCCCCGAACCTTCCGGAGCATCTGAAACGCCGAGGGGCTTGTCCGCGGGTAGAGCCGAAATCTGGCTGTTCGCTTCGGCAGGGCGCGGATAGTGGGGACGCGGATGAGAACGAAGGCGAAAAGAAGCGCCTGTACGAGAGTCATGGAGATGAAGAGACCAGTCGGACCGAACCACCGCATGAATTGACTCCCTACGAGGGGGCCGATAACACTTCCGATCCCGTAGTAGATAACAATCGCGCCGGCGGCTCGTACCATCTCGTGAGGCTCGAAATGATCGTTGGCGAGTGCCACGGACAGGGAGTAGAGCGGCATCCCGAATCCGCCGTACAGGAATATGAGCACGTACAGCATCGTGCCGGTGGGCCGGAATATCACAATCAGCGCCGCCGCGACCGCGGAGCTTCCGGCGCTCCAGAGAATCGCGAGTCGGCGACTCTTCTTGTCGGACATCCACCCCACCGGCCATTGCAGCACCACCGTGCCCACGGAGACCAGGAGCATGAGGACGCCAATTGCGCCATCGTCGAGGCCTACTTGCTGGCCGTAGAGGGGTGTCAGGCTCCAGGTGGCACCCGTCATGACACCGGCAACCATGACACCGCTGCCGGCGAGGGGAGACTTCATGAAGGTTTGTATGAGTCGTGGCGGTTCGCGGTCGGCGCTCGGCTCGCCGGTGACCCGCATGACAGCGACCGGCAGCAGGCAGAACGAAATGAGCACCGACGTCGCTCCGAAGATCTCGAAACTCGCCGGTGGAAAGAGCGCCAGCAGTGGTTGGCCGGCTCCCATGGAGACGAGGTAGACTACGCTGTAGGCGGTGAGAAGCCGCCCGCGGTTGGAGTTGGTGCTCGAAGAATTCAGCCAGCTCTCGGCTACAACGAACATAACCGATAATGCAAGTCCCGTAAGCGCCCGGAATACCATCCACGCGATTGGATCTATCAAGAGGAGATGGGCAATCGCTGATGCGGACCCCAAAGAAGCGGACGCGGCGAAGGAGCGCACGTAGCCAACGTTACGGACAATAATGGGAGCGATCAGCGAACCGATAATCAGGCCCACGTAATTGGCCGACATGATGAGCCCGACAGTGGAGTCCAGAAATCCCTCGAGGCCGGCGCGCAGGGAAACCGCTGAGCCTTGCACTCCCATTCCCGACCCCATGAGGAATACTGAGAGAAGGATTGCTACGATCGTGGTTTTTGCGCTGTCTGAACCGGCCGAGGGCGTCACGGCAGCTTGGCCGGGGGTCGTTGTTCCCATCCGTCGAAATGTAGCAATGGAACCAATGTTACTGCCACCCTTTCCATCCCGTTCCCGGATGCGCTGATCCTCTCACGTTTCGGAAGAGGTCTTGCGATCGAGCTTGCGCCTGGAGAGACCGTAACGTTCTCGGTTCTCGACATTGCCCAGGGGTTCCACGTGGACCAAGACGTCGTACACGTTTCCGATTGCCGCCTTTATTGCCCGCTCCGTGTGTTGGGCAATTCCATGAGCTTCGGTGACTGTGAGATTGCCATCCACCTCAATGTCCAGATCAACTATCTGCATTGATCCGACCGTTCGAACCCTCGTGCGGTGCGGGTGCTCGGCTCCGGGGACGCTGTCCACCGCCCTGAATATTCTCTGATACGTCTCGCGGTCCTTGTATCCCTCCATCAGTTCTGTGTTGGTCTGCAGGAAGATGCGGAAGGCCACGAACATGATCCAGATGCTTATGAAGAGGGCGACAATGGAGTCAACAATAGGAAGATTCAAGAGAATGGTTGCCGATAGGCCTGCAAGGACCCCGACGGATATGACTATGTCGGCCCGCATGTTGTCGGCGTCGGCGACCAGCATGGAGCTGTTCTCCCGCTTTCCTACGGCGCGCTTATGGATTGTCAGGCCGGTTTTCCCGACAATCGAGGCCACGGTTACCCAGATGGCGAGCTCTGACGGGATATCCCTCGCTGTTCCATCCAGAAGGTGTCCCACGGTTCCGAATGCAAGTTGGGCACCGGCGAAAAAGATAATGAAGGAGACCGATTTCGTTGCGATGGTCTCCACGCGGCTGTGTCCGTAGGGGTGGTCAATATCTGGAGGTTTTGAGGTGATGCGCGCTGCAATCAGGGTAATGCCGCTGGTAAGGACGTCGAGGCCCGAGTCGATTCCATCACCAAGGACCGCGACGCTCCCGGAAATGAAGCCCACCACCGTCTTGAGCGCGGCGAGTACGCCGTTTCCGATTATGCCGATCCAGGAAGCGGTGACAATCCTGCGGCCGCGCTCTTGTCCCACGAAATCCTCTTGATTCACTGCGTTACCGTAGCTTCGGCACAGTTACTGGTCAAGATGATATCTACTGCACTCCGAGCTCAATTGCTTCCGGTTCGGTCGTCTTGTCTGTGGTGCGCAAGCAATTAAAATGCCCGAGGGGAGACTTGAACTCCCACGTCCTTACGGACACTAGACCCTGAATACTGCACGCTTTTCGTATATGTCATATACGGTCTGTATGAGGCGAAATCGGTTCCGGATCGGGGCGTTTTTCCATATGATTCGTATAGGCTGTGAGATTTCGTTGTATTTTTGTTGTAACTTCGGGGGCGGTTTCGGTGACCATGGTCGGTAGAAGTCTTGGCTGTGATGGATTTCGAGGTCAGTCTCGTCCGTCCAGCCTCCCTCAGAAGTGATTGTTGACGAACGTTTCGTAGAGTGGCATAATTCTTATTAATAAGGCCTCCCACGCCTCTGCTTGCATGCGTACCCGGGGAGGCTGTTTTTTTACCATGAGAGAGTACGACAAGGCGCCAACCGATATCAATGAGCAGATCTTGCTTCTTTCCAACCGTGGATTGATCATTGACTCCGAGAAGGATCTGGCGGAGTGGCTGGAGTGCGTATCGTATTATCGCTTGCGAGGCTATACGCACCCGTTCCAAGAGCTGGACGGCGACCATCGTTTCGTCCGCCCATTTTCGCAAACGGATCTCAAGAATCGCTATGAATACGATCGGCGATTACGACTGCACCTGATAGATGGCATTGATCATATCGAAGTACTCCTACGAACTCAGCTTGGTCTTCATATGGCGACCACCGAAGGTCCTCTTTGGTATGAGAACCGGACATTATTTCGAAATGCCGGAAAACACCGTGAAGACCTTCTCCATATCGACCGGGAAATCAACAGAGCGTCAGAAGTATTCTTGGTCCACTTTTTCCGAAATTACGACACGCCGAATCGTCCGCCCTCCTGGATGATCCTGGAGGTCCTGTCGTTTGGAACCATTTCCAAACTGTTCGAGAACCTTCGACAGAAACAGGATGGGAAGAAGGCGATTATTCGGCGCTTCGGTTTTGGAGCCGGTGGCGGTGATCACCTCAGCAGCTGGTTGAAGTCGCTCGTCACCGTTCGAAACCACTGTGCACATCATGCGCGGATTATCGATCGAAAAATCGTACACACTCCTCGCTACGCCCCGTCGTTGTATGGTAGTACCTGGCATAGAGAATGGCCGGATTCGCGAAGAGTCTACACGATCCTCACGATCGTCGCGGTGATTCTTGAAACGATTCCCGGTGGAGACGAATGGAAGCGGCGCGCGGTAGAACTACTGAAAAACCCAACCGGCGTTTCTTCGGATGAGATGGGGGTCCCCAAGAAATGGGACGATGAACCGTTGTGGAAACGTCTGTGACCCTTCTGTCTCGGATGATTCGACTGTTCTTTCCACCGAGACCACTGTCCCTGATGAAGTCCGCCATCGGGCCTAACCCCGCCATACCTAACGGTCGCCCCAAGAAACTGTTGTGTTTTTGTTGTAACCCACCGGCGGCGAGGGCAAAGAAAAAGCCTTCCTCAACCGAGAAAGGCCATAATCCCTTTAATTATAATACTTTATAACTGCCCGAGGGGAGACTTGAACTCCCACGTCCTTACGGACACTAGACC
>CAYPTH010000068.1:0-12061 GCA_964413635.1 uncultured Spirochaetaceae bacterium
GGTAAAGCGCTGCATTGCCGTGGCCGGAGACCGTATCGAAGTGCTTCGGGGAAGCGCGAGAATTGCCGACAGTAGAGTAGACCTCTCGCCCTTCGCCGCCGAGCGCTTGGCGGGGAAATCACGCCTGGGGATCGGTGAGATCTTCGTGATTGGGGATAATCGTTTACAGTCGCGAGACTCGCGTCATTACGGTCCCATCCGCGAATCCAACGTCATTGGGGTTCTCTTGCGACTTCGAGACCGGGAATCAGCAGGGTAACCGTGGCCAAGCAGAATTACCGACGCTTTCGAACAGTATTTGTTGCCCTCGGTATTGCCTTTGCCGCCCTCCTCTATCGATATGGCTCGATCATGATCATTGATGCCGCGGAACCACCCCGCCGAGAAGACGGCACGCGAGTCCAGGCGGAACGAGGCCCCATCCTCGACCGCAACGGCCGAATCCTCGCAATTCAGACCGAGCTCGATACCGTGACCGCATGGACTCCTCACATTGAGAATCTGGACCGAGCGTCGCAGCGGCTTGCATCTATCCTCGATAGAGAGGTCGAGGAGATCGCCTCTCGATTGGCGGGACAGGACGGCTACGTGATTGTTGCTCGAGCAATTACGCCGACGCAGAGTGAGGCCTTCGAAGAACTCAAGCGAGATGGCGAGCTCGCAGGATTCAGCCTCGAGCCGGATGTAGGTCGGAGCTACCCGGAGCGAGATGCAGCGAGCCACGTAGTTGGCTACGTCGGCGTGAACAACCACGGCCTCGACGGCATTGAGTACGTCTTCGACGACGTCCTCTCCCCCGACGTGACGGCGGGAGAACGTTACGGCGATCAGGTGGTTCTCACCATTGACGTGGCCATTCAACACCGGATCGACGAGTTGGCCCGGGCAGCCATGGAGGAGCACGACGCTGACGCCGTCATGCTCCTTGTCGCCGACGCGAGAAACGGTGACATCCTCGCCTACTCGTCCATGCCGAACTTCGATCCGAACAGGTTTTACGCCTTCTCGGAAGACGAACGGCGCAACCGGCCGATATCCTTCATCTACGAGCCTGGCTCCGTATTCAAGGTCTTCTCCATTGCGTCCTTCCTCGAGCTCGGTGGCATATCCATGAACACGAGCTACCAGACCTCCGGGGGATATGTGAATGATGCACTGGATTTCGTTATCCGTGACCTCGGCGATTATGGACGCATCGATACGGAGGGAATCATCAAGTATTCCAGCAACGTCGGTGCTGCCTACGCTGCGGAGACGGTTCCGCAGGACGCCTTCTATCAAATGATCAAGCTCTTCGGATTCGGCGAGGAGACCGGGATTTCCCTGAACGGCGAGGAGCGTGCGTTGCTTCGCCCCCCCTGGGAGTGGTCGGGCCGGACGAAACAAACCGTCGCAATGGGCCAGGAAATCGGCGTTACCGCCATGCAGATGATCACCGCGGCCACTGCCTTGGCGAACGAGGGCGTGTTGCTCCGCCCACACATTGTGAAGAAAATCGTCGGACCAGACGGTGAGCAGCGTGAAGAGTTCTCCCGTACGCCAATTCGAGAAGTGGTGAGCGCCAGGACGGCACAGCAGATTCGTCAGGCCATGTATCAAGCTACCCAGGATGGCGGGACGGCACGAAGGATCGCTATCGAGGGAATTGACATTGCAGCGAAGACGGGAACTGCCGAAGTCTTCGATTCCCAAGCGAGAGAGTACTCCAGGAACCGCTTCATTGCGTCGGCGCTCTCCATGTTTCCCGCCGCGGAGCCGCAGGTGGTCACCTACATCGTCATTGATCATCCCAAGGGGGAGAGCTTCTATGGTGGTCGCATTGCCGTCCCGGTTCTCAGAGATGCTGCCGAGTTTCTCATTCCCTATCTCGGTATACCCCGCGACGGTGTCCGTGAGGTCACGCATCCGGGGCGAATTGCCGTCTCCGATCGGTCGCTTCCCGCCTTTGACGGGAGGCTGCCGGACTTGGTTGGACTCCCGAAGCGGACCCTTCTTCCCCTGCTAAATGAGGAGGGCTTGAACGTCACGCTCCACGGGAGCGGATGGGTTGTATCTCAGGAGCCGGAGCCCGGCACGACTCTGAAGAGCGGCATGAGCATCGATCTGTATCTGGAATAATGACGTTCCTAGAAGAGAACCTCACCGCCCTGGCTTCACTCGCCCCCGCCCTGGCAACGAAGCTCCGGAACGTACAAGCCGCGTCTGAGATCTCCCTAGAAGATGCGCGTTCCGGAGATCCCACGGCGCGGCGGGGAAACCACTATCTGCATAGCAGACACGATCCGGTACGTGAAGCAGAGCGGATTGCGGAGCGCTCACGGCGGAACCAGGCGGATGGCTACGTCATCTACGGTTTTGGCCTGGGCTACCTGGCCGACGCTCTCATCCGGCAGGGAGGTGAGGAGCCTGTCATAATCGCCGAGCGCGATCCACGGCTCTTGCGCGCCGCCCTGGAAGCCCGCCGGCTAACGACGCTTTTCGGCTCACCTCGGCTTCGCCTGCTGCTGGGTCCAAGTCCACGGGAGCTCGCGAGCCTTCTGACCACCCTGAATCTCCGTTCTCCCCTATCATTTGGGCTGCGCTCGGTCACCGAGCGTGATGAGGAATACTACCGCTCCCTGGAGGAGAGCCGGAAGCGCTACGTAAGCCGACAGGAAGTCAATAGCAACACCCTCGAGCGCTTCGGGAGGCGGTGGATACGCAATCTGGTTGCAAACGTCCATCTCCTCGCGCGAGCCCGAGGCGTTGATGAGCTGGCGGAGGCTTTTGCCGATACGCCGGTGCTCCTCTGTGCAGGCGGCCCCAGTCTCGACCTGATACTGCCCCTGGCGCGGAGAATCCGAGAACGCGCGGTTATTGTGGCGGTGGATACCGCGGTGAAGCCACTCCTCACAGCGGGGGTGGAGCCCGACTTCATCGTCATTGTTGACCCGCAGTACTGGAATACCCGCCACCTGGACAACATAGAGCTGCGGCACGCGGCGGTGATCGGGGAGTCTTCAACCCACCCCCGGGCATTCCGCATTCTCCCCCGCCCCCTCTTTTTCTGCAGCAGCCTCTTTCCCTTGGGGCGGTATCTCGAACACTCGCGGGACAGCTTTGGCACCCTTGGCGCCGGCGGATCGGTAACGACGACCGCCTGGGATTTCGCCCGCCACATTGGAGGCCGCCCCATTTACGCAGCAGGTTTGGATCTTGGATATCCAAGCTTCCGCACTCATGTTACCGGAAGCCTCTTCGAGGAGCGCAGCCATCTGATATCGAATCGCCTGTCACCGGCGGAGAGCCTCCAGGTCGCCTACATTGAAAATGGATCACCCTTCTTGACTGAGGCGAACGACGGAGGCGAGGTCCTGACCGATCAGCGCATGACCATCTACCGTGACTGGTTCGCACTCCAAGACCACGGCGAAACGCGCACGAGAAGCTTTAACCTTTCCCCCCACGGTGTGGCGATTCCCGGAATGCCGGCGGTGCCCGTGGACACCCTGCTCGCTCACGAATCCGCTCGAGAGAACATCAACTCACGGCTTCGCGCGCGTATCAGTGAGACCGGCTCCGACCACGAAGCACGCGACAAGATTCACGCCGCCTTGGCCCGATTGTCCGACGAGCTCGAGCGTGCCGCGGCTCTGGCCGAGGAGGCCCGAAACGCTCTCGCCGTCCACGAGGCCGACGCGCCCCGCCGCGAACGCCCTATCTCCGAGCCTCCGCGATCTCTCGATACTATCGAGGACGAACTGCGGAGTCTCGAAAGCAAAGACATCATCGGCTTTCTGCTGGAGTCTGTCATGCGCGACCTGAGCGAGCGTCGACCTGAGCACATTGAAGACGCCATGGAAAACTCGCGGCGCGTATATGCAGCCATCCACGAATCAGCCGAGTTTCATGCGAGAATGCTCCAACAAGCCGTACGCGTACTTCGACGAGCGTGAGAAGGGCTTAACTTTATGGGTGACTGGGCCGAGAATACAAGAAAGGGGAAGCAAAAAAGCCTCTCCTTTTGACGGTATGCTGTATCGACGTCCAGGCATACCGTTTTTTTATGTCCGAAGCCTTTTGCCGACCGGGCTGTTTTCCAACCCAAGGGTCAACAGCCGTGGGTCGGTACCAGGAGCGCTACCGACTTATCAAGCGCTTGCGAGTAGATTTGGTAGGGGCTATTGCGGTAGCGAAGCACCCGCTCTTCCGAGATTATACCCGTGCCGAGAAAAACGGCCCGACCCGCCGTGCCGTTGACGACGACAGCCGTGGCTCCCGTTGCGGGAGGGGACTGTAAGCCGGCTCCACATACGGGGCAGTAGGCGCCGTCAACCGCGACAAAGCGTTCACCTCCCTCGTTCACGGTGAAGTCGGAAGCGTGCATGGTCCGGACGTCGTCCACGAGAATCCGAGGAATCGCGAGCCGTCGATTACGAAGGCCGACGACAATCACGTCGAGGGCCTGCGCACCCGCCGGAAACCGAAGCGTGAAGCGCGCGCCCACGCCAAGCTTTGTTTGTAACGATAGCTTTCCAAGGAGGAGATTCTCGACCGTATGCAGGACCACGTCCAGGCCGACGCCTCGGCCCGAGGAGCTTCGGTCTCCATCGACCGTGGTAAAACCCGGTTGAGAGAGGATTGACAGCAGCGGCGTATCCTGGGCAAGCGAAGGGTTCGTGCTGCGAACCTTCTCCTCATTGATGCCGCGACCATCGTCCTCCACCCAGACGGAGACCCACCGGTCTCCTTCTTCGGCGCCAATCGTAATGCTTCCCTTCGCCGGCTTGCCCCGGCTCGTACGTTGCGTTGCAGACTCAATGCCGTGATCCAAACTATTGCGGGCAAGTTGGACCAGCATGTCCCCGAGGGTTGACTCGATGCCCTTCGGAATGCGCGCCCACGCGCCGAGCAGCTGTACCTCAACCCTTTTTCCACGCGACTCCGCCATGCTTTCTACGCTTTCCACCACAGCTTCCGCAAGGTCGCCGAATCGGGTTGACAGCTGGTCGTCCAGATCCGCCTGAATACGCCCCGTCAGGGACGCAGCACCGCGGAGAATCGACAGCAGCTGCTCACGATCCTGCCGTCCTCCGCTCATGTCGCGACCGAGTCGTCGAGCCGAGGTGATAAGCCGTCCCAACTCGTGTGCCGCGAGCTGTGCTCGCGCCGATGAATCATCGTACTCGGATGACGGCGCCTGGTGGCCGTGGAGGTCTCGGGCCCCGTCGCGGCGCCAATCCACCGGTGCGAGTTGCCGCGAAGCGACGGCATCAACCTCCACCCGAGCCACCTCGTCCACACTCACGATTCGCCGGAGCTCGTCCTCAGTCTGGGATGTCGTAACAACGGCGTTGAAGCTTGGTGTCGCCCCCTCGTCGGAGGTCCACTTCGTCAGCAGCGCCACCGTGCGCTCGAGGTTGGTCTGTACGAGATAGAAACGCATGTCGGGCATGGATACGTCCGGCACCAGATGCACGGAAACGAGATACGCTCGCTCACCGCGCTGTTCCGCCTCCGCGATCATGGTCCGAACGGATCGGGAGAGTCGTTGCGCAAGCCCGGCCCGGCGGTCAAGCCGCGTCCGTCCCGGTGCAGCTGCCACACTTTCGGCCTCTCCATCGGTCTTTGCCAACCGAGCAGAGGCAGCGGCCAATCCGCCGTTGCGTCTCGGTGTCCCGGCTGCATTCTCCTGATCGAAGACGCGACGAAGAAATTGAATCTGCGATACAAGATCCTCCCGTGACACGGCGGAGACTCCCGCGCTGCGAACCGTCGAGAGGAGATCTTCGAGTACATGGGCGGTCTGGGCGACCTTGCTACGTCCGACTGCGTCCGCTTGAGACTTTATTGAATGCGCATAGCGAAAGGCCTTGTCCAAGGAGGTGTCGGTTGCCACCCCTGAATACAGCGCAATCACCGTGTGACGCAGAGCCTCGATCATAACATCGACATCGCGCACGTACAGTCGTTCCAGTTCCTCGGTCATCCCGCTTCCTCCCGCTTCGACTGAGCGAATAGCCGTAGCGCCCGTCTCCGCACTTCCCCGTCCTCTGCTCGGAGCGCTTCGAGAATCACGCCCCCAAAGGCGCCACGACGGGAGCTCTGCTCGACCGCATCCAAAACCGTATGCCGAAGCTCCGTGTCTCCCGAGAGAAAAACGCCGGCCAGCTCGCCGGCGCAACGGGATGTGCCCAATCGCCCAAGGGCACGAACGGCGGATTTCACAACCACTTCCGATGGATCATTCAGCGCGTTTCGCAAGAAAGTCCAGGTCCACCTCTTCCCCATTCCCCCAAGACGTTCGGCAGCGAAGGCGCGCGTCTCAGGGCTTTCACCACTGATCAGCAGGTCCACAAGCCGAAACACGTCCGCTTCGCCGGCGGTCTGCGATGGCTCTGTTTCTGGGGTGGAGCGTTTCGCCTGGGTCGGCACGGTGCGTGCGCGCCTTCCGTGCATAGCAGGCGCTTTTGAGACCTCACGGAGATATCCGTTATCGGAGAGATAGCGATAGGCCTCAATGATTCTATCAAGTCGTACGGCGTTCCCACGTCGCCCGGCAAGGTCGGGGTGAAACCGCTTCACCAGGCTTCGATATGCCCGTCTCACGGTTGCCGCGTCACTATCGCCCGCAACCTGAAGGATTCGGTACGCGTCAGGCGCCCTCATTGCGCGCAGCTCCCACTTCCGCGGCATCATTCAGCTCGTGCAGCACCGCCTCCAGAGCGATCTGGGACTCCCGCAAGCGCTTCGGTTCCTGCGACGAAACCGCCTGATGTGCGTAGTTCAGCAACTCATCAACCTCCGCCGAGAAGTCGTAGTCTATGTGGCCATGGCTGTGTGCCGCGAGGGCCGAGACACGGTTGATGAGCGAGGAAAGACGCGAGGCAAGAATCGCTTCGCTCTCTCCGCCTTCTGGTTCCGGGGTCACCGTAATGTGTTGGACCGCGTTCGTGTCGATGTCGCGGGCAGTTACATGGGCAATTCCGTCGGCGTCCACCGTGAAACTCACCTCGATCCGAGGCTCTCCCCGCTTTCCCTCGCGAATACCGCTGAGAAGAAAGCGTCCAAGCGAACGGTTTGCGGAGGCGCGATCGCGGTCGCCCTGCAGCACGCGAACCTCCACCGAGCTTTGATTGTCGCTAATGGTCGTGAAGACGCGTCTCGCCGTTGCGGGAACCTGGGTGTTGCGCTCCATGACCGGGACGTACTTGTCGTTGTCGATTTCGACACCTAAAGAGTATGAAGTGACGTCGTTCAGATAGATGCCATCCCGATTGTCACGGAGTATGCCCGCCTGCACAGCGGCGCCCACCGCAACAATCTCATCGGGATTCACCCGCCCAGCCGCCTCCAAACCGAGCGCCCGTTGGAGATAGGTCCGCACCAAGGGAATGCGACTCGAACCGCCGGATAAGACCAGGCCGTCAATACCGTCCAAGCCGAAACCGGCATCGCGGACACACTGCGTGGTCAAATCTATGGTGCGTTGAAGAAGCGGAGAGATGAGCTCGTTGAACTCGTCGCGCCGAATTGTGTACTGAAGGTGTATCGGCCTCGATGCCCCCACAAAGGGAAGACCGACCATGGCGGTTTCTCGCGTCGAAAGCTCGATCTTGGCCTTCTCAATGAGATCGGCGAGCTGCTGGAGGAGCACTGGATCACTCGCAAGATCGAAGCCCGCCTCCTCGGAGAAGCTCGTGCTGACGCGATCGAGGAGGAGCGAGTCGAAGTCGGCACCACCGAGCTTGTTGTCTCCTCTACTCGCCTTCACCGTGAAGGTGGAACCGCTCTTTTCCAGGCATGTAATGTCGAAGGTGCCGCCCCCGAGATCGTACACCAAGTAGCGCCCATCGCGCTCTTGTTCCCGAGCGAAGGCGAGCGCTGCGGCGGTGGGCTCATTTACGAGTCGACGCACGCGGAGTCCGGCAAGTTGCCCCGCCTCCATGGTGGCGCGGCGTTGGCTCTCGGAGAAGTGTGCCGGCACGCTGATTACCGCCTCACTCACCTCGTGACCAAGGTACGACTCACACTGCTGCTTCATGTGACGAAGGATGAAGCCGCTGACCTCTTCGGGACTGAAGTCTCGATCCCCGAGAGCCAACACCTCCCTCGATCCCATGCTGCGCTTCACGTGCCGAATAGTCCGGTCCGCGTACATGATGGCCTGATTTTTCGCGGACTCGCCAACCAATATGTCACCGCTGTCCGCCAGCGAGACAACCGACGGCGTGAGGTGGTTGCCCCGCTCATTCGGGATGATCTTCGCTTCTCCGGCATCCAAAAACGCTGCGACGCTGTTTGTGGTTCCCAAATCGATGCCGACCATGACTGCCATGCTATCCCTTGCCCTCCGAAAGCGATATTACCAACTCTACTTCGCCGACCGTGGAACCGACCCGCCCGGCAATGATGTTCGACGCGATCCCCTTCCGGTGAAGGTCCAAAATCCGCTCCTTCTTCGACGGGGAGCGTCCGTTCTGCTCACCTTCTTGCTGCGACGTTTCGACCTGTGGCTCCACGGCGTCCGGCGCGGGCTGCGGCCTGGGTTCGGGTTTGGGTTTGGCCGGCGCCCGTTGCAATATGTCATTGTAACGCCACGGGCGTGCCTCATCCGCCTCGCCGGAACCTTGACTACCGAGCCCGGCGCGCTCCCGGCGCTCCGACTCCCGTTGAAGCACCTTTACCGCGCGATCCGCGCGTTCAAGAGCCTTATTGATCGCCTCCAGACGATCCTCGAGGACGGATATGTTTCGATCGGTCGCCTGATTTAGTTCCGCGATCACGCCGTTTACTTCTTCGCGAAGCTGCCCAATCAACTGATCCGGCTTCATGCGGTTCTCTATTCGTTTATGGAAAAAGATACCCATTCCGATCAGGACCGCGAGATTAAGCCCGATCATCACAACTGTCGTCATGTACTCATCCAGTTACGTCGACGTTCTGTCCCAGGTCCGGGTCACGGAAAATACCATCCCCCGCTGAGGTCTCCTCGCCACGCCCTCGCTTTTCACCTTCGTTCTCGTGTGGCTGACCTTCCTCTTCGTCGCCTACGTCTTCAGGCCCCTCTTCGAGCGTATGGGTTTCCGTAACGGTTCGCGCCTCTTCCTGGCTCCGCTGGGCGATCTCCGAACCTGCAACAGCTTGGCCCTGAGCGGCAGCGGCGCGTTGCGCGTTATGTTCCTTGCCGACTTCGCCGAGTCTCACCAACAGTGTCTGAAGGTCAATTGGTTGAATGGACATCTACGCCTTCCGGTTTATGGTGATATCCTCTTCCGACTCCTCGTATTTGGTCACTTTCACGGCACCGGCCTCGGAGATGAAGGTTACGTTCCGGAACTCGCTCCGCACATCCAGGGACGCATCCTTGATGTAGATCTTCACGCCGGGGTAGACAGTACCACTTGCCGAGATCTTGCCCGCAATCTTCAGTTGGCTGAGATACTCGTCCAGATTGGCGAGCTCCTTCTTCTCGTCCTCTAAGGTGGATGCGAGCTCGTTCCGCCGGTTCTGCATCTCCTTTGCACTCTTGATCTTATCTTCCGAGATCTCTTTGTTTTGCTTCCTCAGATTGGCAACCGTCTTGAGATTTCGGGTGATCTCCTCGAGCTCTTTCTCCTCTTCTTCCACCTTGGCTGAAAGCTCGTTGTAGCGCTCGCGACTCTTCGGATCGTACCCGACCTCGAGTAGCGTCTCCATGCCGGCAACACTCCCGAGAGCTTTTGCGTCGATTTCTTCAGCCGCCCGGACCTGGCCTCCGACAATGCTCGCGCGCTTGCCCTTGCAGATCACCTTCCGGTTGGCATAAACCTCACTATTGATAATGCCGTCGCTGACGACAACCAGCCCGCCTGACTCCACGCGGACGTTTTCGATAAACTTGCTCCAGAGACTGCCTCCGCAACGGACGACACCTTCGCTCTTTCCGGCGACTCCCTGATGAACAATGATGTCGCCCTCCGAGTCGAGTTGTGACTTGCCAACATTGCCCATGACCTCAATGTTACCCGAAGCCTTCACATTGAAACCGTCCGTGACATTGCCCTTAACGATCACCGTTCCGAGAAAGAGGACATTCCCCGTCTTGAGGTTTACGTCGCTGCTCACGACGTACACGGGCTCGACGGTGATCCTTCCGGCGTGAACAATGACCTGCCCGTTGATGTCCGCTACGGCGGTCTTCCCGTCCTCGGAGAGAGATACGTTCTTTCCGACATCAATAGCGGTGTCGCCGCCGTCGGTTGCAGGCAACAACTTGCCAGTTACCGTGCGGCCCGCCTGGCCGTTCTCCGCCGGCTTCTTCTTGGCGAGGACCTGCCCTTCGACGACGTTCTGGACAATGTTCAACTCCTTGAAGTCGACACGCCCATCCGTCTCTCGAAGCTTCACCTTGTTGGTGTCGGTATCGAAGTTGTACACGACCGTGGCGTCGGCGCCGTTTACCGGTTTGTCGCCTTCCGCCACGAGGACCGGTTCCCGATATACCGGTTCCTCTTCGAAACGATAGATTGCGTCTTCCAGAAATCCATGGGTAACGTTGTTATTCTGCAGGAACTGAACGATCGTCTCGTAGTCGGGATCGGTTCCGCCGGGCCCGGGCGGCCACGCGGTGAGATAGGCGCGCATCTCCATGTCGGCGATCTCGACGGAGAGCATTGCGTCGTGTGCAGGATCGTACTCGAGGTCTGCAACCTTGATCCAATCCTCTTCGGCGAGCCTCACCGCCTTCGAGACGTTGTTTGTATTGATCTTCTCCGCAGTCCGTTCTCGAATCCGTTCCAAGGCGTCGCGCTCGGTAACCCGAACACCGGAGCCGGTGGGCTTCGTTACTTTGAGCATGACACCATCAGGGCTAAGGCGCACAAGAGCACGGCCGTCTTGGTTCTCGTTATCCACCTGGGACTCGAATCCGAAATCCATATCCAGCGATTCCTCGCCGGCAGCGGACTCTTCCTGCTCCGAGGTCGGATAGGCCATGACGACAAAGGGTCTCTTTCCCTGACCGAGAACACCGCGGGATCCCTTCTGCAGGACCTCATAGGCTATG
Organism: uncultured Spirochaetaceae bacterium; assembly: GCA_964413635.1. Lineage (GTDB taxonomy): Bacteria > Spirochaetota > Spirochaetia > DSM-27196 > PWMO01 > CAYFQV01. Next base: position 11,027 of record CAYPTH010000068.1, read on the forward strand.
CGTCGAACCGGCAGAGACAGCTCAATGGCTGCCTCGTTGACCGCCTCCTCCAGGGTGTCCGCGGTGACATTGACGAACTGCTTCTGCTTGTCCTCCGCAGCCTGCTTGCGCATGTAGGCCTGGATCTGGTCCATGTTGACCATATGGCTACATGATCCCCTTCTTGATATTCGTCAACTTGGTTCGCAGGCGCGTAATGGCCTTGGTGTGAAGCTGAGATACCCGAGACTCGGTCACATGGAGCACCTGTCCGATCTCCTTCAGGGTGAGGTCCTCGTAGTAGTAGAGCACAAGGACCTTCTTCTCCTTCTCCGGGAGCTCCTGAATTGCCTGTACGATGACGCGCCGAATTTCATCCTTCTCAACAATCGTATCCGGCGTCAAACTATCGGGAGATTCAATGCTATCGGCAATGGACACCTTGTCGTTGTCCTCACCGGTATACCACACGTCGTTGAGTGACAGCATAGACGTACCGCTCACCTTGAGCATGGTTCGCTCGAGCTCCTTCACCGACATGTTCATCTCTTTCGCAATCTCTTCGTCGGTGGCCGGCCGCCCAAGCGACGATTCCAGCCGCCGAACCGTCTCTTCCAATTCCCGCGACTTCTGACGCACGGAGCGCGGAACCCAGTCGATCGATCTGAGCTCATCAAAGATGGCTCCCCGAATCCGGGTGACGGCGTAGGTCTTGAACTTGACGTGCTTGTCTGGATCAAATTTTTCGATGGCGTCGAAGAGCCCGAAGACTCCATATCCAACCAGGTCGTCGAATTCGACGTTATTCGGCATGCCCACGGCAACTTTGCCGGCCACATACTTTACGAGGGGCGCGTACTGTTTGACGAGGGCGTCCCGGATTTCCGGATCCTTGGTCTTGCGGTAGAGGCGCCAGAGCTCGTCTTCGGTTTTCTCAGCCAGCAAGTTTTCCGACATACGCTACCCTTTCTTCAATTACTCTCGTCGCAACACGGTCTGGATAGCCCGTGCAATCGTTTCAGGGTCTTGATCTGATCGGCTCTGAGAAGAGCTCGA
>CAYPTH010000068.1:12161-17415 GCA_964413635.1 uncultured Spirochaetaceae bacterium
CCGGCCGGCGCATCTTCTTCATCCCCGAAGGAGTCGGCGAAGCCGCCAATGTCCGGAAGGCGATCTATGTCGTCGGGAGTGACGTCCGTTGTTGCCCGATCGTGTCGTGTCGAGGTCGTCGAGTCTTGTTCGGAGCCGTCCTCCGCGCTCACCTCCTCGACTTCTTCGATCAACTCGTCCGCACTCTCTTGGTCATCTCCACCTTCCTCGAACGCTTGCCGGTCGGGTGATTCGCTCGCGGCGGGCTCTTCCAGCTCCTCGCCGCCGGCGGGCTCCGCGAAGGCTTCATCGCCGCCTTCTTCATCGGCTTCATCGTCAATGGAGTCGAGCTCCTCGGGCTCCTCTTCAACTACAATATCAACGTTGTGTCCCGCCGAGGGCTCGGCCGATTCGTTCTCGCCGGAGGTCGCCGGAGAGCCGGCTGCTCGAGACCCGGTTGCTCCTGCAGCGCCTTGCTTGAGCTCAGGCAGATATCGATCCACAACAAGCTGAATGAGCATGGCAAGCCCACCAAATACGGCGGCTCCCAAAACGGCACGAAGAATGAGAGCACCGAAGGTTACACCGGCAATCAATGCGGATAGCACCGACACCAGGAAGGCTCCGCCTGCAAAAATGGCTATGAGTCGCCAGTTAACGTCCATGGGCCCAGTGCTCCATCAAACCAGGTTATGCAATCCACAATTCGTCGTCAAGCAGAGTCCGATTCGGTGCGACCGAACAAACGCTTGAGAAAAGCTGAAAAGCCTCCCCCCTCCTTGTACTCAACCTTCTCCAATCTACTCACAATGTGATGCACGCAGGCCGAGGCCTTGCCCTTCGGATCCATTACCGAGAAGGGTTTCTGTTTCAACACCGCCTGTTGCACGCCGGGATCGTCGTATATGTAGCCGAGGTAATCGATCTTGAGGTTCAAGAACTGTCCGGCAATATTGATGACGCGCTCCGCCACCCGCTTGCCTTCGGTTGCCGACTTCACACGATTGACGATGAGCTTGAGCCCGAGGTTCAAGTTGTCGATTTCGGTGGCAATAATCTTGATGATTCCGTAGGCGTCGGTGATTGCAGTCGGTTCCGGGGTGGTCACAATGATCACTTCATCCGCGGCCGCCACGAAGGCCAGCACGTTGTTGGACACACCGGCACTCGTATCGATGATGATTACGTCCGCGCTCTCGAGCTCGGAAAGCTCCTGCACGAAGTTCTGCCGTTCGTCTTCAGTCAAATTCGCAATCTTCGCGAAGCCGCTCGCTCCGGCAACAATCTGAATACCGTAGTTGGTATCCAGAATGATCTCCTTCATCGACTTCTGCTTTCGGATGACGTGGTACAGGTTGTACTTGGGAATAATGCCGAGAACTACGTTCACATTCGCCAGGCCCAAGTCGGCGTCCATGAGCACGACCCGTTTGCCCAGATTTGCAAAAGCCAGAGCCATATTGGTTGCCATGTTCGTCTTACCGACTCCGCCCTTGCCACTCGCAACCGTGATTATGCGCGTCTTGCTGTTCGAGCCGTCGGCTCGTCGCTTCATCATCTCGCGCAGGGTTTCAGCTTGGTCTGCCATCCGCCTACTCCATCCTTACTCTTGATCGAATCGTTCCGCCACGCGTTCGCGGTCAATCTGAAATCCCTCGAGGCTCATCAACAAGCGCTCCACCGTCGCGGGTGCGATATCCTGCGGCACTCGTTGGCCGTTGGTGAGGTATGAAATTGGTTTCTGCCGTTCCGCCAGCAAGCTGATCACGTTCCCGAGCCGATTGGTTTCATCGACCTTGGTAATTACAACCGACTCGTAGCCAAAAGGCTCGAACTGCCGAAAGATCTCCTCCATGTCGGTCGTCTTCGTGGTGGCGCTCACCGCCAGGTGGAAGTGTCCTTTCCCCCCGATCCCGCGGAGCAACTCATTCATCTCACCGAGCTTCGTGAACTCCCGAGGGCTCTTGCCGATCGTGTCCACAAACACGAGATCGACACCGTCGTAGAGTGCGATCTGCTTTTTCATTTCCTGCGCCGACTCTACACATGTCACGGGAATGTCCATGATACTGCCGTAGGTCTCAATCTGCTCCTTCGCCCCAATTCGGTAGTTGTCGATCGTTATGATTCGAACGTCCTTCTTCCCTCCGTTTTCCCCCGGGCCATGAATTGCCGCGAGCTTGGCGATTGTCGTGGTCTTCCCGACCCCGGTGGGTCCCACCAAGATGAAGACTTCCGGCCGAAACCTCGCCTTCGGGCGGTGCAGCCGGATCGACTCCCCGATCCAGTCGAGGACACGCTGCTTCACCGCTTCAAGGTCTTCGAGCTCGTCCATGGAAAATTCCGCCCGAACGCGGCGCAGAGTTGCATCAATGTAGCTTGTCGTGAACTCGTTGTGCTCCAATAGCTCCCGCAAGGCGTCAATCGTAGAATGCTCCGATTGTTGTTCAAGCTGCCGCTGTGGAACCTGAAGGGTACCGATCTGTTCCTTTAGCGACTTCATCTCTTCGAGAAGGAGATCAAAGCTCTTTTCAGATTTTACCGTGCCGAGAATCTTCTTCTTTTCCTCTTCGAAGGCCTGCGGCTTTCGCGTCGACTCCCGCCGCACCGGCTCGTTGGCAAAGTATCCGGTAACCTCTACACCCTCACGACTGAACAAGCCGAGGAAGCCGCCCATGCGAATGGTCTTGTGGTGCATGATGCGAGCGCGGTCTCCGTACTTGGCACGCACCTTGTGCTCGGCCTCTTGATGCGATGTTGCCTGCTCTACGAAGTACTCCATCTCTTCCTACCCTTGCTCACTGATTTTGATTTCGCCGATCGATTCCACGTTTACCTCAGAGATGATTTCGGGAACGGAAAGAACCACAATGTCGGGAATGTCCCGGACGGTGCTCTGCTTGACCAGCGGCCGTGCCGCCTCGGAGCAGAGCAACACGGGATAGTAACCCTGTTCGCGCGCCTGCCGGAGGGAGTTGGAGACGGCGTTGATCCAGTCTCGCTGTACGTCGGGCGGAAGCGCCGGAACCACCCCGCCGGCGGTCTCTACGCGAGACTCCACGATGCGCTGCTCCAGCTTTGGATCGATTGTCAAGACGTGCAGCGTCTTATCCTGATCCGCGTGCTGCAATGAAATCTGTCGACGCAGCGCCTGTCGCGCCTTTTCCACCAGGAATCCGACGTCCTTGGTGACATTACCATAATCCGCAAGCGTTTCCAAGATTTGCACCATGTTGCGGATAGAGACCTGCTCCCGGAGCAGGCCCTGCAGCACCTTTTGGACCTCACCAACCGAGAGCACGCCTTGCACGTCGTCTACCACCGCCGGATAGTCCTTCTTCAAGGTATCGAGCATCGACTTGACCTCCTGCCGGCCAAGGATGTCCGCGGCGTACTTTTTGATAATCTCGGTAAGATGCGTGGCAATGATGGAAGGCGGATCAACGACGGTGTATCCCGCCCGCTCCGCGCGATCGCGATACTCTTCGGTAATCCACAAGGCAGGAAGCCCAAAGGCGGGGTCAGTGGTTCGTTCGCCGGGAATGTCCTCCCGCTCTCCTCCGGGATTGATACAGAGATACTGCCCCATTTTGATGCTGCCGCTTCCGATCTCGACACCCCGGATCTTGAAGGCGTACGCCGACGGCTCGAGGCGCATATTGTCAATGATGCGAATCCGCGGAACCACCAGGCCCAAATCAAGCGCCGCCTCCCGGCGGATGCGCGTTACCCTATCCAATAGCTCGGCGCCCTTTTCCTTATCCACCAAGGGCACCAAGCCGTACCCAAGCTCAAGAGAAAGGGGATCCAAGGGCGCCACCGGTGAAATCTCGACCGGCCGCTCCTGCTCCTGCGGTTGCGCCGCCTCGGCCTGCTCCTTCGCAGCGGCAAGGGATTGACGGCGTCCAAGGGTAAAGGCCAGGGCGGCCGAGAGCAGCGCGAGCGGCATGAGGACGTACCAGGGGAAGCCCGGAAGGATCGCGAGCGCCAACAGAAAGAAGGCGGCAATCCAATAGATTCTCGTTTGATTCGTGAACTGCGTCGTGAGGTCTTCGCCGAAGGTTCCGTCGGAAATAGCGCGCGTCACAATCAAGCCGGTGGCGGTGGAGATCAACAGTGCCGGGAACTGGGTAACCAAACCGTCGCCGATCGCAAGGGCAATGTAGGTGTTCATTGCCATATCGAAGGTCTCGTTGTGGATGGTCATTCCGACGACAATACCGCCGACAATGTTGATCACCGTAATGAGCACTCCGACCCGAACGTTCCCTTGGACGAACTTCGAAGCACCGTCCATGGCGCCGTAGAAGTCGACCTCCCGTTCGAGGTCCATCTTCCGCTTGGTCGATTCCTCTTCCGAAATAGAGCCCGAGTTGTACTCCGCCTCAATCGCCATCTGCTTGCCCGGCAAGGAGTCCAGGGTGAAGCGGGCGGCCACCTCGGCAACACGCGTCGCACCCTTCGTGATAACAATGAACTGCACGGCAATGATGATCACAAAGATAATTATGCCGATGACCAGTCCCTCGAGACCTCCGGTACCGACGACGAAGTCGGAAAAGGCACGGACAATCTGGCCGTCAAAGTTGCTTCCCTGCGAAAGGATCAGCCGCGTGGATGAGACGTTCAGGGCCAGGCCGTAGACGGTCAGCACGAGAAGGAGAGTTGGAAAGACCGAAAACTCCAGGGCCGACCTGATATATAGGACAATCAAGATCGTCAGAAGGCCGAGCACCAGGTTGAGCGACATGAGGGTGTCGAGAAGCACGGCGGGAAGCGGGACAATGAGCATCATGATGACGATGATGACGCCCACCGCCACCAATACGTCGGTCCGCTGCTTCCCGAAGGCGCTTCCCAATATGGTCTGAATGTCCGCCATTACCGTACCACCTTACCCAACCCGGGTCCCTTTCATGCGGTACACCTGCTTGAGCACGGCAACCACCGCTTCGTAAAACTTTTCCGGAATAACATCCCCGATCTCCACCTCTGCGTAGAGCGCTCGCGCCAAGGGCTTGTTCTCAATCAGCGGAACACTGTTCTCTTCGGCGACTTCCCGAATCTTGAAGGCAATCTGATCCGCGCCCTTCGCAATGACCGTCGGAGCCTCCATGAGCTCGCGTCGGTACTGCATGGCAACCGCATAGTGAGTCGGGTTCGTCACCACAACGTCCGCTTCCGGGACGTTTTGCACCATGTTCCGTGACAGCAACTCCTGCATCCGCTGTTTCATTCGGCTCTTGACCATGGGGTCGCCTTCGTAGGTCTTGCG